>NZ_JBEZBE010000043.1:0-55838 GCF_040646935.1 Streptomyces sp. NPDC044984
TGCTTTTCGCCCTGGGCGCGGCGGCGGCTGCGGGGGCCGGCCTGTGGTCGGACCGGCTACTGGTCCTGCCCGCGCGGCACGTTCTCACGCGCCGCGGTCCGGACCGCCGGATCGCCCCCTCAGTCCCAGGCGTACCCGTCCCCGAACAGCAGGGTGTGTTCCAGTACGTCCTCCGCGGGGTCGTCGACCTGACCGACGTTGGCGTTGATCAGCCCGACGCGGTGACCGTTGTGGGAGGCCGTGTTGGTCTCGTCCGCGTGTGCGGAACTGGCCAGTGTGCCGCACAGCATCAGCACGGACGCCACTCCCATCACTCCGACCGCACAGCGGACCACGCCCCACACCCACTCGTTCGTCATCGCCCGTTCGTCCCCATTCCTGTATGTCAGTCGTCCCGGCTTCTGATCGGACCCTGTGTCCACCCGTTCATCTGCCAAAACGACCCCGAAGACACGGGGAGTAACCCGTACGAGGGCGTACGGGGGTGACGGCCGGCTCAGTTGTGACTGTGCAGGATCTCGTTCAGACCGCCCCAGACCGCGTTGTTCGGGCGGGCCTCGACCGTGCCGGTGACGGAGTTGCGGCGGAACAGGATGTGGGAGGCGCCGGACAGTTCACGGGCCTTGACGATCTCACCGTCGGGCATGGTGACGCGGGTACCCGCGGTGACGTACAGGCCGGCCTCGACCACGCACTCGTCACCGAGGGCGATGCCGACGCCCGCCTCGGCGCCGACCAGGCAGCGCTCGCCGATGGTGATGCGCACGTTGCCGCCGCCGGACAGGGTGCCCATGGTGGAGGCGCCGCCGCCGATGTCGGAGCCGTCGCCGATGACGACACCGGCCGAGATGCGGCCCTCGACCATCGACGTGCCGAGCGTGCCGGCGTTAAAGTTGACGAAGCCCTCGTGCATGACGGTGGTGCCCTCGGCGAGGTGCGCGCCGAGCCGCACCCGGTCGGCGTCGGCGATGCGGACGCCCTTGGGGGCGACGTAGTCCGTCATGCGGGGGAACTTGTCGACGGACGTCACGGCCAGGTGCAGGCCCTCGGCGCGGGCGTTGAGCCGCACCTTCTCGAGGTCGTCCACGGCGACCGGGCCCAGCGAGGTCCAGGCGACGTTGGCGAGGTGGCCGAAGACGCCGTCCAGGTTCTGGCCGTGCGGCCGGACCAGGCGGTGCGAGAGCAGGTGCAGGCGCAGGTAGACGTCGTGCGCGTCGACCGGCTTCTCGGCCAGCGACGAGATGACCGTGCGGACCGCGACCACCTCGACGCCCCGGCGGGCGTCCGGGCCGACCGCCGCGGTGGCCCCGCCGCCCAGGAGTTCCGCGGCCTGCTCGGCGGAGAGCCGCTCGGTGCCGGACGGGCCGGGCTGGTCGGCCAGGGCGGGGGCGGGGAACCAGGTGTCGAGAACGGTGCCGTCGGCGGCGATGGTGGCGAGGCCGGCGGCCACCGCGCCGGAGGTGCTGTGAGCAGTCGTGTCGGTCATGAGGGCAACCTAACCAACGGGTGGCCGCGGACGCGAACCGGTGCGGACCCCGTCTCGGCGTGCGGTCCGCGCGGGCGGCCCGCCCCGCCGGCCGGCACCGGTCAGTGCGCCCCGCCCAGGTTGAGCACCACCACTCCGGCGATGATCAGCGCGATGCCGCCGGCCTTGGCGAGGGTGAGTCCCTCGCCCATGAACATCGTGCCGATCACCGCGATGGCGGCCGTCCCGACCCCCGACCAGATGGCGTACGCCGTTCCGACCGACAGGGTCTTCAGGGTCTGCGCGAGCAGCGCGAACGCCACCAGGTACCCGGCGACGGTGACGACCGAGGGCCACAGCCGGGTGAACCCCTCGCTGTACTTCATGGCGGTCGTCCCGACCACTTCCGCTGCGATGGCTCCGGCGAGCAGTGCGTACCCCATGACGGCCGATCGTAGCCAGGGACGGCCGCACGCGAAGCGGCCCCCGGCTTCACCTCGCGCCGGGGGCCACTCCTCGAACCGCTCGCTCAGACGTTGAAGCCCAGCGCCCGCAGCTGCTCACGGCCGTCGTCCGTGATCTTGTCGGGGCCCCACGGCGGCATCCAGACCCAGTTGATGCGCAGCTCGCTGACCAGACCGTCCGTGGCGGACTTGGCCTGGTCCTCGATGACGTCCGTCAGCGGGCAGGCCGCGGAGGTCAGGGTCATGTCGACGGTCGCCACGTTGGAGTCGTCGACGTGGATGCCGTAGATCAGGCCCAGGTTGACGACGTCGATGCCCAGCTCGGGGTCGACGACGTCCATCAGGGCCTCGCGGAGCTCCTCCTCCGAGGCCGGCTTCATCTCCACGGTCTCGCTCATGCCGTTGTCCTTTCGGCGTCGGCGTCCAGCGCCTGGGCCGTCGCGTCCTTCCACGCCATCCAGCTGAGGAGGGCGCACTTCACCCGGGCCGGGTACTTGGAGACCCCGGCGAACGCGACCGCGTCCTCCAGGACCTCCTCCATCGCGTCGTCGGGCTCGATCTTCCCCTTGGACTGCATCAGTTCCAGGAAGGTCTCCTGGATCTTCTGCGCCTCGGCCAGGTCCTTGCCGACCAGCAGGTCGTTCAGCACGGAGGCGGAGGCCTGGCTGATGGAGCAGCCCTGCCCCTCGTAGCTGACGTCGCTGATCGTCGTGCCGTCGTACTTCACGCGGAGCGTGATCTCGTCGCCGCACGTCGGGTTGACGTGGTGCACCTCGGCGTCGCCGTCCCTCAGACCACGCCCGTGCGGGTTCTTGTAGTGGTCCAGGATGACGTCCTGGTACATGGAGTCCAGCTTCACGCCTCAGCCCCTCATCCGAAGAAGTTCCGTACGTGCTCCAGGCCGTCGACCAGTGCGTCGATCTCGGCCGGCGTGGAGTACAGATAGAACGACGCTCGCGTGGTCGCAGGAATTCCGTACCGCAGGCAGACGGGGCGCGCGCAGTGGTGGCCGACCCGGACGGCGATGCCCTGTTCGTCGAGGACCTGGCCCACGTCGTGCGGGTGGATGTCGCCGAGCGTGAACGAGATCGCCGCGCCCCGCTCCTCGGCCGTGGCGGGGCCGATGATGCGCAGGTCCGGGACCTCGGCCAGGCGCTTGACCGCGTACTCGGTGATGGCGTGCTCGTGGGCGAGGATCTTGTCCATGCCGATGGCCGACAGGTAGTCGATCGCCGCGCCGAGACCGACCGCCTGGGCGATCGGCGGGGTGCCCGCCTCGAACTTGTGCGGGGCCGGCGCGTAGGTCGACGAGCTCATCGACACGGTCTCGATCATCTCGCCGCCGCCGAGGAACGGGGGCAGGTCCTCCAGCAGCTCCTGGCGGCCCCAGAGCACGCCTATGCCGGTCGGGCCGCACATCTTGTGGCCGGTGAAGGCCACGAAGTCGGCCTGGAGGGCCTGGACGTCCAGCGGCATGTGCGGCGCGGCCTGGGAGGCGTCGACGCACACCAGGGCGCCGACCTCCTGGGCGCGGCGCACGATCGCCTCGACCGGGTTGACCGTGCCCAGGATGTTGGAGACCAGCACGAAGGAGACGATCTTCGTCTTCTCGGTGATGACCTCGTCGATGTTGGACAGGTCGAGCCGGCCGTCGTCGGTGAGGCCGAACCACTTCAGCTTCGCGCCCGTGCGCTGCGCGAGCAGCTGCCACGGCACGATGTTGGAGTGGTGCTCCATCTCCGTGATGACGATCTCGGTCTCGTGGTCCACCCGGTAGGGCTCGTCGGCCCAGCCGAGCATGTTGGCCACGAGGTTGAGCGACTCGGAGGCGTTCTTGGTGAAGATCACCTCGTCGCGCGAGGGGGCGTTGACGAACTCCGCGACCTTGTCGCGCGCGCCCTCGTACAGCGCCGTGGCCTCCTCGGCGAGCACATGCACACCGCGGTGGACGTTGGCGTTGTAGCGCTCGTAGTACTCGCTCAGGGCGTCCAGCACCTGGCGCGGCTTCTGCGAGGTCGCCGCGTTGTCCAGGTACACGAGCTTCCGCCCGTCGTGGACCTGCCGGTCCAGGATGGGGAAGTCCTTGCGGATCGCCTCGGTGTCGAGGAGGCCCGGCAGCTGTGTCACTCGGATGCGCCACCCTTCACGTATGCCTCGTAGCCCTCGTTCTCCAGCTTGTCCGCGAGCTCGGGGCCGCCGGACTCGACGATGCGGCCGCCGGCGAACACGTGGACGTGGTCGGGCTTGATGTAGCGCAGGATGCGCGTGTAGTGCGTGATCAGCAGGGTGCCGACCTCGCCGGACTCGCGGACGCGGTTGACGCCCTCGGAGACGATGCGCAGGGCGTCGACGTCCAGACCGGAGTCGGTCTCGTCGAGGATCGCGATCCTCGGCTTGAGCAGCTCGAGCTGGAGGATCTCGTGGCGCTTCTTCTCACCGCCGGAGAAGCCCTCGTTGACGTTGCGCTCGGCGAAGGCGGGGTCCATGTTGAGGCGCTCCATGGCCTCCTTGACCTCCTTCACCCAGGTGCGCAGCTTGGGGGCCTCGCCGCGGACGGCGGTGGCGGAGGTGCGCAGGAAGTTGGAGACCGAGACGCCGGGGACCTCGACCGGGTACTGCATGGCGAGGAACACGCCGGCGCGGGCGCGCTCGTCGACGGACATCTCCAGCACGTCCTCGCCGTCGAGGGTGACGGTGCCGCCGGAGATCGTGTACTTGGGGTGACCGGCGAGCGCGTAGGCGAGGGTCGACTTGCCCGAGCCGTTGGGGCCCATGATGGCGTGCGTCTCGCCCTGCTTCACGGTGAGGTCGACGCCCTTGAGGATCTCCTTCGTGGCGTTGTCGGCCTCGACGGTGACGTGCAGGTCTCGGATTTCAAGCGTTGCCATGGGTGCCTCAGGACTCCTGGGTGAGGGAGACGAGCACGTCGTCCCCTTCGATCTTTACGGGGTATACGGGGACGGGGCGCGTCGCCGGAAGGGCGTCGGGCTTGCCGGAACGGAGGTCGAAACGCGAGCCGTGCAGCCAGCACTCGATGTGGCAGTCGTCCACCTCGCCCTCCGCGAGGGAGACGTTCGCGTGCGAGCAGATGTCGTGGATCGCGAACACCTCCCCCTCGGTCTGCACGATGGAGACCGGCGTGCCGTCGAGCTCCACCCGTTTCGGGGTGTCCTCCTCCAGCTCGCTCAGCCCGCAGGCGCGTACGAAGGTCATGCGACCGCCGCCTCCAGCTCCTCCTCGATCTTGGCGATCAGACGCTCCTCGATGTCCGGGACGCCGATCTGCTGGACGAGTTCGGCGAAGAAGCCGCGGACCACCAGACGGCGGGCGTCCTGCTCGGCGATGCCGCGGGCCATCAGGTAGAAGAGCTGCTCGTCGTCGAAGCGGCCGGTCGCGGAGGCGTGGCCGGCGCCGACGATCTCGCCGGTCTCGATCTCCAGGTTGGGCACGGAGTCGACGCGGGCGCCGTCGGTGAGGACCAGGTTGCGGTTCATCTCGTAGGTGTCGGTGCCCTCGGCCTTGGCCTCGATGAGCACGTCACCGATCCACACGGCGTGCGCGTCGTCGCCCTGGAGCGCGCCCTTGTAGGCGACGTTCGACGTGCAGTGCGGGACGTTGTGGTCGACCAGGAGGCGGTGCTCCTGGTGCTGGCCGGCGTCGGTGAAGTACAGGCCGTACAGCTCGGCCTCGCCGCCGGGGCCGGCGTAGGTCACGCGCGGGTGGAGGCGTACGAGGTCGCCGCCGAAGGTGACGATCACCGACTTGAAGGAGGCGTCGCGGCCGAGGAGGGCGTCGTGCTGGGCGGCGTGCACCGCCTTGTCGTCCCAGTCCTGGACCGAGACGACGGTCAGCTTGGCGCCGTCGCCGAGCACGTACTCGACGTTGGCGGCGAGCACCGCGTCACCGGTGTGGTCGATGACCACGAGGGCCTCGGCGAAGGCGCCGAGCTCGACCACCTGGTGGGCGTAGGCGGTGCCGCCCTCGCCGTGCACCGCGATGCGGATCGGCTCGGTGAGGACGGTCTCCTTCGGCACGGTCACGACCGAGGCCCGCTCGAAGGCGGAGTACGCCTGGGCGGCGACGCGGTCCACCGGGGTGCCGGCGCGGCCGAGCCGCGCGTCGTCGCGGCCGACGGTCTCGACGGTGACGCCCTCGGGCGCCTCGACGGTGACCTCGACGCCCCCGTCGGTGGCGGTGGCGGTGCCGTCGTGCAGGCCGCGCAGCCGCTCCAGCGGGGTGAACCGCCACTCCTCCTCGCGGCCGTGGGGGACGGGGAAGTCCGCCACGTCGAAGGACGGGGGCGCGCTCATGCGGGTGGCGACGGTCGACTCGGCGGCGACCGCGATCGAGCCCGCGGTGGTGGAACCCACGGGGATGTTCTGAGCCTCAGCCATGGCTGTCGTAGTGCTCGCTTTCCTTTGCGTAAGGGGCTTGACGGAACGGCGTGGTGCTAGCCGACCGCGCCTTCCATCTGCAGCTCGATCAGCCGGTTGAGCTCGAGCGCGTACTCCATCGGCAGTTCCTTGGCGATCGGCTCGACGAAGCCGCGCACGATCATCGCCATCGCCTCGAACTCGCTCAGACCGCGGCTCATCAGGTAGAAGAGCTGGTCCTCGGAGACCTTGGAGACGGTCGCCTCGTGGCCCATGGACACGTCGTCCTCACGGACGTCCACGTAGGGGTAGGTGTCCGAGCGGGAGATGGTGTCGACGAGCAGCGCGTCGCAGAGCACGTTGGACTTGGAGCCCGGGGCGCCCTCGCCGATCTCGATCAGACCGCGGTAGGAGGTGCGGCCGCCGCCGCGCGCCACCGACTTGGAGACGATGTTGGACGAGGTGTTCGGGGCCATGTGGACCATCTTGGCGCCCGCGTCCTGGTGCTGGCCCTCGCCGGCGAAGGCGATGGACAGCGTCTCGCCCTTGGCGTGCTCGCCCATCAGGTAGACGGCCGGGTACTTCATCGTCACCTTGGAGCCGATGTTGCCGTCGACCCACTCCATGGTCGCGCCCTCGTAGGCCACGGCGCGCTTGGTGACCAGGTTGTAGACGTTGTTCGACCAGTTCTGGATGGTCGTGTAGCGGCAGCGGGCGTTCTTCTTGACGATGATCTCGACGACCGCGCTGTGCAGCGAGTCCGACTTGTAGATCGGGGCGGTGCAGCCCTCGACGTAGTGCACGTAGGCACCCTCGTCGACGATGATCAGGGTCCGCTCGAACTGGCCCATGTTCTCGGTGTTGATCCGGAAGTAGGCCTGGAGCGGGATCTCGACGTGCACGCCCGGCGGGACGTAGATGAAGGAGCCGCCGGACCACACCGCGGAGTTCAGCGACGCGAACTTGTTGTCGCCGACCGGGATGACCGTGCCGAAGTACTCCTTGAAGAGCTCCGGGTGCTCCTTCAGGGCGGTGTCGGTGTCGAGGAAGATGACGCCCTGCTGCTCCAGGTCCTCGCGGATCTGGTGGTAGACGACCTCCGACTCGTACTGGGCGGCGACACCGGCGACGAGGCGCTTCTTCTCGGCCTCCGGGATGCCCAGCTTGTCGTAGGTGTTCTTGATGTCCTCGGGCAGGTCCTCCCAGGACTCCGCCTGCTTCTCCGTGGACCGCACGAAGTACTTGATGTTGTCGAAGTCGATGCCGGAGAGGTCGGAGCCCCAGTTCGGCATGGGCTTCTTCTCGAACAGGCGCAGGCCCTTGAGGCGGAGCTTGGTCATCCACTCCGGCTCGTCCTTCTTCGCGGAGATGTCCCGGACGACTTCCTCGTTCAGGCCGCGGCGCGCCGACGCACCGGCCTCGTCACGGTCGGCCCAGCCGTATTCGTAGTTGCCCAGACCCTCCAGCTCGGGGTGGGCAGTCTCCGTGGGGAGAGTCATGCGGGGTTCCTCCCGGACGTGCTTTCAGATGCGTGGTGGGAAATCTTGGGGATGAACGTCGTGCAGACGCCGTCGCCGTGCGCGATGGTGGCCAGTCGCTGCACATGCGTACCGAGGAGCTCGGCGAAAAATTCCGTCTCGGCCTCGCACAGCTGCGGAAACTTCTCGGCGGCGTGGGCGACCGGGCAGTGGTGCTGGCAGAGCTGCTCACCGACCGGCGCGCTGCGCGCAGTCGCAGCGTACCCGTCCGCGCTGAGGGCCTTGGCCAGGGCTTCCGTCCGGTCCTCGGGGGCCGCGGCCTCGACCGCCTTGCGGTACGCGTCCGCCTGGGCGGCGATCCGGGCGCGGGCGAACGCGGCGATCGCCTCGTCGCCGCCCTCCCGCTCACCGATCCACCGCAGGGCGTCCACGGCCAGTGTGTCGTACGACTGGTCGAAGGCGTCCCGCCCGCAGTCGGTGAGGGCGAACACCTTGGCCGGGCGCCCGCGCGTGCGCGTGCCGTACACGCGCCGCTCGCGTGCCTCCACGACGTTGTCGGCGACCAGCGCGTCCAGGTGCCGGCGTACGGCCGCCTGGGTGAGCCCGAGCCGCTCGGCGAGCTCGGCGACGGTCGACGGGCCGTGGTCCAGGACGGAGCGGGCGACACGGTTGCGGGTGGACCGCTCACCGGTTGCCAGTTCCTCGTGGGGAGCCTCGCCGACGTTTTTCACAACGCCATTGTTGCGTAATTCATCCGAGCCGGGCAAGCCGCGCCCGAACGGCCCGAAGGTGCGCTGCATCACTTAGGCATACCTAACGTGACCTGCGGAAACGATCTTTGATCGATCAAAACGGTGGCGCCCGGCGGCGGCTTCGGGGACACTCCCGGACCATGCCCACACCCCCTCCGACCGGCCCTCTTGTCACCCGCGACACCCTCACCGCGCAGCTGCGCGAGCTCGGTGTGCGGCCCGGTGAGACCCTCCTCGCGCACACCTCGCTCAGCTCCCTGGGCTGGGTCAACGGCGGACCGGTCACGGTCGTCCGGGCGCTGCTGGACGCGCTGGGTCCGAACGGCACGCTGGTGGTCCCCACCCAGTCCGGCGACCTCTCCGACCCGGCGCTGTGGCAGGCACCGCCGGTGCCCGAGGAGTGGTGGGAGACCGTCCGGGCGACCATGCCCGCCTACGACCCGCTGACCACCCCCTCGCGCGGGGTCGGGGTGATCCCGGAGACCGTACGGACCTGGCCGGGCGCGGTGCGCAGCGCGCACCCCCAGACGTCGTTCGCGGCGGTCGGCGCCCGCGCGGCGGAGATCACGGCGGGGCACGCGCCCGACTGCCGCCTCGGCGAGCGGAGCCCGCTGGCCGCGCTGGAGCGGCTCGGCGCGCGGGTGCTGCTGCTCGGCGCCGGGTACGACACCTGCACCGGCTTCCACCTCGCCGAGTACCGCGTCCCGTCCCCGCTCGTCGAGGTGGGCCGCCCCGGCCCGGACGGCTGGGAGACGGTCGTCGAGGTGTCGATCACCTCCGAGCGCTTCGACGAGCTGGGGCACGACTTCGAACGGGACCGTCCCGTCGTGCGCGGCCGGGTCGGGGCGGCCGAGGCGCGGCTGTTCCCCGTGGCGGACGCGGTGGCCTACGCCGAACGCTGGCTGCCGGTGCACCGCCCCCGTGAGGAGGGGATCCAGCACCCCGCGGTCTGAGGCCCCGGCCGTCTCCCTAGACTCGTGACCCATGCGAAGTGAGCCCGTGGTCCAGGTGCAGGCCCTGGTGAAGCGGTACGGCACGAAGACCGCGGTGGACGGCCTCGACCTGGTGGCCCGGCAGGGCGTGACCGCCGTGCTCGGCCCCAACGGGGCGGGCAAGACGACCACGGTCGAGACCTGTGAGGGGTACCGGCGGCCGGATTCCGGCACGGTGCGCGTCCTGGGCCTCGACCCGGTGAAGCAGTCCGCGGCGCTGCGGCCCCGCGTCGGGGTGATGCTCCAGTCCGGCGGCGTCTACTCGGGCGCGCGGGCGGACGAGATGCTCCGGCACGTGGCGAAGCTGCACGCGCATCCGCTGGACGTGGACGCGCTGATCGAGCGCCTCGGGCTCGGCTCCTGCGGCCGTACGTCGTACCGGCGGCTCTCCGGCGGCCAGCAGCAGCGGCTCGCGCTCGCGATGGCCGTGGTGGGGCGCCCGGAGCTGGTGTTCCTGGACGAGCCGACCGCCGGCCTCGACCCGCAGGCCCGCCGCGCCACCTGGGACCTGGTCCGCGATCTGCGCGCGGACGGCGTCTCCGTCATCCTCACCACCCACCACATGGACGAGGCCGAGCAGCTCGCCGACGACGTGGCGATCATCGACGCCGGCCGGGTGATCGCCCAGGGCTCCCCCGAGGAGCTGTGCAGGGGCGGCGCCGAGAACACGCTCCGCTTCTCCGGACGGCCGGGGCTGGACGTGGCGTCCCTGCTGAAGGCGCTGCCCGCCGACTCCTCGGGCGCCGAAGTGGCCCCGGGCTCGTACCGGATCGTCGGCCGGGTCGACCCGCAGCTGCTCGCCACGGTGACGTCCTGGTGCGCGCAGCACGGGGTGATGCCGGACCGGATCTCGGTGGAACGGCACACCCTCGAAGACGTCTTTCTGGAGCTCACCGGCAAGGAGTTGCGCTCATGATTCCGGCCCAGACGGAAACCGGCCGGGGGCCCGGGGGTCGCCCCCCGGAAAGACACAGCCTGGAGCCCACCGGCAAGGAGTTGCGCTCGTGACGGCCACCGGCACCTACTCACCGAAACCGGGTGCGGCACCCCTGGCCCGCATGATCGCCGCGCAGGCCGCGCTCGAGACGAGGATGCTGCTGCGCAACGGCGAGCAACTGCTGCTGACGGTGATCATCCCCACCCTGCTGCTGGTGCTGTTCAGCACCGTGGACGTCGTGGACACCGGTGAGGGCGAGGCGGTGGACTTCCTCGCCCCGGGCGTCCTCGCGCTCGCGGTGATGTCGACGGCGTTCACCGGGCAGGCGATCGCGACCGGCTTCGAGCGCCGGTACGGCGTGCTGAAGCGGCTGGCCTCCTCCCCGCTGCCGCGCTGGGGCCTGATGACCGCGAAGACGCTGTCGGTGCTGGTCACCGAGGTCCTCCAGGTGATCCTCGTGACGGTGATCGCCCTCGCGCTCGGCTGGTCCCCGCAGGGCGGCCCCTTCTCCGTGTTCCTGCTGCTGGTCCTCGGCACCGCCGCCTTCTCCGGGCTCGGCCTGCTGATGGCGGGCACCCTCAGGGCCGAGGCGACGCTCGCCGCCGCCAACCTGGTGTTCCTGCTGCTGCTCGTCGGCGGCGGGGTGGTCGTACCGCTGGACAGGTTCCCGGACGCGGCGCAGGACGTGCTGGGCCTGCTGCCGATCTCCGCACTGTCGGAAGGCCTGCGGGACGTGCTCCAGCACGGGGCCGGAACGCCGTGGGACAGCCTCGGGATCCTCGCCGTGTGGGCGGTCGCGGGTCTCGCGGCGGCCGGACGGTTCTTCCGCTGGGAGTAGCGGGCCGGGTCCGGGGCGGACCCTCGTGAAAGCATGCACAAGCGGCGTC
Organism: Streptomyces sp. NPDC044984; assembly: GCF_040646935.1. Classification (NCBI taxonomy): domain Bacteria; kingdom Bacillati; phylum Actinomycetota; class Actinomycetes; order Kitasatosporales; family Streptomycetaceae; genus Streptomyces; species Streptomyces sp. NPDC044984. Next base: position 11,349 of record NZ_JBEZBE010000043.1, read on the forward strand.
CTACGATGGGACGCGTGCCAAACGTGACCCGCGCCGACGCCCAGGCGGCCCTGCGCAACCCGCTCGCCTTCATCGCCGCACGCTGGACCCCGGATCCCCGGACCGTCCGGCGGGCGGCCCTCGCCGCGCTCGTCATGGCGGTCGTCATCGTGGTCACCGGCGGTGCCGTACGGCTGACCGGCTCCGGCCTGGGCTGCCCGACCTGGCCCAAGTGCACCGACGACTCGCTCACCACGACCAGCGAGATGGGCCTGCACGGCGTCATCGAGTTCGGCAACCGCCTGCTGACGTACGTGCTGTGCGCCGCCGTCGGCTGGGCGATCATCGCCGCCCGCTCGGAGAAGCCGTACCGGCGCAGCCTGACCCGGCTGGGCTGGGCGCAGTTCTGGGTCGTCATGGGCAACGCCATCCTCGGCGGCATCGTGGTCCTCGTCGGCCTGAACCCGTACACGGTCGCGGCGCACTTCCTGCTCTCCACCGCGCTGATCGCGGTCGCCACGGTGATGTGGCAGCGCACCCGGGAGGGCGACGCGGAGCCCCGGCCGCTGGTCGGCAAGGCCGTGCAGCAGCTGGTGTGGTCCATGGTGGCCGCCTCCGTGCTGCTGATCGCGGTCGGCACGGTGGTCACCGGCGCGGGCCCGCACGCGGGTGACTCCAGCGACGTCCCGCGGATGCCGCTCGACTGGGAGACGGTCAGCAAGCTGCACGCCGTACTGGCGTGGATCGTGGTGACGCTGACGTTCGCCCTGTGGTTCGTCCTGAAGGCGGTCGACGCCCCCGAGGGGCCCCTGGCCCGCACCCGCGAGCTGTTCCTGATCCTGCTCGCGCAGGGTGCCATCGGCTACGTCCAGTACTTCACCGACCTCCCCGAGGTCCTGGTCGGCCTGCACATGTTCGGCTCGTGCGTGATGTGGATCTGGGTGCTGCGCGTGCTGCTGTCGCTGCGCGAGCGCCCGGCGGCGACGGCGCCGGACCCGGTCGTACCGGCCGCTCAGGAGCCCGCGACCAGCGCGTCGATCGCCGGTCCCAGGTAGTCCCGGGTCAGCCGGGCCCGGCGGGCGGTCCACTCCTCGGCGGGCGGCGCGGCAGCGCCGTAGCGCCGCCTCCGGATGTCCTCGACGACCTCGCCGGGCGCGCCGAGGCCGGGCAGGACGTCCAGGGCCTCCCGCTTGGTGATCAGGCGGCCCTCGCGGAGGGTGACGGTGGCGCGGGCGAAGGTCAGCAGGCCCAGGTCGACCCACACGTCCTGGGTCCAGTTGGCGGCCCGGTCCACCTCCCGCCGCCAGTAGTCGCGCTGGTCGCGCACCACGAAGCCGGCGAGTTCGCCGTCCGGCACCGGCGGCAGCGCGTCCGCGGGCGGCACCCCGTGCAGGACCCGGCCGAAGGTGTGCAGCTCGGTGCGGGTGACCGGGGTGACGGGACGCTTGAAGAGCTGCTCGTGCGCCCAGGTCAGGTGGCGCCGCCCGGCGCCCGCCGCGGTGTCCGGCGTCAGGTAGGTGCAGTGCAGCCGGTCGGCGAGCGGCTCGGCCCGCAGCCGCGCGTGCAGCAGCGCGACGCGCCACGCCGTCCGGGCCGTGACCGGGTGGTCCAGGACCGCGATCACGTCCAGGTCGCTGCGGCCCTCCACGTAGTCGCCGCCGGCCAGTGAGCCGTGCGCCCACACGGCGACGGGGGTGAGCGGTGCCAGGCCGGTGAGGAAGCGGTCGAGCAGGGCGTCGGTCGGCATCCGCCCAGTCTTCACGCCTCAGCGCAGTCCGTACACCCTGCCCGCGTTCCCCGAGGCGATCAGACCGGCCACCCGCTGCGCGTCGTCCAGCGACCACGCGCCCTCGGCGACCCAGGTGCCGAGCACCCGGCCGAGGGCCTCGCGGAACAGGTGGGCGCCGACGACGTGCAGCTCGGGGAGGCCGCGGGCGCCGCTGGAGAAGAGGATCTTGCCGAAGGGGGCGAGTTCCAGGATCTCCGCGAGGACGGTCGCCGCGCGGGCGCCGGTGCGGACCAGGGCGGCGCCGCAGTCGGCGTAGACGTGCGGGAAGACGCCGGCGAGGTGGGCGGCGTGGCGGTGGTACGGGTAGCCGTGCAGCAGCACGAGGTCGGTGCCGAGACCGGCGGTGGCCCGGACGAAGTCGGCGAGCAGGACCGGGTCGGTGCGGTCGATGCGGGCGCCCGGTGCGGCGGGACCGGCGTGGAGCTGGACGGGCCGGCCCGAGGCGACGGCGATCCACAGCAGGTGCCGGAGCAGCACGGGGTCGCTCAGTTCGTCCCCGGCCCGGCGGGCGGCCAGCCAGCGCCCCGCCGCGCCGCGCACCTCGCCCGGTCCGGGCGGTTCGGGGGCGAGTGCCAGGCCGTGCCGTGCGCCGGCGACGGAGGTGAAGGCGACGGCGTGCGCGGCGGCGCCGTGCACGGACTCGGCGAGGTTGGCGAGGAAGGACTCGACGGTGCCGGAGGTGTCGGCGACCTGTTCGGCGAGCTGTTCCAGGCGGACGATCTCGTGGGCCTCGGCGTCCCCGGCCATGCCCAGCTCGGTGGGTCCGGTGAGGTCGCCGGGCAGTCCGGTGTCGACGAGGTAGGCGGTGATGCCGCTGCCGCGCAGCAGCCGGCGCCCGGCCTCGAGGACGCCGAGTTCACGGCGCCGGGCGAGGTAGCGGGCGGGCGGGCAGTGCGGCTCCAGACCGAGCAGGGGCGGGCACCAGCGGCGCACGGCGAAGCCGGTCTGGGTGTCGAAGAGGGTGGTGCCGGGGGCGGGCGGGCCCTCGGTACGGGCGAGCTGGGCCTCGAAGGTGCCGAGGCCCAGTTCCGTGCGGAGCACTCCGTGGCAGTGCTGGTCCACGAGTGAGGGTGTTTCGATCATCCGGAGCTCCCCCGGGACGGGACCGTGTGTCGGTGCTTCACCCGTCCTAACGGGTGAACCCCGGAAGAGGTCGCGCGTCTGCCGGGTGCGGGCCGTCCGTGGCCGCTCGCGCCTCCGCGGCGGAGCCGCGCACCGGTACGGCCCCGCGCCCCCGGGCCGGCCGCCGCTCAGCCGTTGGACGGGCCGCCGACCTGGATGCCCGCCATGCGGCTCCACTCGTACGGGCCCGTCCTCACCTTCGCCGCGAACTCGCCGTCGAAGTCCTCGTGGACGGTGATGCCCGCCTTCTCCACGGCCTTCTCGGCGATCTCCACGGACGGGGCGAACACGTCGCCCCAGTCGCCGTCCTCGCCGACGAGGACGATGCGGGCGCCGCGCTGTCCGAGGTACGCGACCTGGCCCTCGGCGCCGCCGTGCGCCTTGGCGAAGCCGCTGATCTGCTTGGCGAGCCGGGCCGCCTTCTGCTCGGCCTTCGGGTCCACCTGCTGCGTGTCTGCCATGACCAGGATGCTACCGACGGGTAGCTCGAACGGCGACGGGCGGGGTCCGTGGCCTTGGCCACGTGCCCCGCCCGATCGGCGTGCCAGAAGCGGTCACCGCAGGAACGGGTCCACCGCGACGGCCACGAAGAGCAGCGACACGTAGGTGATGGACCAGTGGAACAGGCGCATCTCCTTCAGCTTGCCGCCCGTCACCTCGGCCTTCGCGCGGTTCAGCAGCGCGTGTGCCTCCCACAGCCACCAGCCGCCCGCGGCCAGGGCGACCGCCGTGTAGAACCAGCCGGTGTAGCCGAGCGGGGTGAGCAGCAGCGACACCGCGACCATGACCCAGCTGTAGAGCACGATCTGCTTGGCGACCACCTTGTTGCCGGCGATGACCGGCAGCATCGGCACGCCGACGCGCGCGTAGTCGTCCTTCACCTTCATGGACAGCGGCCAGTAGTGCGGCGGCGTCCAGAAGAAGATGACGAGGAAGAGGATGACCGGCGCCCACGACAGCGAGTCGGTGACCGCGGACCAGCCGATCAGCACCGGCATGCAGCCGGCGATGCCGCCCCACACGATGTTCTGCGACGTACGCCGTTTGAGGATCATCGTGTAGACGACGACGTAGAAGAGGAGTGCGCCGAGGGAGAGCCACGCGGACAGCCAGTTGACGGCGAGCCCGAACAGCAGGGTCGACACGACCGCCAGGGTGACGCCGAAGGCCAGGCACTCGCGCGGGCTGACCATGCCGGTCACCAGCGGACGCTGCGAGGTGCGGTCCATCAGCGCGTCGATGTCGCGGTCGATGTACATGTTGAGCGCGTTGGCGCCGCCCGCCGACAGGTAGCCGCCGACGCAGGTCAGCAGCACCAGCGTCAGGTCGGGCACCCCCTGCTGCGCCAGGAACATCACCGGGACGGTGGTGATGAGCAGCAGCTCGATGATTCGCGGCTTGGTGAGAGCCACGAATGCCATCACACGGGCCCCGAACGGCCGATGGGCAGGGCTCTGACTCGTCCCCAGCACCCCCGCTGGACGGGATTCAACGGCCGTCACGCACACCCCTACAGAGATTCCAGCAAGCCTCCCCGCGTGAAGCGGGGGTAAAGGCTCGCGCGTACCACGCCACTGTAGACGTTGCCCAGACCCGGACATCCGCGGGGGTCCGCTCGTGTTGGAAGACCCCCTCCGAGGTGCACCTGGAAGCTCGATTGAGCACCCGGATGAGCGGCTCCGTATTCATCTGCCGAACGGGGAAAACGGACCGGTCAGGAGGCGGATCGACGCGAGTGCCCGCACTCTGGAACGACCCGGGAGAAGGCACGTCCTACGGGGGTAGGCTCGACCTCGCCGGTGGGCAGTCACCGGCCGTCCGAATCCATGTGGAGAGGAGCCCTGACTCAGGGTGAGCACCAAGCCGACCACCACAGACCTCGAGTGGACCGAGTTGGACCAGCGGGCCGTCGACACCGCCCGCGTCCTGGCCGCCGATGCCGTACAGAAGGTCGGTAACGGCCATCCGGGTACGGCGATGAGTCTGGCGCCCGCCGCCTACACCCTCTTCCAGAAGGTGATGCGGCACGACCCGGCGGACGCCGACTGGGTCGGGCGCGACCGTTTCGTCCTGTCCGCCGGCCATTCGTCCCTGACCCTCTACACCCAGCTGTACCTGGCCGGCTTCGGCCTGGAGCTGGACGACCTGAAGGCGTTCCGCACCTGGGGCTCGAAGACGCCGGGCCACCCGGAGTACGGGCACACCACCGGGGTGGAGACCACGACCGGCCCGCTGGGCCAGGGCGTCGCCAACGCCGTGGGCATGGCGATGGCCGCGCGCTACGAGCGCGGTCTGTTCGACCCGGAGGCCGCCGCGGGCGAGTCGCCCTTCGACCACTTCGTCTACTGCATCGCCGGTGACGGCTGCCTCCAGGAGGGCATCTCCGCCGAGGCGTCCTCGCTGGCCGGGCACCAGAAGCTGGGCAACCTGGTGCTGCTGTGGGACGACAACCACATCTCGATCGAGGGTGACACGGAGACGGCCGTCTCCGAGGACGTCGTCAAGCGGTACGAGGCCTACGGCTGGCACGTCCAGCGGGTGGCCCCGAAGCCGGACGGCGACCTGGACCCGAACGCGATCTACGACGCGATCCAGGAGGCGAAGAAGGTCACGGACAAGCCGTCCTTCATCGCCATGCGGTCGATCATCGCCTGGCCCGCCCCCAACGCGCAGAACACCGAGGCCGCGCACGGCTCGGCGCTCGGCGACGACGAGGTCGCGGCCACCAAGCGCGTCCTGGGCTTCGACCCGGAGCAGAGCTTCGAGGTCACCGACGAGGTCATCGGCCACACCCGCAAGGCCCTGGAGCGGGGCCAGGCGGCCCGCGCGGTGTGGGAGAAGTCCTTCCAGCAGTGGCGGGACAACAACCCCGGGCGCGCCGCCGAGTACGACCGGATCGCCGCCGGTGAGCTGCCCGAGGGCTGGCAGGAGAAGATCCCGGTGTTCGAGCCGGGCAAGGGCGTGGCCACCCGTGCCGCCTCCGGCAAGGTGCTGCAGGCGCTCGGCGCGGTGATCCCGGAGCTGTGGGGCGGCTCGGCCGACCTGGCGGGCTCCAACAACACCACGATCGACAAGGCGTCGTCGTTCCTCCCGGTCGGCAACCCGCTGCCCGAGGCGGACCCGTACGGGCGCACGATCCACTTCGGCATCCGCGAGCACGCCATGGCCGCGGAGATGAACGGCATCGCGCTGCACGGCAACACCCGGATCTACGGCGGCACCTTCCTGGTGTTCTCCGACTACATGCGCAACGCGGTGCGCCTGTCGGCACTGATGCACCTGCCGGTGACGTACGTGTGGACGCACGACTCCATCGGCCTCGGCGAGGACGGCCCGACGCACCAGCCGGTCGAGCACCTGGCCTCGCTGCGCGCCATCCCGGGCCTGAACGTGGTCCGCCCGGCGGACGCGAACGAGACCGCGATCGCCTGGCGGGAGATCCTCACCCGCTGGACGAAGGAGTTCGGCAAGGGCACCCCGCACGGTCTGGCGCTGACCCGTCAGGGCGTGCCGACGTACGAGCCGAACGAGGACGCGGCGAAGGGCGGCTACGTCCTGTTCGACGCCGAGGGCGGTGAGCCCGAGGTCGTGCTGATCGCGACCGGCTCCGAGGTGCACGTCGCCGTCGAGGCGCGCGAGCGGCTGCAGGCGGACGGTGTGCCGACGCGCGTGGTGTCCATGCCGTCGGTGGAGTGGTTCGAGGAGCAGGACCAGGGGTACCGGGACAGCGTCCTGCCGCCGTCCGTCAAGGCACGCGTGGCCGTCGAGGCCGGCATCGGTCTCACCTGGCACAAGTACGTCGGGGACGCCGGCCGGATCGTCTCCCTGGAGCACTTCGGTGCCTCCGCCGACGGCAAGGTGCTGTTCGAGGAGTTCGGCTTCACCGCCGAGAACGTGGCCGCCGTCGCGCGGGAATCGATCGCCGCAGCCCAGCGCTGACGCCCATACACGACACGTAGGAGATGGAATTTCCATGACGGACGCACTGAAGCGCCTTTCCGAGGAAGGCGTCGCGATCTGGCTGGACGACCTTTCGCGCAAGCGGATCACGTCCGGCAACCTCGCCGAGCTGATGGACCAGCAGCACGTCGTGGGCGTCACCACCAACCCGACGATCTTCCAGAAGGCGATCTCCGAGGGCGACGGCTACGACACGCAGCTGGCCGACCTCGCCGCCCGCAAGGTCACCGTCGAAGAGGCCATTCGCATGATCACCACGGCGGACGTCCGCGACGCCGCCGACATCCTGCGCCCGGTCTTCGACGCCACCGACGGCCAGGACGGCCGGGTCTCGATCGAGGTCGACCCGCGTCTGGCGCACAACACCCGCGCGACGGTCGCCGAGGCCAAGCAGCTGGCGTGGCTGGTGGACCGGCCCAACACGCTGATCAAGATCCCGGCGACCGAGGCCGGCATCCCGGCGATCGCCGAGGTCATCGGTCTGGGCATCAGCGTCAACGTGACGCTGATCTTCTCCCTGGAGCGCTACCGCAAGGTCATGGACGCGTTCCTGACCGGCCTGGAGAAGGCCAGGGAGCGCGGCCTGGACCTGTCGAAGATCCACTCCGTGGCGTCCTTCTTCGTGTCCCGCGTGGACACCGAGATCGACAAGCGGATCGACGCGCTCGGCACCGACGAGGCCAAGGCGCTGCGCGGCAAGGCCGCCATCGCCAACGCGCGCCTGGCCTACCAGGCGTACGAGGAGGTCTTCTCGACCGACCGCTGGAGCGCGCTGGAGCGCGAGGGCGCCAACAAGCAGCGTCCGCTGTGGGCGTCGACCGGTGTGAAGGACAAGGCGTACAAGGCCACGATGTACGTCGACGAGCTGGTGGCGCCGAACACGGTGAACACCATGCCGGAGGCGACGCTGGCCGCCACCGAGGAGCAGGGCGAGATCCGGGGCGACGCCGTCTCCGGCACCTACGAGCAGGCCCGCGCCGACCTGGACGCGGTCGAGGCGCTCGGCATCTCGTACGACGAGGTGGTGCAGCTCCTCGAGGACGAGGGCGTCGACAAGTTCGAGGGCTCCTGGAACGACCTGCTGAAGTCGACCGAGGCGGAGCTCCAGCGCCTCGCCCCCTCGGAGGGCTGAGACCTTGTCGAGCAGCAACCCGCTGCGTGACCCGGCGGACCGACGGCTCCCGCGTATCGCGGGGCCGTCGGGCCTGGTCATCTTCGGCGTGACGGGCGACCTGTCCCGCAAGAAGCTGATGCCGGCCGTGTACGACCTCGCCAACCGGGGCCTGCTGCCGCCGGGTTTCTCGCTGGTGGGCTTCGCCCGCCGGGAGTGGGCGAACGAGGACTTCGCCCAGGAGGTCCACGACGCGGTCAAGGAGCACGCCCGCACCCCCTTCCGCGAGGAGGTCTGGCAGCAGCTCATCCAGGGCATGCGCTTCGTGCAGGGCACCTTCGACGACGACGAGTCGTTCGAGCGGCTGCGCGACACGATCGAGGAGCTGGACAAGGCGCAGGGCACGGGCGGCAACTTCGCCTTCTACCTGTCGGTGCCGCCGCGCTCCTTCCCGGTGGTCATCCAGCAGCTGAAGAAGCACGGGCTGGCCGACCAGAAGGACGGCTCCTGGCGCCGCGCGGTGATCGAGAAGCCGTTCGGGCACGACCTGCGGTCGGCCGAGGAGCTGAACGCGATCGTCCACGAGGTCTTCGCCCCGGACCAGGTCTTCCGCATCGACCACTACCTGGGCAAGGAGACGGTCCAGAACATCCTGGCGCTGCGCTTCGCCAACACGATGTTCGAGCCCATATGGAACCGGTCGTTCGTGGACCACGTGCAGATCACCATGGCCGAGGACATCGGCATCGGCGGCCGCGCGGGGTACTACGACGGCATCGGCGCCGCCCGTGACGTCATCCAGAACCACCTGCTGCAACTGCTGGCGCTGACCGCGATGGAGGAGCCGGCCTCCTTCGACGCGGACGCGTTGGCCGCGGAGAAGACCAAGGTGCTCGGTGCCGTGCGGCTGCCGAAGGACCTGGGCCGGGACACCGTGCGCGGGCAGTACGCGGCCGGCTGGCAGGGCGGCGCGAAGGCGGTCGGGTATCTGGAGGAGGAGGGCATCGACGCCTCCTCGAAGACCGACACCTACGCCGCGATCAAGCTGGGCATCGACAACCGCCGCTGGGCGGGCGTCCCCTTCTACCTGCGCACCGGCAAGCGGCTGGGCCGGCGGGTCACCGAGATCGCGGTGGTCTTCCAGCGGGCGCCGCACTCCCCCTTCGACACCACCGCCACCGAGGAGCTGGGCTCCAACGCGATCGTGATCCGCGTCCAGCCGGACGAGGGCGTCACGGTCCGGTTCGGCTCCAAGGTGCCGGGCACGTCGATGGAGATCCGGGACGTGTCGATGGACTTCGCCTACGGCGAGTCGTTCACCGAGTCCAGCCCGGAGGCGTACGAGCGGCTGATCCTGGACGTCCTGCTGGGCGACTCCAACCTCTTCCCGCGCACGGAGGAGGTCGAGCTGTCCTGGAAGATCCTCGACCCGATCGAGGAGTACTGGGACGCCAACGGCAAGCCGGCCCAGTACCCGGCCGGAACGTGGGGACCCGTCGAGGCGGACGAAATGCTCGAGCGAGACGGACGGAGCTGGCGCCGGCCATGAAGACAGACCTCACGGACACCACGGCCAGCAAGATCAACAAGGCGCTGGTGCAGGCCCGCCGGGCCATCGGCACACCGGCCGTCGGCATGGTGCTCACCCTGGTCATCGTCACGGACGAGGAGAACGCCTACGACGCGCTGAAGGCGGCCGGCGACGCCTCGCGCGAGCACCCCTCGCGCACGCTGGTGGTCGTCAAGCGCGTCTCCCGCTCCCCCCGTGACCGCACCCAGTCCCGCCTCGACGCCGAGGTGCGGGTGGGCGCGGACGCCGGCACCGGCGAGACCGTCATCCTCCGTCTGTACGGCGAGGTCGTCGACCACGCCCAGTCGGTGGTGCTGCCGCTGCTGCTGCCGGACGCCCCGGTGGTGGTCTGGTGGCCGGTCAACGCCCCGCTGGACCCGGCGAAGGACCCGCTGGGCGCGCTGGCCCAGCGCAGGGTGACCGACACCTACGCCTGCGAGAAGCCGGTGGAGGAGCTCGCCGCCCGCGCCGACGCCTACACCCCCGGCGACACGGACCTGTCGTGGACCCGCATCACGCCCTGGCGTTCGATGCTGGCCGCGGCGCTGGACCAGATCGCCTGCGAGGTGCAGGGCGTCGAGGTGGAGGGCGAGGAGTTCAACCCGAGCTGCGAGCTGCTGGCGATGTGGCTCGCGGACCGGCTGGACGTCCCCGTCAAGCGCTCGCACTCCACCGGGCCGGGGCTCACGGCGGTCCGCATGGACACCGACTGCGGGCCGATCGTGCTGGACCGTGCCGACGGTTCGCTGGCGACGCTGTCCATCCAGGGTCAGCCGAAGCGTGCGGTGGCGCTGAAGCGCCGCGACACGGCGGAGCTGATCGCGGAGGAGCTGCGCCGTCTGGACCCGGACGACACGTACGCCTCGGCGCTGCGCTACGGCGTGGAGCGCCTGAAGTCGTCGGGTGAGGGTGACGCTCCGGCCAAAGGAGAACGGGAAGCGGTCCCCGCTCCCGTCGAGTCGGCTGCGAAAGCTCCCGCGGCCCAGGCGACGGCGCAGGCCCCGGTGAAGAAGGCGGCGGCGAAGTGAGTACGGCACCGCAGCTGGTCGTGCACCGGGACAAGGAGCTGATGGCGCAGGCCGCGGCGGCCCGGCTGATCACGAGGATCGTGGACGCGCAGGCCTCGCGGGGTTCGGCGTCCGTGGTCCTGACCGGCGGCCGCAACGGCAACGGCCTGCTGGCCGCGCTGGCCGCCGCCCCGGCGCGGGACGCGATCGACTGGGCCCGGCTCGACCTGTGGTGGGGCGACGAACGCTTCCTCCCGGAGGGCGACCCGGAGCGCAACGTCACCCAGGCCCGTGAGGCGCTGCTCGACGCGGTGCCGCTGGACCCGGAGCGCGTGCACGCCATGCCCGCGTCGGACGGCCCGCACGGCACGGACGTGGACGCGGCGGCGGCGGCCTACGCGGAAGAACTGGCCGCGGCGGCCGGCCCGGAGAACCATGGCCCGGTCCCGACCTTCGACGTCCTGATGCTGGGCGTCGGCCCGGACACGCACGTGGCGTCCCTCTTCCCGGAGCTCCCGGCGGTCCGGGAGACGGAACGCACGGTGGTGGGCGTCCACGGCGCCCCCAAGCCCCCGCCGACGAGGGTGACGCTGACCCTCCCCGCGATCCGCGCGGCCCGCGAGGTCTGGCTCCTGGCGGCCGGCGAGGACAAGGCGGAGGCGGCGGAGATCGCCCTGGCGGGCGCGGGCGAGATCCAGGCCCCGGCAGCGGGCGCGTACGGCCGCGCCCGCACCCTGTGGCTCCTGGACAAGGCGGCGGCCTCACGACTGCCACGCTCGCTGTATCCACAGGCATCGGCGTGAGGCGCACGGGCCGGGTGCGCCGGGAGGCTGTCGTCTCCTGGCGTCCCGGCCCGTTCCTTCCGGGTCCGCCGCTCACCCGCGTACCGCGCTGACGCGCTCCGGTCCTCCCTCGAACCGGCCTTGCCGGTGCAGCACGGTGATGTCGGCCGCCAGACAGTCACGGATGTCCTTGCCGATGCGGCGCCAGCCGAAGAACTCGCACGCCTGCTTGATCAACTCGTCCTGGGTCATCCCCGGGCACTCCGCGGCCAGCTCGTACAGTGCCAGGTACCGCTCGGTCGGGGCGATGTGCGTGATCTTGCGCACCGCCCCGCTCCCCTCCGGTACCCGGGCCTTCAGCGTGTCCCGCCCCGCCGAGTCGAAGAACGCACCGTCGGACGAGGCAAGGCCCGAATGGACCAGGGCGCGTGCCACCTCCCGGACGTTGTCCCGTATGCGGCTGCCTGCCCGGCCGACGCCCCAGGCCTCTCGCGCGCGCTGCACCAGCAGGTCCTCATGGATGGGGCCCTCCACCTCGATGATCTGCGCCAGCACCTTCCGCAGGGCGGGCCGGGCCTCCTGCGTGTGCAGTTCGTGGTGAGGACTGACCACGACCGCGCTGGCCCGGTACGGCGCGCTCCACGCGCGTTCCGTTCCGGTGTCGACCGGTACCCGTTCGTACTCCACCTCCGTCTCCACCTGCGCCGGCACCCTCGGCTTCGGCACCGCGGGCAGCGTCCCGGCCTGCTCCGGAGCTCCGGCCGGGGCTGTCCCGGTGCCGGGCCGCGCGCCTTCCGGACCGGCCGCCGGCGGTACCGCTGCCGCCACCGGGAGCGGCCCCCGGGCGACGGCCTGCTCGACGGCCTCGCGCAACCGCAGCTCCGCGGCCGCACGCCCCCGGTACCAGTCGGTGCCCCAGATGCGGTACAACTGCCAGCCGAGTCCGGCCAGTACCTGTTCGCGGAGCCGGTCGCGGTCGCGTGCCGCCTTGGAGGAGTGGTACATGGCGCCGTCGCACTCGATGCCGAGCGCGTACGCACCGGGCAGCTCCGGATGGCGCACGCCGAGGTCGATGCGGTAGCCGGCGACGCCGACCTGCGGCTGGACGCGGTAGCCCCAGCCCCGCAGGACCGCGAGGACGGACTCCTCGAACGGGCTGTCCGGCTCGGCGTCCGGCTGGACGACGTCCCTGGCGAGGACGGACGGTCCGTTCTCGGCGTATTCGAGGTAGCGCTTCAGGTACTGCACGCTCTCGTTGGCGCTGTCGGGCAGGCCGGTGCCTCGGAAGGAGGCGACGACCTCCATGCGGTAGCGGGCCCGGGTCACCGCCACGTTGAGGCGGCGCCAGCCGCCGCCCTTGTTGATGGGGCCGAAGTTCAGCCCCAGCCTGCCGTGCTCGTCGGGGCCGTATCCCACCGACATGATCATGACGTCGCGTTCGTCGCCCTGCACGGATTCCAGGTTCTTGACGAAGAAACCGTCCAGGCGGTCCTCCGTGAAGCAGTGGTCCAGGTCGGGGCGCTCCAGCCGGGCCTGCTGCACGGCCTGGTCGATGGCCGAGGCCTGGGCCTGGGAGAGCGCGACGACCCCCAGGGTCCTGCCGGGGCGGGTGTCGAAGTGGTGGATGACGCGCCGGGCGACGAAGTCCGCCTCGGCGCGGTTGTCCCGGCGCCCTCCCCGGTCGTAGACGCCGTCGGCCTCGAGGAAGGCGACACCGACGTCGTTGCCCTGGTCGACGGCTCCGGGGAAGGTCACCATCGAGTTGCCGTAGAACTCGCGGTTGCTGAAGGTGATCAGGTCCTCGTGGCGGCTGCGGTAGTGCCAGCGCAGGGGGAGTTCGCGCATGGCACCGGCCTTGCAGGCGTGCAGCAGGGACTCGAAGGAGTCCGGGACGTCCTCGGCGTACTCGTCGGAGTCGTCGTCGACCGAGGAGTCGAAGAAGGAGGTCGGCGGGAGCTGCTTGTCGTCACCGGCGACGACCAGGGCGCGTCCCCGGTAGATGCAGTTGACCGCGTCGCTGGGGCGGACCTGGGAGGCCTCGTCGAAGACGACCACGTCGAAGTGGAAGTCCGCCGGCAGGAACTGGCTGACCGTCAGCGGGCTCATCATGAAGCAGGGCTTGACGGCCTGGACGACCTCTCTGGTCCGTCCGAGCAGTTCCCGCACCGGCATGTGACGGGTCTTCTTCTCCGCCTCACGGATGATCACCGCGCCCGCGCCGCCCGCGAACCGCCGGGGCCGGCGCCCGTTGCACGCCTCGATCACCGCCCCGCCCGCGGCGGCGATCAGCCGGCGGTCCGCCTCCTGGAAGTCGGCGACCCGTGCGTCGAGGTCGTCGGAGCGGGTGCTGCGCAGGCGTCCGTCCGTGGCGAGGACACCGTCGGCCCACGCCCGCAGCAGTGCCTGTTCCACGATGTCGGGCAGCTGCCGCGGGTCCACTCCCCGCTCGGCCGCGTTCACCACGAGACCGTCCACCCCGTGCCTGGCGAGGACGGTGAGCCCGTCCACGTAGGCGTGCCACACGTCAGGACCCTGCTGATCGGCACGCAGCGTGTCGACCACCTGCCGCGCCTGGCCGAAGGAGCCCAGCAGGGCCGGCGAGAGCTGGGTGCGGCGGGCCGTGTCGAACAGGTCGAGCAGGGCGGTCACGCAGCGGGACCAACGTTCGGTGCGCGCGGTGACGGCCGCGCACCACGCGCCGAGCGCGTCCCGGACGGTGTCCGCGAGCAGCGTCGGGAGACGGTCGGGCTCGGCGTCGTCGGCGAGGCGGTCGGCGAGCAGCTCTCGCCGGTCGGCGTCGCGGCCCAGTGCGGCGATCCGCTCCGCCGTCGACAAGGCCTGTTCGAGACCGGTGAGCGCGTCCCGGCTCCGCGGGGTGTACCTGCCGAGGAGAGCGCTGTGCCGTTCGGCCAGGCGGGCGACTTCGGCGGCTGCGCGGTGCCACGCCAGAGCCTGCTCCAGTCGGCCCACGAGCGACTTCTTCCAGGCCCCGCTGTGGGTCAACGACGCCACTTTCTCGCGGTCGGCCTTGTACTGGGCGGAGAAGCGGGTCATCAGTCCGCGGTGCTGGTCGTTGAAGCGGCTCACCAGCTCGGTCAGTCCGGCGGCGGTGAGGACCTGTTCACCGAAGACGTCCCCGGCCGCGTCGCGGGCCGCGGCCTCGGTCTCCAGGGCCTGGCGCAGGTCGTTCGCCGCCGCATGGGCCCGGCGCAGGGTGTCGGCGTCGAACCATCCGCGCGGCGGGCGATGGCCGGTGGTCGTCAGGTCGGCGAGCTCACACAGCCGGAACGCGGCCTCGGCGTGGTCCGCCTCGGGCATGCCGAAGAGGTCGGCGAGTTGCGCGACCTGCGCGGTGACGTCGTCCGGCAGGGCGCCGTCCGCCGCCACGGCCTGGGACGGAAGCCCGGCCGACAGGGAGCGCACCAGCTGCTGTACCTCCCGCACCGACCCGGGTTCGGGCTGGGTCGGTGCGAACGGGCGTCGGCCGGTCGCCGTCAGCACGGCCGCCAGCGCGTCGGCGGCCTCGGAGACGACCTGATGGGCACCCGTGCCGACCAGGCCGCGCCAGGGGAAGCCGTCGCCCTCGGCCGCGGGACGCCAGGCACGGCTGACCGCCTTCGACGCGGTGGCGAGTTCCTGCAGGGAGCCGGCGCTCAGCGTGCGGACGACTTCGGCGTTCTCGGTGGCCGACGACAGGGCCGGGGTGTCCGCCTGGTCCAGCAGGACGAGACGACCGAGGACGTCGTGCAGGGTGCGCTGCAACGGCTCCCTGACCTGGTTCATGGCGGCCGCGTAGGAGGACAGCTCCTCGCGCAGTCTCCGGGCCCGCTCCAGCTCGTGCTCGGCGGCCCCGGTGACGCGGGCCTCGGTGGTGAGCACCCGGGCGAGTTCGGCGGCGACCGCCTTCTTGCTCGTGTCCCCGCTGTGCAGCGCCATCACGAAGTCGCCGAGACCCACGCCGCGCAGCCGGTTGCGTACGACGTCCAGCGCCGCGGCCTTCTCACTGACGAACAGCACGCTGCGGCCGGCGTGCATCAGCGCGGCGATCATGTTGGTGATGGTCTGGCTCTTGCCGGTGCCGGGCGGGCCGCTCATCACGAACGACCGGTTGTCGAGTGCCGCGGCTATGCACTGCCGCTGCGAGGCGTCGGCGTCAAGGACGAGGGGTGTCCTCTCGGGCAGCTGGACGTCGTCGATACGGTCCAGCTCCGGAGGGTCGAAGGCGATCAGGTCGTCGGGCAGACCGGCGTCGGGTCCGAGCGCCACCGCCCGCACGAGCGGATGGGCGAGGATCTGGTCCTCGTTCTGCTGGAGATCCTGGTACATCGCCTCCCGGTGCGAGGCGAACAGGCCGAGCACCACCCGGTCGGCGACCGACCAGCCCTTGAGGCCGGCCGCGGCCGAGCGGGCGGCGGAGAGCACCGCGGGCAGGTCACCGACGTCGGTGGCGGTGACCGTGGACCAGTCGACGCCGAGCCGTTCCAGTTTCACGGCGAGCGCCGGGTTGTGGATCCGGTCCTGGTCGTCGGCCAGGTGGAGCCGGTAGCGGCGGTGGCTGTCCCGGCGCAGCTCGACCGGGACCAGGAGCAGTGGCGCGGAGCTGCTCTCGTGAGCGTCGGCCTCGCGCCAGTCCAGCATGCCGACGCCCAGCCACAGCACCCACAGACCGTAGTCGTTGTACATCTGGCCCGACTTCTGGCGCAGCTGGTAGAGCGAGCTGTCCAGGGCCGGCTGGGTGGTCTTCTGCGTGACCAGCCCGGGCCGGGCCCCACGTGCCGCGGGCTCGGCCCCGTCCGCTTCCGCCTCCACGACCGGCGCGAAGTCCCAGCCCTTCGCGAGGCCGCCCAGAAGAGCACCGGCACCGGGCGAGGAGATCTCCAGCGTCGCCGTCCGGCTGTGGCGGAAGTTCAGCAGTCGGTTCCGCCCGCCCATGTCCAGCAGGGAGCCGCGCCAGCCGTCGAGGACGGCCTGCAACCGGCGGAGACCGGCATCGCCGGCAGCAGCGGACACGGTCCGCGGCGGGTGGGACATGGGCTGGTACCTCCTGAGCAACGCACAGGGGCGACCGACCTCGCAGGCCCCCCTGGAGGTACCTGCCTATCAGCTGGGATCTTCCGACACCCTGAAGATCCATGACCTGGTATGCGTTTGTTGTGAAAGATATGGACAAATGATGCGGGAGGGGACTCCGGTCACTTCACCGACCCGGCCATCACCCCCTGCACGAAGTGCCGCTGGAACGCGAAGAACACGACGACCGGCACCACCAGCGACAGGAACGCCCCCGGCGCGAGCACGTCGATGTTGCTCCCGAACTGCCGGATCTGCGACTGCAGCTGCACCGTCAGCGGCTGGGAGGAGCTGTCGGCGAAGAGCAGGGCGACCAGCATGTCGTTCCACACCCACAGGAACTGGAAGATCGCGAGACTGGCGATCGCCGGCCGCCCCACCGGCAGCACCAGCCGCGTGAAGATCCGCCACTCGCTCCCCCCGTCCATCCGCGCGGCCTCCAGCATCTCCTTCGGCATCTCCGCGAAGTAGTTCCGCAGCAGGAACACCGCGAACGGCAGCCCGTACGCCACGTGGAACAGCACGACCCCGGGAATGGTCCCGAACAGCCCCAGCTGCCCGAAGAGCTTCGCCACCGGCAGCAACCCGATCTGCACGGGCACCACCAGCAACGCGACCACGACCAGGAACACCGGCTCCCGTCCCGGGAAGTCCAGCCACGCGAAGGCGTACCCGGCGAGCGCGGCGACCACCACGACCA
This sequence comes from Streptomyces sp. NPDC044984, assembly GCF_040646935.1. NCBI lineage: Bacteria > Bacillati > Actinomycetota > Actinomycetes > Kitasatosporales > Streptomycetaceae > Streptomyces > Streptomyces sp. NPDC044984. Next base: position 28,439 of record NZ_JBEZBE010000043.1, read on the forward strand.
GCACGGTCGTCGGCACCGAGATCAGCACGGTGTTCCAGAACGCCTGCGTGATCCCCGAATTCCCCAGCAGCGCCGAGTAGTTCTCGAAGGACAACTCCCCCGGGCTGGTGAACACCGTCCACCAGCCCCCCTCCGCCGTCTCCTCGGCCGACCGCAGCGAGGACAGGAACAGCCCGGCCAGCGGAGTCATCCACACCAGCCCGATCACCACCAGGAACGCCTGCACCACCGCGTTCCCCAGGACACGCCGCACCGCGCTCACCGCTGACTCCTCCGAAAACGACGGACGTTGAACACCATGGCCGGAATGACCAGGAGCAGCAGCAACACGCCCAGCGCGCTGCCCAGCCCCTGGTTGTTGCCGCCGCCGAACGACACCAGCCACATCTGCGTCGCGAGCACGGTCGCGTCCTCCTGCACGGGCCCGGGCGCGATGATGTAGACGAGGTCGAAGACCTTCATCACGTTGATCACCAGCGTCACGAAGACGACGGTGAGCACGGGCGCGAGCAGCGGCACCGTGATGCGCCGGAAGATCTGCCACTCGTTGGCGCCGTCCATCCGCGCCGCCTCCAGCGCGTCCCGCGGCAGGGTGGAAAGCCCCGCCCCGATCAGCACCATCGCGAACCCGGTCCAGATCCACAGGTACGCCCCGATGATCGCCGGGGTGACGAGCGCCGGGCCGAGCCAGGAGACGCCGTCGTAGGGCGCCGCGAAATTGGACGACGGCAGCTTCAGGGCGTACGAGCCGCCGTCCAGCCCGGCGAAACGGAACGAGCCGTCGGCGGCAGTGGTCGTACGGGCGACCGTCTCCCCGCCGCGCACCGCTTCGACCGTGATCCCGGGCAGTCCGCTCTCCTCCCGGTCGACCACCCCCGGCTCCCCTCCCCCGCCGGGCGTGAAGTCGAGGTACACCACACCGCGCACCTCGTCGGAACCGGCCTTCCCCCCTGCGGCGGCAGCGGCGGGTCCGGCATCCCCCGGCAGGTCCTTGGGAGCCACTCCGACCAGCCCCAGCACCGCCGCCGTCCCGCCGGGCGAGACGTCCGCCCCGGTGACGTACGACCCGTCCGCCGTCTCGGTCAGCCCCTCACCGTCCCGCGCGCGGGCGGTCGGATAGGAGGACGTGCCCTTGAAGGCGTCGTGCACGGACACCACGGCCGCGTTGAGCACGCCCTTGTCCGGGTCGTCGTCGTAGGCGAGCCGGAAGATGATGCCGGCGGCGAGGAAGGACACCGCCATCGGCATGAACAGCAGCAGTTTGAAGGCGGTGGCCCAGCGGACCTTCTCGACCAGGACGGCCAGGATCAGCCCGAGCCCGGTCAGCAGCGTCGGCGCCACGACGACCCAGATCGCGGTGTTCCGGATGGCCTTGAGGGTGGTCGGGTCGCGGAACATCTCGGCGTAGTTCTCGCCGCCCACGAACGCGGTGCCGGAGGCGTCGAAGAAGCTGCGGCCGACGGAGAACAGCACCGGGTACACGACCAGGGCACCCAGCAGGAGCAGCGCGGGGAGCGCGAACAGCAGGGCGACGACGCGCCCCCGCCGGCGCAGGCGCCCACCGCGCGCGCCGTCGGGGTGCGCGGGCGCCGGGGGGCTCGTCTCCTTCACCAGTGTGGCGGTCACGGCCGTCAGTTCCCGTACGCCTTGGCCGCGGCCTTCTCGAGCTCGGCGGCGGTCTTCTCCGGGTCGGCCGGGTCGCGCAGGAAGTCCTGGAGGATCTTCCACTCGCCGGTGCCCTTGGTGCCGCCGAAGGCCGCGGGGGCCTGGTCGGACATGTCGAAGCGGACCGAGTCGCCGGCCTCGATCAGGGACTCGGCGGTGGCGCGGGTGACGTCGTCGCCGTAGGAGGAGAGGTCGAGCTTCTTGTTCGGGGAGAGGAAGCCGCCCGCCTCGGCCCACACCGCGGCGGCCTCCGGGCCGGCCAGGTACTCCACGAGTGCCATGCCGGCCTCGCTGTTCCTGCCGTCCTTGAGGACGACGGCCGCGTCGCCGCCGCTGACCACGGGCGCCTTGCCGTCGCCGACCGGCGGGAAGGGGAAGAAGTCGGCGTCGGTGCCGATGGTCCTGCCGAACTGGTCCTTGGCGACACCGGCGACGAAGTCGCCCTCGTAGACCATGGCGGCCTCCGCCTTCGGCCCGAAGACCTTCTCCACGGAGCCGGGGAAATCGGTGTTGAGGGCCTGCTTCCGGCCGCCCGCGACGAGCTGCTCGTCCTTGAAGAGCTTGCCGAGGGTGGTGAGCGCCTCGACCACGGTCGGGTCGGTCCATTCGATCTCGTGCGCGGCGAGGGCGTCGTACTTCTCGGGTCCGGCCTGGGAGAGGTAGACGTTCTCGAACCAGTCGGTGAGCGTCCAGCCGTCCTGGCCGGCCACCGAGAAGGCGGCGAGACCGGAGTCGGAGACGGTCCGTCCGTTCTCCAGCATGGCGTCGTACGTCTTCGGCGGGGTGACGCCGGCCTGTTCGAGGGCCTCGGGGCTGTACCAGACGGTCGACTTGTGGGCGGCCTTGAAGTACAGGCCGTACAGGGTGCCGTCGACGCTGCCGTAGTCCTGCCAGACCTCGGCGAAGTTGGCCGACACCGCGTCCTGGACCTTCTTGTCCAGCGGCTTGAGCCAGCCCTTCTCCGCGAACTGCTTGAGCACGCCGACCTGGGGGACCATGACGACGTCGGGGGCGTTGCCGCCCTCGATCTTGCTGCCGACGACGGTGGAGACGTTGTCGCCGGTGGAGACGAAGGCGGTCTCGGCTCCGGTCTTCTCGGTGAAGGCGTCGAGCACCTTCTGGAAGTTCTTCTGCTCGCTGCCGGACCAGACGCCGGCGACGGTGACGGTCTGGCCGCCGAGCGCCCGGTCGCCGCCGCCGGCCGCGACGGGTTCGCCGTTGCCGCAGGCGGTCGCGCCGAGCGCGAGGACGAGGGCGGTGCATCCGGTGAGCAGGGTGGTACGTCGTCGCATCATCGTCGATGTCCCTTCGTGGGTGGGGGTTTCAGGAGCCGTCGATCCACCAGGCGGCGGTGGAGCCGGGGAGCGTCCCGGGTGGGCAGGGGGCGCTGGCGAGCAGCGGGGTGCCGGCGACCGGGGCGGGTACGGGGGCGGTGCCGAAGTTGACGGCGCAGACGAGGTCGTCGCCGCGGGTGAAGGCGAGGACGCCGGGCTGGGTGTCCAGCCAGCGGAGCGTGCCCTCGCCCAACTGGTCCAGTGCGGCACGCAGTTGCAGGCCGTCGCGGTAGAGGTGCCAGGAGGAGCGGGTGTCGGCGAGCGCCCGGTCGGTGGCGTGCTCGGCGAACCACTCGGGCTGCGGCAGCCAGGGCCGTACGCCCTCGGCGCCGGAGGTGAAGCCGAACGGTGATGCCTGTCCGGACCAGGGCAGCGGCACCCGGCAGCCGTCGCGGACCCGGGCGCGGCTGCCGGTGCGGCGGAAGATCGGGTCGGTGAGCACGTCGTCGGGCAGGTCCACGACCTCGGGCAGGCCCAGTTCCTCGCCCTGGTAGATGTACGCGGCCCCGGGCAGCGCCAGCATCAGCAGGGCGGCGGCGCGGGCGCGGGCGGGGCCGAGTCCGCTGCCCTCCGGGGCGGGTTCGCCGTAGCGGGTGACGGTGCGGACCTGGTCGTGGTTGTTGAGGACCCAGGTGACGGTGGAGCCGGTGCCGGCGATGTCCTGCATGGCCTCGGAGACGACCTTGCGGAAGGCGTCGGCGTCCCAGGGGGCGCCGAGGAGGTCGAAGAAGAAGGCCTGGTGGAGTTCGTCCGGGCGGACGTAGCGGGCGTGTTCGCGGGCGGTGGGGACGGAGACCTCGCCGACCAGGAGGCGTTCGCGGCCGTCGCGGGCGGTGTACTCCTCGCACACCGCGCGCCAGTGCCGCCACACCTCGTGCACCTCGGGCCGGTTCCAGGCGAGCGGGTTGACCGAGTCGCGGGTGCGGGCGTCGGCCTCCGGGTCCGGGGAGTCGGGCAGGTCGGGGTGCTTGTAGAGGCCGGCGGCGACGTCGATGCGGAAGCCGTCGGCGCCCCGGTCCAGCCAGAAGCGGAGGATGCGGTCGAACTCGGCGGCCACCTCGGGCTCGCGCCAGTTCCAGTCCGGCTGTTCGGGCGTGAACATGTGCAGGTACCACTGGCCGGGCCGGCCGTCCGGCTCGGTGATCCGGGTCCAGGCGGGGCCGCCGAACATGGCGTGCCAGTTGTTGGGCGGCTCGGCGCCGTCGGGGCCGCGGCCGTCGGCGAAGTGGAAGCGGGCGCGCTCGGGGCTGCCCGGGGCCGCGGCGAGGGCCGCGCGGAACCAGGGGTGCTCGCTGGAGCAGTGGTTGGGGACGATGTCCAGCAGCACCTTGACGCCGAGCCGCCGGGCGGCGTCGACCAGCAGGTCGAACTCGGCGAGGTCGCCGAAGACCGGGTCGACGCCGGTGTAGTCGGCCACGTCGTAGCCGTGGTCGTGCTGCGGCGAGGGGTAGAAGGGGCTCAGCCAGATCCCGTCCACGCCGAGCTTCTTCAGGTACGGCAGCCCCGCCCTGACCCCGGCGAGATCGCCGATGCCGTCGCCGGTGCTGTCCAGGAAGCTGCGGACGTACACCTGATAGATCACCGCGTCACGCCACCAGTGGTGCCTGTTCACCCCATTGACCTGTCTGTGAGGAGTGCTCGTTATGCATGCATGTTAGGTAGCGGTGTCGCGAGGGTGTCAATGAACGTACGCAGACTACTGCGGAGTTGAGGAGCCCATACGATGACTTAAGCGGGCACAACGGGCACGTTTGAGATGTCCGCGTTACCTAACATGTAACTAGGGGGAGCGTTATCGCGAGGAGACGGCGGCGAGCTCGGCCGCCAGCCGGCGCACCGCGGCCCCGGGCGTCTGCCGCCCGGTCATCGCGTCGTGCACCACCGCCTGCACCACCAGGCTCACCTGGTCGTAGTGCGGGCTCTTGGGGCGCGGAGCGGCGGCGAGCACGCTCTCGCGCAGGGTCGGCAGGTACGGGAACCGCCGGACCAGTTCCGGATCGTCGTACAGGTCGGCCCGTACGGGCGGCAGCGCGCCGCGGGTGAGGACCTGGCGCTGGACGCGCTCGCCGGTGAGGTACGCGATCAGGCGCGCGGCGGAGTCGGGGTGCCGGGCGTGGCCGGCGACGGCCAGGTTGGAGCCGCCGAGGACGCTGGTGCCCGGACCGTCCGGCCCCGGCAGCGGTACGGCACCGACCCTGCCGGCCACCTTCGAGCCCGGGGCGGAGGCGGCGACGTAGGCATAGGGCCAGTTGCGCAGGAAGAGCAGCCGGCCGTCCTGGAAGGCCTGCTTGGACTCCTCCTCCTTGTACGCCAGCGCCTCCCGGGGGATCCAGCCCTCGCGGACTCCGCGGGCGAGGAAGCCGATGCCGTCCCGGGCCGCCCGCGAGTTCACGGTGACGCGTTCGCCCTCGTCGCCGAGGACGGTGCCGCCCGCCGAGTAGACGGCCTCGGCCGCGTTGACGGTCAGGCCCTCGTAGGGCAGGAACTGGCCGGCGTAGCCGTCGAGTCCGTGCTCCGGGGCGAGGGTCTTCGCCGCCCGCTCCAGCTCGGCCCAGGTGCGCGGCGGCGGGACGCCCGCCTCGGCGAGGACGTCCTCGCGGTACAGGAGCAGCCCGGCGTTGGTGACGTACGGGACGGCGTACAGGCGTCCGTCGTACGTCGCCGTGTCCACGACCCGGGGCAGGAAGGTGCCGAGCGGGAAGCGGTCGCGGGGCAGCGGACGGATCCAGCCGGCGGCGGCGAACTCCGAGGTCCAGCTGACGTCGATGTTGAGCACGTCGAACCGGCCGCGCTCGCCGCCGCGCAGGTCGGTGATCATCTGCGCGCGGGTCTCGTCGGCGGAGTCGGGCAGCTCGACGAGGGTGACCTCCTCGCCGGGGTGGGTGCGGTTCCAGCCCTCCAGCACGGAGCCGAGGTAGCCGGTGAGGTCACCGGCGGTGGCCAGGGTGAGCGGTCCCCGCCCGTCCCCGCCGGCCTCCCCGGCCCGCGCCCCGGAGGCGACGTGACCGGTCAGGACGACGATCAGGACGAGGAGGCCCCTACCCGCGGCATGGATCCACCGCATAGGTTCCTCCCTGTACACCGGCACCCGGGCATCATCGTCCGGGGGTCAGAGGCCATGTATACCCGTTAGGTATGCGCGATACTAGGGCCTGCGGCACATTGCCCACAGGACGCGAGGAGGAGAGCGCGAGTGCGGCTGCCCCTCCTGGCGCTGCTCGCCCGTGGCCCGGCCCACGGCTACGAGCTCAAGCAGGACCTTGAGCACCTGCTGGGCTCCGCGTACCCTCAGCCGAACGTCGGCCAGATCTACGTCACCCTCGGCCGCCTCGAGAAGTCGGGGCTGATCGAGGGCGAGGACGTCGAGCAGTCGAGCCGGCCCAACAAGAAGGTCTACCACCTCACCGACGCCGGGCGGGAGGCGCTGCGCGCCTGGTACGAGGAGACGGCGGACGAGCCGCGGGTGCGGGACGAGTTCTTCATGAAGCTGGCCCTGGCCCCGCAGACCGGTCTCGCCGACCGGATCGCGCTGATCAACCGGCAGCGGCGCCAGTACCTGAACACCATGCGGCAGTTGTCGAGGCTGGCCGCCGCCGAGGACCGGGACAACCGCATCTCCCACCTGCTGATCGAGGGCGCGATGCTGCACCTGCAGGCCGACCTCGACTGGCTGGAGCGGTGCCAGGAGGAGCTGGAGGAGCTTCCGTGAGCGAGAGCGACGCTCCCGTGCTGCGCGCCGAGGGCCTGGTCAAGACGCACCACGGCGAGGGCGCCCCGGCGCACGCCGTGCGCGGCGTCGACCTGCGGGTGGCGCGCGGCGAGTTCGTGGCGATCACCGGCCCGTCCGGCGCGGGCAAGTCGACGCTGCTGCACCTGCTCGGCGGGCTCCAGCGGCCCGACGCGGGCAGCATCTGGCTGGACGGCGCGTGCACGGACGGCTACGGGGAGGCCCGCTGGGCGGTGGAGCGCCGCAAGCGGATCGGGATCGTCTTCCAGTTCTTCAACCTGGTGTCCGACCTGTCGGTCGCCGACAACGTGGAACTGCCCGCCCTGCTCGCCGGGGTACCGCCGAGGAAGGCGCGCGCCGGGCGGGAGGAACTCCTGGCCGAGCTGGGGCTCGAGGGCAAGGAGCGCAGCATGCCGGGCGAGCTGTCCGGCGGTGAGCAGCAGCGGGTCGCGCTGGCCCGCGCGCTGGTCAACCATCCGCCGCTGCTGCTGGCCGACGAGCCCGCGGGCAGCCTGGACAGCAAGGGCACCCGCGAGGTGATGCGGCTGCTCTCCCGCTTCCACGCGCGCGGGCAGACGATCCTGCTGGTCACGCACGACGCGCGGCTGGCGAGCGCGGCGGACCGGGTGATCAGCTTCTTCGACGGCCGGATCGCCGACGACGCCGCGCTCGACGGCGGCACACCGCCGCGCCGGACCGGGGCGTCCGGTGTGCTGGAGCTCAAGGACTGACATGCACGTCCACGACCGACCCGCGCCGAGGGGCTGAGGCCCGTGCGAGCCACCCTGCGCTGGGCGCACTCCGATCTGCGCACGCACCGCGGCGAGGCGCTGTTCCTGGTGCTCGCCACCGCGGGCATCGTCGCGTCCCTGCTGCTGGCCACGGCCCTGTTCGGGTACGCCACCAACCCCTGGCAGCGCGTCTTCGCCCAGGCGCGCGGCGCGCACGTCACGCTGCACACCACCGCCTCCGCCGACGCGGGGAGGCTGGCCGGCCTGGACGGCGTGGAGTCCGTCGCCGGCCCCTACCCGACGGCCGCGCTCACCCTCGCCTCGGTGGGCGGCCGGGCCTCCGTGGAACTGCGCGGCACCTCCGGGACGCCCGAGGTGGGCCGCCCGCTGATCACCTCGGGGCACTGGCTGGACCCGGCGACCCCCGACGGCGTGGTCCTGGAGAGCCGGCTCGCGCGTGCGCTGCTGACCGCCCCCGGTGACACGCTCACCGTGCCCGGTACCGCGCGGCGGCTGACCGTGGTGGGCGTCGCCGACAGCGCCGAGCCGCGCTACCGGCCGGGTGAGCGGGCGGGCCTGGTGTGGGCCCTGCCGTCGGCGGTGCCGGACCCGGGCGGCCGGGTGGTCGGGCTGCGGCTGAGCGACCCGGGCGACACCGGGTACGCCGTGCAGCGGGCGGTGACCGAACTGGGCGCCGGGGCGATCGGCGAGGTGGCCACCTGGCAGCAGGCGCGCGCCGAGGCGCAGGGCGACAACCGGCTGCTCGGGCAGGTGATCGGCCTGTTCGGTCTGGGCGCGCTGGCCGCCGCCGGGTTCGCCGTGCACGGGGCGATCACCACCCGCATCCGGGGGCATCTGCGGGACATCTCGATCCTCAAGGCGATCGGTTTCACGCCCGGTCAGGTCGTCCGCGTCTTCCTGCTCCAGCACCTGCTCTACGCCCTGCTCGGTGCCGTGGCCGCCGCCGTGCTCACCGAGGCGCTGGGCGGCGCGGTGCCGGGGCGGCTCGGGGACGCGGTCGACGTGTGGCAGGGGCTGCCCGGACACACCGCGGCGCTGTTCGCCGTACCGGTCGGGGCGGTGCTGTTCATCGGCGCGACCACCGGGCTGGCCGCCTGGCGGGCGGGACGGGTGCCGCCGGTGCCGGTGCCGCGCCCGGCGGCGCCCCCGGCCGGGCGGCTGACCGGTGTGGCGCGGCGGGCGCTGGGGGCGCGGGTGCCGCCGGCGCTGGTCCTGGGCTGGCACAAGGCGTTCGCCCGCCGGCCGCGTTCGCTGGGCGCGGTGGGCAGACTGGCGCTGCCGCTGCTGCTGATCGTGGTGGCGCTGAGCGCCTGGACCACCATCGACCGTTTCCACAGCAGTCCGGAGCGGATGGGTCTGCCCACGGCGCTCGGTGTCCGCGCGGACGCCTCGCTGGGCGACCGGGAGATCCGCGCGCTGCTGGAGCGCGACCCTCAGGTCGCCGCCGCCTACCCGGGCGTGGAGGTGGCCGCGCTGGTCCCCGGCCAGACCGCCACCATCGCCCTGCGCGGTCTCGGCACGCGCGAGGAGCCGTACCCGTTCACGCTGGCCGAGGGGCGCGCCGCGCGCGGGCCGGACGAGGCGGTGGCCGGGCAGGGGCTGCTCGACCTGCTGCACGTACGGGTCGGCGACTGGGTGCGGATGACCGTCGGCGACCGGCCGCAGATCCTGCACATCGTCGGCCGCAGCATCGAACCGGAGAACGCCGGCCGGACCATCTCCACCTCGCTGGACACCCTCCGCGCAGGCGACCCGGACCTGCGTCCTGCCCTCTACCAGCTCCGGCTGGACTCCGGCGCGGACCCGGCCGCGGTCGCCGAGCGGCTGACCGCGGCGGGCCGCGGCCACCTGGACGTGCACACCGTGGCCAACCCCGCCGACGAGCTGTCCCCGCTGCGCGCGGTCGTCCTCGGGCTGGTCGTGGTCCTCGCGCTGATCGGGCTGATCGAGCTGCTGACGGCGATCGGCGGCACGGTCCGCGAGGGCGAACGCGATCTGCTGGCGCTCAAGGCCATCGGCCTGACCCCCCGGCAGATCACCGCCGTCACGGTCACCGCCACGGCCGGTACGGCCCTGGCGGCCGTGCTCCTCGCCACGGCCCTGGGGCTGCCGCTGGCCCGCTGGCTGATCGACGCCCAGGGGAGGTCGAGCGGCATCGGCGCCGGGATCGCCCAGCTGCCCTCCCCCGCGCTGCTCGTGCCGCTCGGCGCGGCGGCGGTGCTGGGGGCCGCCGCTCTCGCCGCCCTGCCGGCCGCGCGAGCGGCCCGCCGCCGTCTCGCGGACACCCTGGGCGCGGTGGCCTGAGGCCCGGGTCCGGGCCGGTCGGCCGCCGTGGTGGTCTCCGGGGATCCCGCGGGAAGCGGGCGGCATCCCGCCGCCCGCTTCCCGCACCGTGCTCACTGCCGGCCGCGCAGCTCCCGGTAGGTGGCGACCAGGGCCTTGGTGGAGGCGTCCAGGCCCGGCACGTCGGCGCCCTCGGTGAGGGCGGGCTCGACGCGCTTGGCGAGGACCTTGCCGAGTTCGACGCCCCACTGGTCGAAGGAGTCGATGTTCCAGATCGCGCCCTGCACGAACACCTTGTGCTCGTAGAGCGCGACGAGCTGGCCGAGCACGGACGGTGTGAGCTCCCGCGCGAGGATCGTGGTCGTGGGGTGGTCGCCCTTGAACGTCTTGTGCGGGACCAGTTCCTCCGGCACCCCTTCGGCGCGCACCTCGTCCGGGGTCTTGCCGAAGGCCAGGGCCTGGGTCTGGGCGAAGAAGTTGGCCATCAACAGGTCGTGCTGGGCCTTGAGTTCGTCGCTCAGCTCGGCGACGGGCTCGGCGAAGCCGATGAAGTCCGCCGGGATCAGCTTCGTGCCCTGGTGGATCAACTGGTAGTAGGCGTGCTGTCCGTTGGTCCCCGGCGTGCCCCACACCACCGGTCCCGTCTGCCAGTCGACCTCGCGCCCGTCCCGGCCGACGTACTTGCCGTTGGACTCCATGTCGAGCTGCTGGAGGTAGGCGGTGAACTTCGACAGGTAGTGCGAGTACGGCAGGACCGCGTGCGACTGCGCGTCGTGGAAGTTGCCGTACCAGACGCCCAGCAGGCCCAGCAGCAGCGGGACGTTGGACTCGGCGGGGGCGGTGCGGAAGTGCTCGTCGACGAGGCGGAAGCCGTCGAGCATCTCCCGGAAGCGGTCCGGGCCGATGGCGATCATCAGCGACAGGCCGATCGCCGAGTCGAACGAGTAGCGGCCGCCGACCCAGTCCCAGAACTCGAACATGTTGGCCGTGTCGATGCCGAACTCGGCGACCTTCTGGGCGTTGGTCGACAGGGCGACGAAGTGCCGGGCGACCGCCTCCTCGTCACCCAGTGCGTCGAGCAGCCAACTGCGCGCGGAGGTGGCGTTGGTGACCGTCTCGATGGTGGTGAAGGTCTTGGACGCGATGACGAACAGCGTCTCCGCCGGGTCCAGGTCCCGTGTCGCCTCGTGCAGGTCGGCGCCGTCCACGTTGGACACGAAGCGGACGGTGAGGTCGCGGTCGGTGAAGGCGCGCAGCACCTCGTACGCCATGGCGGGGCCCAGGTCGGAGCCGCCGATGCCGACGTTGACGACGGTGCGGATGCGCTTGCCGGTGTGACCGGTCCACTCGCCGGAGCGGACGCGGTCCGCGAAGCCGGCCATCTTGTCGAGGACGGCGTGCACGGCCGGGACGACGTTCTCCCCGTCGACCTCGGTCACCGCGTCCGGGGCGGCCCGGAGCGCGGTGTGCAGGACGGCCCGGTCCTCGGTGGTGTTGATCCTCTCGCCGCGGAACATGGCGTCGCGCAGCCCGAACACGTCGGTGGCGACGGCCAGTTCCCTCAGCAGCCGCAGGGTGTCGTCGGTGACCAGGTGCTTGGAGTAGTCGACGTACAGGTCACCGACCCGGAGGGCGTACCCGGTGCCGCGGCCGGGGTCGGCGGCGAACAGCTCGCGCAGCCGCACCTCGCCGAGCTCCTCACGGTGCTTGGCCAGTGCGGTCCACTCGGGCGTCTGGTTGAGCCTGGTACGACCGTCTGCGTTCATCTCGGACTTCAGCCTTCTTCCTTGGGTGTCCCCGCTGTGTCCAACCTAATTGATCAGTGGTGAACAGGACGGAAGAAGAAGACGGAAGGAAACCGAAGCGGACCGGTCCAGATCTCGCCCCGCGGTTTCCCGGTCTCGCCCCGCGGTTGCTAGATCTCGCCCCGCAGTTTGGCGAGCGCCTCGGCGAGGATCGCCTCGCCGTCCGCGTCGCTGCGCCGCTCCCGCACGTAGGCGAGGTGCGTCTTGTAGGGCTCGGTGCGCGGCGGGTCCGGCGGGTTGTCGCGGTCCTGCCCGGCCGGGAACCCACAGCGGGGGCAGTCCCAGGTATCGGGCACCTGCGCGTCGCTCGCGAAGCTCGGCTGTGTCTCGTGCCCGTTGGAGCACCAGAAGGAGATGCGCAGCCGGGGCGCGGACTCGCCGCGCTCGGCCTCGCCCATCGGGCCCGCCCCGACCCGGCTTCCCCGGATCGCGTTGCCACTTGCCACGGTCGTAACTCCCTGCGTGATGGTGCCGCGAAGCGAGTCGGCGTTCCGCTTCGCTGCGAGCGCCTCAGTCTACGTAAGGCCCAACGCACGTCCAGTGTGGGGAGTTACCGACCCCGTATCCAGACGTAGGCCCCATGATAGGCCGCGCTCAGCTGCGCGTACCGAACATGGGGCCTTACGTGCGGAATGCTTGGGAAATGGGTGCGCGACGCGCCCTCGGATCAGTTGTTCATCTTCATGGTGATGCCGAGCACGACGATGCACGCGAACCAGAGCAGACCGACCACGAGGGTGATCCGGTCGAGGTTGCGCTCGGCGACCGAGGAGCCGCCGACGGAGGACTGCATGCCACCACCGAACATGTCGGAGAGGCCGCCGCCCTTCCCCTTGTGCATCAGCACCAGCAGCATCAGCAGCAGGCTGAAGACGATCAGGGCGATGGAGAACCCCATAACCACGGCTGGACCAACTTCCTCGGATTCGGATGGACGACGCGGGGCCCAGCACAGTGCTGGACCCCGCAAGGGTACGACGAAACGTGGTTACCGCATACTCACTGGTCGCGGAAACGAACGATCTTGACGAACTCGTCGGCGTCCAGCGAGGCGCCGCCGACCAGGGCGCCGTCGATGTCGGCCTGCGCCATGATCTCGGCGACGTTGCCGGCCTTGACCGAGCCGCCGTACTGGATGCGGACCTTGTCGGCCAGCTCCTGGCCGTACAGCTCGGCGAGCTTGCCGCGGATGGCGGCGCAGACCTCCTGCGCGTCCTCGGCGCCGCAGACCTTGCCGGTGCCGATGGCCCACACCGGCTCGTAGGCGATCACGACCGTCTCGGCCTGCTCGGCCGGGAGGTCCTTCAGACCGCCCTCGACCTGGGCGAGGGTGTGGGCGACGTGGTTGCCCGCCTCGCGGACCTCCAGCTCCTCGCCGACGCAGAGGATGGGGGTGATGCCGTGCTTGTAGGCGGCCTTCACCTTGGCGTTCACGATCTCGTCGGTCTCGGCGTGGTACTGGCGCCGCTCCGAGTGCCCGACGGCGACGTAGGTGCACTTCAGCTTGGCCAGCATCGGGCCGGAGATCTCGCCGGTGTAGGCGCCGCCGTCGTGCGCCGAGATGTCCTGGGCGCCGTACGTGATCTTCAGCTTGTCGCCGTCGACCAGGGTCTGCACGGAGCGCAGGTCGGTGAAGGGCGGCAGGACGGCGACGTCGACGGCCTCGTAGTCCTTGTCGGCGAGGGCGAAGGCGAGCTTCTGGACGTGGGCGATGGCCTCGAGGTGGTTGAGGTTCATCTTCCAGTTGCCCGCCATCAGCGGCGTGCGGGTGGTCATCGGGGTCAGTCCTCCAGTGCGGCGAGGCCGGGGAGCGTCTTGCCCTCGAGGTATTCGAGGGAGGCGCCGCCGCCGGTCGAGATGTGGCCGAATGCCTGCTCGTCGAAGCCCAGGATGCGGACGGCCGCGGCGGAGTCGCCGCCGCCGACCACGGTGAAGGCCGGGGAGTCGATGAGGGCCTGGGCGACCGCCTTGGTGCCCTCGGCGTAATCGGGGTGCTCGAAGACGCCCATGGGGCCGTTCCAGAAGACGGTGGCGGCGTCGGCGAGCTTCGAGGCGTACAGCTTGCGGGTCTCGGGACCGATGTCCAGGCCCATGTGGCCGGCCGGGACGGCGTCCGCGGCCACGTTGGCGGGGTGGGACGGCGCCTTGGTCCTCATGTCGGGGAACTCCGCGGCGACCAGCGTGTCGACGGGCAGCACCAGCTCGACGCCGTTCTTCTCGGCGCGCTCCAGGTACTCCAGGACGGCCGGGATCTGGTCCTCCTGCAGCAGGGACGTGCCGATCTCGTGGCCCTGGGCCTTGAGGAAGGTGTACGCCATGCCGCCGCCGATGAGGATGCGGTCGGCCTTGCCGAGCAGCTCGTCGATGACGGCGAGCTTGTCGGAGACCTTGGCGCCGCCGAGGGCGACGACGTAGGGCCGCTGGACGTCGTCGGTGAGCTTCTTCAGGACGCCGACCTCGGTGGCGATGAGGTGGCCGGCGTAGTGCGGCAGCCGCGCCGGGAGGTCGAAGACCGAGGCGTGCTTGCGGTGCACCGCGCCGAAGCCGTCGCCCACGTACACGTCGGCGAGGGCGGCGAGCCGGTCGGCGAAGGCGCCGCGCTCGGCGTCGTCCTTGGCCGTCTCACCGGCGTTGAAGCGCAGGTTCTCGATGACCGCGACCCGTCCGTCGGCCAGTCCCGCGACGGTGGCGGTCGCGGACTCGCCGACGGTGTCGGTCGCGAACGCGACGTCGGCGCCGAGGAGTTCCCCGAGGCGCGCGGCGGCCGGGGCGAGCGAGAAGGCGGGGTCCGGGGCGCCCTTGGGGCGGCCCAGGTGGGAGGCGACGACCACGCGGGCGCCCGCCTCGGCGAGGGCCTTGACGGTGGGCAGCACGGCGCGGATGCGGCCGTCGTCGGTGATGGTGGTGCCGTCCAGCGGCACGTTGAGGTCGGCGCGGACGAAGACCCGCTTGCCCGCGACGCCTTCGGAGAGGAGTTCGTCGATCGTCTTCATGGGGGCTCCCTGGCTAGAGCTCGTGTTCGCTCGTGTTCGCTCGTGATCGAAAGCGGGCGACCGTTCCGATACGTGCGTCAGGGCTCGGACAGCGCGTTGCCGCACCGGCCGAGCCCTGCACTCATATCAGGCTGCCCGCTCCGCGATCAGAGCTGGTTGCCCACGAAGACCGTCAGGTCGACGAGGCGGTTGCTGTAGCCCCACTCGTTGTCGTACCAGCCGATGACCTTCACGCTCTTGCCCTCCTGGACCATGGTCAGGGAGGAGTCGAAGGTGCAGGACGCCGGGGCGTTGACGATGTCGGAGGAGACGATCTCGTCCTCGGTGTACTCGAGGTAGCCCTTGAGCTCGCCCTCGGCGGCCTTCTGGAAGGCGGCGTTGACCTCTTCCTTGGTGACCTCGCGGGAGAGCTCGACGACCAGGTCGGTGACCGAGCCGGTCGGGACCGGGACGCGCATGGCCATGCCGTCCAGCTTGCCCTTGAGCTGCGGGAGCACCAGGGCGGTGGCCTTGGCGGCACCGGTGGTGGTCGGGATGATGTTCTCGGCGGCGGCACGGGCGCGGCGCAGGTCCTTGTGCGGGAAGTCCAGGATGCGCTGGTCGTTCGTGTACGCGTGCACCGTGGTCATCAGACCCTTGACGATGCCGAAGTTCTCGTCGAGCACCTTCGCCATCGGCGCCACGCAGTTGGTGGTGCAGGAGGCGTTGGAGATGACGTGGTGGTTGGCCGCGTCGTACTGCTCGTGGTTGACGCCCATGACGAGGGTGATGTCCTCGTTCTTCGCCGGGGCGGAGATGATGACCTTCTTGGCGCCGCCGGCGATGTGCTTCTCGGCGTCTTCCTTCTTGGTGAAGATGCCGGTCGACTCGATGACGATGTCGACGCCCAGCTCGCCCCACGGGATGTCGGCGGGGTTGCGCTCGGAGAGCACCTTGATCGTCTTGCCGGCGACGGTGATCGTGTCGGCGGTGTGCGAGACCTCCTGCTTGAGGCGGCCCAGGATGGTGTCGTACTTCAGCAGGTGCGCAGTGGTCGCCGTGTCACCCAGGTCGTTGACGGCCACGATCTCGATGTCGGCGCCCTGCTCCAGCAATGCGCGGAAGTAGTTGCGACCGATGCGGCCAAACCCGTTGATGCCTACGCGGATCGTCACGAACCGATCTCCTCGTTGGTACGCCGGCTCTCGTCGCCGGCGAGCTGTATTTGGGATGTCCCCGACCACTGCCGACCCTACCTCTCCGGGGCCCCGGCCGTGACATCGAGTTGCCCCATACCCGGCAGGGCGGCCCGTACCCGTCAGTAGGGTGCGGACCGCCCCGTCCGACGCTCCGTCGTCACTCGATCTCGCTACGGATCGTCAGCGTGCGTCGACGCGAGGTGTCACCCGTCCAGGGCGGCCAGCGCCTTCCTCAGCAGTGCGGTCCGGTCGGCCGCGGAGGTGAGGTGCTCCAGGCCGAAGCCCAGCAGCACGGTGTCGCCGG
This sequence comes from Streptomyces sp. NPDC044984, assembly GCF_040646935.1. Classification (NCBI taxonomy): domain Bacteria; kingdom Bacillati; phylum Actinomycetota; class Actinomycetes; order Kitasatosporales; family Streptomycetaceae; genus Streptomyces; species Streptomyces sp. NPDC044984. Next base: position 44,480 of record NZ_JBEZBE010000043.1, read on the forward strand.
TGGTGACCGCTCCGTAGGTCTGGAACAGCGCTCCGGTGCGCGTCCAGTCCTTCAGGACGGCCGGGCTGCCCGCGGGCGGTCCGGACACCGTCCAGGCGCCGAGCGAGCTCTCGAAGCCCTCGGTGCCGGCCGCGGTGCCGCCGGTCACGAGCGAGGCCTCGTCGGCGAGGACGCCGTGGCCGCCGCTGCCCGGGTCGGTAACGTAGGCGAGGGAGACCTCGACCATCTTGCCTGCGTAGGCGCTCAGGTCGAACTCCACCTGCTGCCAGCCGCTGGAGGAGCCGGTGAGGCTGTTCCAGGAACCGGTGGTGCCGGTCGCGGCGCAGCCGTCGTCGCCCAGGGTCAGGTAGTGCTCCAGCCAGGGGTGCTCGCCCATGTAGAACCCGGCCGCGCACTCGCTCGGCACGGTGGTGCGGGTCGCGCCGCCCGCCTCGGGCAGGGTCGTCCAGTCGTCGGCGCCGGTGGTGCGCGCCTCGACGACGACGTGGTCGTAGCCCGGTTCGGTGTCCCACAGCAGCTGGGTGCGCAGGGCGGGCGCGTCGGCCGCGGCGGTGCCGGTGAGGTCGATGGTGCGGGTGAGGCGCTTGTAGCCGTCGTCGGTGTGCACGGCGGCCGCCATGTACGAGCCGGCGTAGGGCCCGTACGGGTTGACCGTGCCGGGGAACCGCCCGGCACCGGCGCTCGCGAACTGCGGGTACCGCTCGGCGGGCAGCTCGTCGGAGGTGACCCCGTAGGTGCCGGCCTCGTCCAGCGGGTTGCCGGGCGTGTCGCCGAGCGGGCCGGTGAAGCCGTCCAGGCCGCCGGAGCCGGTGAACGCCGTGGCCCCGGGGGTGGAGGTGCGGGAGTAGGCGCCCAGGTAGTACTGGCTGAAGTCGTCGGACAGGGTGCCGCCGCCGAGGTCGACGCTGCCGCCGGCCTGCTCGCCCGCCTCGATCAGCCGGCCGCCCTCGTTGAGGAAGGCCCGCAGCTGGAGCTGGGTGGCGATGCCCGGGGTGGCGGCGCCGGTGTGGTGGACGACCGTGTCGAAGTGGCCCAGCACGCCGAGCGCGTCCGGGGCTCCCCGCTCGGCGACGTCCCAGACCGCCGCGCGGCGGCCGTTGGCCTTCAGCGCGTCGACGTACTTCTGGGCCTGCGTGCTCTTCGCGCCCTCCTCGGCGACGACGAGGACGTCCGCGCGGGGCCGCTCGGCGACGGTGTAGGTGAAGTGCTCACTGGAGACGTCCCTGCCCCCGCGGCTCTCCCCGGTGAACCACACCTCGACCTTGTCGCCGGGCCCGCCGTGCCTCACCTTCGCCCGGTACTCGTCGAAGTAGAGGTTGTCCTCACCGCCGTACCGCTCCCCGCCCTTCCAGGGCCTGAGGTCCACGTCGTGCGTACGGCCGCCGTTGACGCGGTACTTCAGCTCCTTGTCGCGCACGGCCTTGCGGACGACGACGGAGACCTCCTGGCCGGCGCCGCGCGCGTACGACGTGCCGAAGGACGCCGGGGTGAAGTCCGCGGCCTCCAGGCCGACCGCGGAGGACGGCCGGTCGGGGTGGGAGGCGGACTCGGCGACGGAGAGCGCGAACGGGATGTTCTTCGCGAACTCCTGCTGGATCAGCTTCTCGTCGTCGGGGAAGTTGAAGCCCGACTGGCAGTCGCCGGCGTTCCACTCGTCGTCGGGGTCGGACTCGGAGACGGTCTGGCAGGTCGACATCTCGGGGGTGAACATCGCCATGCCGTTGACGTTGGCCGCGTGGCCGTCGGCCTCGCCGTTGGTGGTGTACAGCTCGGAGGAGAGCTGCGGGTGGTAGCCGGGGATCGCGGAGTTGCCGGGCGTGCCGGCCAGGGCCTCGTAGAGGACGTCGTCGGGGGTCGGCGTGGCCACCTGCCAGCCGACCCCGTAGAGGAGGAGTTCGGCCGCGGAGTGGTAGTTGATGCCGTAGGTGAAGCCGATGCGCTTCTGGAAGGCGTCGACGGCCTTGGTCTCGGGCTCGGAGCCGGGGCTCGCGCCGCGGTAGGTCTGGCTGGTGGGGTTGGGGGACGAGCCCTCGTCGTCGTAGCCCCACTTGTAGGGGAAGTTGCGGTTGAGGTCGACGCCGTCGCCGGTGCCGATGGCGCCGTCCCCGTTGACGTCCCGCAGGTTCTTGCGCCAGAGGCGGTTGTCCTCGTCGGCGAAGGTGTGGTCGTAGCCGTCGGGGTTGGCGGAGAGGACGAACCACAGTTCGGTGGTGTCGACGATCTTCTTGATCCGCTTGTCCGTCCGGTACGAGTCCAGGTAGTGGTGCATCAGCCGCCGGGTCATCTCCGGCGTGATCCACTCGCGCGCGTGCTGGTTGGACAGGTAGAGGACGGCCGGTTTCGACCCGTCCTTCGTCTTCTTGGCCTTCTTGGTGAGCTTCAGGGCGAGGATGTCCTGGCCCTTGACCGTCCTGCCGATGGAGACGACCTTGGTGAGGTCGGGGTTCTCCCGCGCGGTGCGCAGGATCTCCTCCCGCAGACCGCCCTCACCGCTGTACGGGCGGAACACGCCCTCGGCGGCGTCCTCGACACGGGTCTCGGCCTGGGCGGAGAGCGTGTGCTCGGTGAGGTCGACGCCCTGTTCCTCCAGCTTTTCGGCCTGCCCCTCGGTGAGGTAGACCTCCACGGTGGCCGTGCCCTTGTCGGGCACCCGCTCACCGAGTTCGTGGCCGTCCTGCCCCGCCGCGAGGAGCAGGGACACCTGCTCCTTGGTGACGTCGGCGCGGAAGACCTTGACCTCGTCGGTGTCCGAGGCCGCGGGGTTTCCGGGTTGTGCCTGGGCGATAGGTGCGAGGCTCGCTCCGCCGATCAGGAGCGTGCCGACAGCGAGGATCGATCTCGCTCTGTGTCTCATGAGCCCCCCTGGAAGTGGTCCGCCACAGCGGCGAACAGATGCCAGGCTCATGACACATCATGATCGAGTCAAGGGTGCCGTCGCGACACGTGGAAACCGGCGCCGGCCACCCGAGTGGGCGCCGACGCCGGTCCCCTGATCGGCCGTCAGACCATGAGCTTGTCGTCCAGCTCCTCGCCGAGGTTGGCCTCCGTGCCGGGGATGCCGAGGTCGGAGGCGCGCTTGTCGGCCATCGCCAGCAGCCGGCGGATCCGGCCGGCCACGGCGTCCTTGGTGAGCGGCGGGTCGGCGAGCGCGCCCAGCTCCTCCAGGGAGGCCTGCTTGTGCTCCATGCGCAGCCGGCCGGCCGCGGCGAGGTGCTCGGGGACGTCGTCGGCGAGGATCTCCAGGGCGCGCTGGACGCGGGCACCGGCCGCCACGGCCGCGCGGGCGGAGCGGCGCAGGTTGGCGTCGTCGAAGTTGGCCAGCCGGTTCGCCGTGGCGCGCACCTCGCGGCGCATCCGGCGCTCTTCCCAGGCCAGCACCGACTCGTGCGCGCCGAGCCGGGTGAGCAGCGCGCCGATCGCGTCGCCGTCACGGACCACGACCCGGTCCACGCCGCGCACCTCGCGCGCCTTGGCGGCGATCGACAGCCGGCGGGCGGCGCCGACCAGGGCGAGCGCGGCCTCGGGACCGGGGCAGGTCACCTCCAGGGAGGAGGAGCGGCCGGGCTCGGTGAGGGAGCCGTGGGCCAGGAAGGCACCGCGCCAGGCCGCCTCGGCGTCACAGGTGGCCCCGGAGACCACCTGCGGGGGCAGACCGCGGATCGGGCGGCCGCGGCCGTCCACCAGGCCGGTCTGACGGGCCAGCTGGTCGCCGCCCGCGACCACCCGGACGACGTAGCGCGAGCCGCGGCGGAGTCCGCCCGGGGCCATCACGATCAGTTCGGAGCTGTGGCCGAAGATCTCCAGGATGTCCCGCTTGAGGCGGCGGGCCGCCATCGCTGTGTCCAGCTCCGCCTCGATCACGATGCGCCCGCTCACCAGGTGGAGGCCGCCGGCGAACCGCAGAACGGCGGAGACCTCCGCCTTCCTGCAGCAGGTCCGGGTGACGGGGAGCCGGGAGATCTCGTCCTTCACCGCTGCCGTCATCGCCATGGGCCGATCCTTCCATGCATCCGAAAAATACGGTCGTACGCGGCGGCCAACAGCTCCGGGTCGTGCCGGGGGCTTCCGTCGGGCCTGGCCACCGGGGCCAGCTCGACCGCGGCGCCGAACCGCCGGGCGGCGTCGGTCAGCGAGTCGCGGTCGGGCACGGCGGCCTCGTCGGCCAGCACCACGTCCAGGGCGAGTTTAGGGGCGTGTCGCCCCAAAACCTCCAAATGACGCTGCGGGGAGAAGCCCTCGGTTTCTCCTGGCTGCGGGGCGAGGTTAAGGGAGAGTACCCGGCGCGCCTTGGTCTCGATGAGGGCGTCCAGCAGTTCCGGCACGAGCAGGTGCGGGATGACCGAGGAGAACCAGGAACCGGGGCCGAGCACCACCCAGTCGGCGTCGAGGACCGCCGCGACCGCCTCGGGGACGGCGGGCGGGTCGTTCGGCACGAGGTGCACGGACTGCACCTCGCCCGGGGTGAGGGCGACGGTGGCCTGGCCGCGGACGGTGCCGACCTCGTCGGGCCGGTCGGGGTCGTGGCCCTTGACCAGGGCCTGGAGCTCCAGCGGCACGGCGGACATGGGCAGCACCCGCCCGTGCGCGCCGAGCAGCCGGCCCACCAGGTCCAGCGCCTGGACGTGGTCGCCGAGCTGCTCCCACAGGGCGACGATCAGCAGATTGCCGACCGCGTGCTCGTGCAGATCGCCCTGGGACTGGAAGCGGTGCTGGATGACGCGGGCCCAGGTCTGGCCCCAGTCGTCGTCGCCGCACAGCGCGGCCAGGGCCTTGCGCAGGTCGCCGGGCGGCAGCACGCCCAGCTCGTCGCGCAGGCGCCCGCTGGAGCCGCCGTCGTCGGCCACGGTGACGACGGCGGTGAGGTCACCGGTGATCCGGCGCAGCGCGGCGAGCGAGGCGGACAGGCCCATGCCGCCGCCGAGGGCGACGACCTTGGGCTGGGCGCCCCGGCGGCGCGGTCTCGCGCCACGGGTCTCGGCCGGCCGACTCGCGCGTCCCTCGGGGACCGCCCTGCGCAGCCGGCTCAGCCGCGGAGTACGTCGTGTCATTCCCGTCCCATGTCCCGGTGGACCACCACCGTCTCCACGCCCTCGGCGGCGAGCCGGGCGGCGAGCTTCTCCGACATGGCGACCGACCGGTGCTTGCCGCCGGTGCAACCGACGGCGATGGTCACATAGCGCTTGCCCTCACGACGGTAGCCCGCGGCGACCAGCCGCAGCAGCTCGGCGTACCGGTCGAGGAACTCCTTGGCACCGGGCTGGTTGAACACGTACGACGCCACCTCCTCGTTGAGGCCGGTGTACGGGCGCAGCTCGGGTACCCAGTGCGGGTTGGGCAGGAACCGCATGTCCACGACCAAGTCGGCGTCGACCGGGAGGCCGTACTTGAAGCCGAAGGACATGACGGTGGCCCGCAGCTCGGGCTCCTCCTCGCCGGCGAACTGGGCGTCCATCTTGGCGCGCAGCTCGTGCACGTTGAGGCTGGAGGTGTCGATCACGAGGTCGGCGTCGCCGCGCAGCTCGCGCAGCAGCTCCCGTTCGGCCGCGATGCCGTCGACGATGCGGCCGTCGCCCTGGAGGGGGTGCGGGCGGCGCACCGACTCGAAGCGGCGCACCAGGGCGTCGTCGGAGGACTCCAGGAAGACGGTCCGCCGGGTGACGCCCCGCGCGTCGAGGTCGGCGAGGGACTCGCGGAGGTTGTCGAAGAAGCGCCGGCCGCGGACGTCGACGACGACCGCGATCCGCGCCACGTTGCCCTGGGAGCGCGCGCCGAGCTCCACCATGGTGGGGATCAGCGCGGGCGGCAGGTTGTCCACGACGAACCAGCCGAGGTCCTCCAGACACTTCGCGGCCGTCGAACGGCCGGCCCCGGACATACCGGAGATGATCACCAGCTCGGGGATGGCCACCTCGGGCGCCCCGGCCTTTTCCTTGCCCGTACTCACCTGTGCTCCGTCGTCCTGGCGGGCGGCGGCCGGGCCGGCGCCTTCCCCGCCCGTCTCCTGCTGGGTCCGGTCCCGCTCCGGCGCGGGCCCCGTCTCGTGCTCGGTCATCGCTCCTGCCCCCGTCGTTCGTCCGGGGCGCCCGTGGACACGGGCTCCCCGGGAGAATCCGTCGCCTGCCCGGGTTCTCCCATGTCATCCATGATCTCGCCCGTGTCGTCCATGATCTCGCCCGTCGCCGTGTTCACGGCGGGGGCGGCGGGCACCGCCCGGGCGAGCGCCGCGACGATCGTCTCAGCCGTCTTGCGGCCTATGCCCGGAACCTCGCAGATCTGGTCGATTGTCGCCGATCGCAGCCTCTTCACCGAACCGAAGTGCTTGATCAGTGCCTGCTTGCGGGTCTCGCCGAGGCCGGGCACGTCGTCCAGCGGGCCGGCCCGGAAGCGCTTGGCGCGCTTGGTGCGCTGGTAGGTGATCGCGAACCGGTGGGCCTCGTCGCGGACCCGCTGGAGCAGGTAGAGGCCCTCGCTGGTGCGCGGCAGCACCACCGGGTCGGTCTCGCCCGGCAGCCAGACCTCCTCCAGCCGCTTGGCGAGGCCGCACACGGCGATGTCGTCGATGCCCAGCTCGTCCAGCGCCCGCCGGGCCGCCGCGACCTGCGGCGCGCCGCCGTCGACGACGACGAGCTGCGGCGGGTAGGCGAAACGCCTGGGGCGGCCGTCGTCCTCCGTGAGGGTGTTCGCGGGCGGCTCGGCGAGGCCCGCGGAGGGGGCCTCGGCCCCGGGCTCCTCGCCGTCGGTCCACTCCCCCGTCCGCTCCTTCTCCGCGAGGTAGCGCCGGAAGCGGCGGGTGATCACCTCGTGCATGGAGCGGACGTCGTCCTGCCCGGCGAAGCCCTTGATCTGGAAGCGGCGGTACTCGCTCTTGCGGGCCAGTCCGTCCTCGAAGACGACCATGGAGGCCACCACGTCGTCGCCCTGGAGGTGGGAGATGTCGTAGCACTCGATCCTGAGCGGGGCGCTGTCCAGCTCCAGGGCGTCGGTGATCTCCTCCAGCGCGCGCGAGCGCGTGGTCAGGTCGGAGGCGCGCTTGGTCTTGTGCAGCACGAGCGCCTGCTGGGCGTTGCGCTCCACGGTCTCCATCAGGGCCCTCTTGTCGCCGCGCTGCGGGATGCGCAGGGACACGCCCGAACCGCGCCGCTCCGTCAACCACTGCTGGACCGGCTCCACCGGATCGGGCAGGGCCGGGACCAGGACCTCCCGGGGGACCGCGTCGCCGGTCTCCTCGCCGTAGAGCTGCTGCAGCGCGTGCTCGACGAGGGCGCCGGTGGTGATCTCCTCGACCTTGTCGGTGACCCAGCCGCGCTGGCCGCGCACGCGTCCGCCGCGCACGTGGAAGATCTGGACCGCCGCCTCCAGCTCGTCCTCGGCGACCGCGATCAGGTCGGCGTCGGTCGCGTCGGCGAGCACGACCGCGCTCTTCTCCATGGCCTTCTTCAGGGCCCCGATGTCGTCGCGCAGGCGGGCGGCCCGCTCGTACTCCATCTCCTCGGCCGCCTCCGTCATCCGCCGCTCCAGACGGCGGAGGTAGGTGCCCGTGCGGCCGGCCATGAAGTCGGAGAACTCCTCGGCCAGCGCGCGGTGGTCCTCGGCGGAGATGCGGTCCACGCACGGCGCCGAGCACTTGTCGATGTAGCCGAGCAGACAGGGGCGGCCGGTGCGGGCGGCGTTCTTGAAGACCCCGGCCGAGCAGGTGCGTACCGGGAAGACGCGCAGCAGCAGGTCCACGGTGTCCCGGATCGCCCACGCGTGCGCGTACGGGCCGAAGTACCGGACGCCCTTCTTCTTGTGACCGCGCATCACCTGGACGCGCGGGAACTCCTCGTTCATCGTCACCGCGAGGTACGGGTAGCTCTTGTCGTCGCGGTACTTGACGTTGAACCGGGGGTCGTACTCCTTGATCCAGGAGTACTCCAGCTGGAGCGCCTCGACCTCCGTGGACACCACCGTCCACTCCACGGACGCGGCCGTGGTGACCATGGAGCGGGTGCGCGGGTGCAGCCCGGCCAGGTCCTGGAAGTAGTTCGCCAGGCGCTGGCGCAGGCTCTTCGCCTTTCCGACGTAGATCACCCGGCGGTGTTCGTCGCGGAACCGGTAGACCCCCGGCGAGTCGGGGATCTCACCCGGTTTGGGGCGGTAGCTGGAGGGGTCGGCCATGTCTCACACCCTACTGGCGGGGACCGACACCGCGGCGGGCCTGTGGACGCGGGGGCCCGGCCGGGTCCGGAGGGGTTACGGCGTGCGGGAAGCGGGAAGGTGGGGGGTCCGTCCCTCGGGTGATCGGCGGACGGTCACGAGGGCGGTCACGAGTCGGAGGGCTGGTCGGATGCGACGGACGCGGATCGGGAAGACACGACGGCCGGCCCGGACCCGCCGGTACGCGGACGAGACGTCCGGCCTCCTCGACTCCCTCGACCCGCGCGATCCCGACATCGTGCGCGCGAAGCGCCTGCGGCCGCGGCTGGAGGACCGGGACGGGGGCGGCGCGTCGTAGGGCCGGGGCGGGAGCGGCGCGTCGCAGGGCCGGGGCGGGCCGCTGTCGGGCGTCAGGTGTTGTCGGGGCTTGGTCAACACGCTTCAATGCGGGGGAACTCCGGGACCTGAACGACGGCGTACGGACGTGAAGACTCCGCCGCGCCGGCGGGGGCGGCTCCGGGGTGCCCGCGCGACGGTCTGACCAGCCGTCGCGGACTTCACAGAAAGGCCCCTGCATGCCGCACGCCACACCGCACGCGGACCTCGTCACCGCGGAACTGGACTCGGCCCTGCGCGGCGGCCCCTTCCACGTCGCCCTGCGCGCGGCGATCGCCGCGCGGGGGCTGCCGTTGCAGCGGGTGCAGCACCATCTGTCGCGCCACGGCGTGAAGGTCGGCGTCACCAGTCTGAGTTACTGGCAACAGGGCGCCCGCCGCCCGCAGCGCCCGGAGTCGCTGCGGGCCGTACGGGCGCTGGAGGAGATCCTGCAGTTGCCGGAGGAGTCGCTGATCCGGCTGCTCGCCCAGCCGGACGAGCACGCGGCGGACCGGCACTCCCCGGGGCGGTCCTACCGCTCCCTGGTCGAGGCCTCGGGCGTACGGGAACGACTGCTGGCGGAGTTCGGCGCCCCGCGCGACGGCGGACTGCACACCCTGGGGCACCACGAACGGATACGGATCGGGGCGCGCCGCGAACTGGCGGAGCGCGAGTCGCACCACATCGTGCGCGCCCACCGGGACGGCGTCGACCGCTATGTGGCCGTCCACCACGGCGACCCCGGTGCCGCGCCGGAGCGGATGACCGTGCAGGCGCTGGAGAACTGTCGTACCGGGCGTGTGCGCTGGCACCACGACACCGGGGTGCTCGCCGCCGAGCTGCTCTTCGACACCCGGCTGCGGGCCGGTGACACCTTCCTCTTCCGCTACGCCGTCGAGGACGGCACGGCGGGCGTCTCGCGCGAGTACGTGCGCGGGGCGGAGTCCCCCGGCGGCCAGTACGCGCTCCAGGTGTGCTTCGGCTCCGGGGTTCTCCCGGTGCGCTGCCACCGGTTCACCCAGCACTCGGCGGCGGCACCGCGCGGCGGCCATCAGGAGCTGGCCCTCAGCGGGCGGCACCGCTCGGTGCACCTGGTGGAACCGCGCGTGCGGTCGGGTTACGTGGGGATCGCCTGGGACTGGGACTGACCCCGGTCAGGCCTGCGGCCTGGCGACCAGCGTGCCGTTCTCCACCCCGACGGCCAGCGTCTTCAGGGGGGCCACGGCCGGCTCGCGCAGTACCTTGCCGGTGGTGGCGTCGAACTCGCTGCCGTGGCAGGGGCAGATCAGCTTCGTGCCCTCGAGCTTGTTGATGGGGCATCCCGCATGTGTGCAGACGGTGTTGTACGCCTTGAGGGTGCCGTCCCCGCTCCGGCTGACCACGACGTTGTGGTCCCGGTACAGCTTCGCGCCGCCCTTGGCGACCTCGTCCTCGGGGCCCAGCTCGACGGGACCGGTCAGCGGGGCGGCGCCCTTCTCGGTGGGTCCGCACGCGGTGAGGCCCAGTCCGGCCACGGAGGTCAGGGCCGCGCCTCGCAGGACGGTACGGCGGGTCGCGGCGGGGCGGGCGGACATGCGGGCTCCACAGGTGGGACGGCGGTGCGGGGTGGACACCGGGGACGATACCGGGGGTGACCGTTCCGGCTGTGGGCGGGTGCTGTCGTGGGGTGGCCGAGCAGGCGTCCACAAGCGTTTACGCACGTCCGGCGGATGGGATACGGTCCCCACCCCAGAAGTGGCACGCGGTGCACAGCTGTGCGAAGTCGGGGACCGGGAAGCCCGGTCCTTCGAAGAAGGGAACTCCTCGTGATCGTCGTAGCCGGTGAGGCACTGATCGACCTGGTACCGCGCGGTGCGGGCGCGCTCGCGGCGCTGACGCCGGCGCTCGGCGGCGGCCCGTTCAACACGGCGGTGGCACTGGGTCGCCTCGGCTCCCCCACCGCGTTCTGCTCCCGGGTGTCGCGTGACGCCTTCGGTGCGGCGCTGCTGGACCGGCTGCGGGAGACCGGTGTGGACGTGTCGTCGGTGCAGCGCGGCGACGAGCCGACGACGCTCGCCGTGGCCACGGTCGGCGCGGACGGCTCCGCGGCGTACTCCTTCTATGTGGAGGGGACCGCGGACCGGCTGTTCACGGCCCCCGAGGCGTTGCCGACGGGTACCCGCGCGGTGTCCTTCGGGACCTGCTCGCTCGTGCTGGAGCCGGGCGCGAGCGCCTACGAGGAGCTGATGCGCGCCGCCTTCGCGCGGGGCGTCTTCACCGCGCTGGACCCCAACATCCGGGCGGGTCTCATCCCCGACCCCGACGCCTACCGGGCCCGGTTCCGGAGCTGGCTGCCGTCGGTGTCACTGCTGAAGCTGTCCGCGGAGGACGCCGAGTGGCTCGGCGGGTCCCCGAAGGAGTGGCTGGCGGCCGGTCCGGCGGCGGTCGTGGTCACCCGGGGCGGTGACGGACTGACCGTGTTCACCCGCGACGGCGGCGAGTACGCCGTGCCGGGGGAACGGGTCGAGGTGGTGGACACGATCGGCGCCGGTGACACGGTGAACGCGGCGCTGCTGCACGGACTCGCGGTGCGGGACGCGCTCAGTGAAGCGGGGGTGGCCGCGCTGGGCGGCGAGGGCTGGGCGGAGCTGCTCGGCTTCGCGGCGCGCGCGGCGGCGATCACCTGCTCACGCGCGGGCGCGGAACCGCCGTACGCCCGTGAACTGGAGCCTGAGGCCGCCTGACGCGCGTACGCGCCGTGCCGCACGGGGTTTCCGCCGAGCCACCTCAGCGAGATCGAGCGGGGGACGCGGAGGATGCCGGCGGAGCTGGCGGAGCACGTGGACAAGGTGCTCGGTACGGACGGGTT
>NZ_JBEZBE010000044.1:0-55338 GCF_040646935.1 Streptomyces sp. NPDC044984
GGGCCAGGCGGCCGCGTAACCGATGATCCGTCCGTCCTCCTCGGCGACGCGCAGCTGATCGGCGAAGCACGGATCCGTGCGGCACCGCTCCCGTGTGTGCGGAGACCGTGTCAGCTGGGGTTCGTCTCGATGACGGCGACCCGGTCGGTCTTGCTGATCAGCGCCTGGCGGAGGGCCCCGTAGACGTCCTGGGGGGTGACCGGCGTCTTCTTGCCGTTGCCCCGGGTGATGAGGACGCCGTCGAACGCCTGGCCGTAGAGCTCCTCCAGGGCCTTCAGGTCGGGCTTGTCGACCAGCTTGCCGTTGACGGCCTGCACTCCGAGGAACTTCCACAGCGAGTTCTCGGGGCTCATCGGCACCGAGTGCGCCGCGTCGGTCTGCACGGTCACGTTGGCCGACATCGCAGGCTCGGCGAACTCCTTCATCATCCGGTCGACCTCGGCCTTGGTGACCTTCGGCTGCTGGTCGGCCGTCGGGACGTTCACCGCGGCGGACTTCCCGGTCTCGACCTGGGTGCGGTACGCCTCCGTCACCACGTCGGTCGCCTTGGCGACGTCTATGCCCTGACCGCCCTTGGGGTAGACCGGGACGGCCTTGCCGGACTTGAAGGTGATCGAGCCCTCGGTCACCGAGCCGGAGCCGCCGGCCGCGTCCTCCAGCGCGGCGTGCAGCTTCTCCTCGTCGACGGGCATGACCGGCTCGACGACGCGCTGGTTGCCGATGAGGGAGCCGATGACGTTGACCGGGTGGTAGTCGCTGCCGGTGGCCGCGTCGACGGTGGCGTCGGTGTCGAACTGCAGGCCCGCGTTGTCCGGCTCCAGCTCGACGCTCCTGCCGTCGACCGACAGCTTCAGCGGCTGGTTCAGCCGGTCGTCGAGCGCCGCGTCGAGCTTCTTGACGGCCTCGTCGCGGGTGCCGCCGCCGATGTCGACGCCGAGCACGGTGGTGCCCTTCGGGACGTCGGAGCGGTTCATCAGCAGTCCGGCGCCGTAGGCGACGCCGGCGAGGAAGACCACGCAGCCGCAGAGCAGGACGAGCTTGTTGCGCCCCTTCTTCTTCGCCGGCTTCGAGGAGCTCGCCGGGGGCGGGGAGGCCGGGTCGGGCAGCTTCGGGGGCGTGTGCGGCCGCGGGCCGTCGGCCGGGGCGCCGGGAGCGGTGAAGTCCGCGCCCGGTGGGACGACCGGGATGCCGCTGGTGACGGTGTGCCCGGAGACGTTGTCGTGGCGGGGACCGTAGCCCGGGGTGCCGGGCTGGGCGGGCCGCTGCGGGGTGAGGATCGCGGTGTCGTCGCTCAGACCGCCGCCGGGGACACCTGGAGCGCCGGGGGCGCCGGGATCGCCGCCCTGGTCGGCGAAGTCGGCGGGGGCGCCCTGGGCCGTCCGCTGGGCACCGGGGCGCGCGGGGGCGCCCTGCGCCGCCTGGGCACCGGGGCGGACCGGAAGGGCGGGGAGGCCCGGGCCACCGGGAGCACCGGGGCCCTTGCCCGCCTGGCGAGCGACCGGGCTCGAACCGGTCGCCGGTCCGGTGGTCGGGCCCGAGGGACCACGCTGCCCCTGCGGGCCACGCTGACCGGGCTGACCGGGCTGGGAAGCCCGGCCCGGCCGCCTGTCGCGGCCGCCCGGGGCCTCGTCCGTGAAGAACGGCAGGTCGTCGCGGCGCGGCTCGTCATCGTGCCCGGCGCCCGGACGCGTACCGGCACCCGCCGGCCCGGCGGCCAGCGCTTCGGTCACGTCGAAGGAGCCGGTGCCGCCACCGTGCCCGGGGGCCACGGGCCCGCCGGTCGCACCGGTGGGCCCGGAACCCTGCGCGCCACCGGGACGGGGAGCGCCCGGCGCGCCCGTGGAGCCGCCGGCGCCACCGGGACGCCCGGCGCCCGGCCGCACGCCACCGGACGCACCGGCGGGGGCGGAGGGAGCCTGCGGGGCGCCGCCCGCGGCGGGACCCGAACCGCTCGGCGCGCCCGCGCCGTTGGCGGATCCGCCACCCGGGCCGCCCTTGCCCCCGCCTGACTTGCGCGGCGCGAACCAGTCGCTGGCCGGCTTCTCCTCGGCCGTCGGCCGGTCGGGCTGGGCGGAAGGCTCGACCGCGTCGGCGGACGGGGCCGGGGCCGGCTCCGACGCCTCGGCATCGGCGGTGCCCTTGCTCTCCGCGTCCGTGACGGGCTTGCGCACGACGACCGGCGGAATGGGCCGCGATCCGGGGATGTTGATGCGGATCCGCGTCGTCAGTGTGGTCTCGGTCTTGCGTTCCTCCGGCCGCGCGGCCGAACGGCCCGCGTCCGTACCCTCGTCCGGAATCGCCGGAATCCCGTAGGGCGGCGTGCCCGACGGGTAGGCGGCTCCGCCGCGCCCGTTGGGCCCGGAGGACGGAGTGTCAGTTTCACGACTCAAGGCAGGTTCTCCCGGTTGGCTCCGCCGCCCGTCACGACCTCACGGTGGGAGTCCTCCCAGCTCGGGCGAAGCCGAGGGTTCGAGGGAGGCTCGGCGGCGCGCACCACCTTACTGGCCCTGTCCGGCCCGCATCCCAGTACCGCCGGGGAAACCCACACCGGACCCGCACGCCCATGACACGGCGAAGTGGTACGTCACTTGCCAAGTCGGACGGGAGGGCCGTCCGGTTGCCGTCCGGGAGCGAGGGTGGCACAGATCACAGCCACGGCGATGCCGCCGAGGAGGAAGAGATAGGAGCCGCCGGCGGCGGCGAACAGGAAGTCGCCCTCCGGCCGGCTGGCGGTGAGCAGGATGACGACGAGCATCCAGCCGCCGGCGGCCCAGACGCCCCCGGCCCGGCTGCGGAGCACACGGGTGGCCCCCAGGACCAGCCCGGCCTCACCGGCGAGGGCGAGCAGCAGACCGCCGGGGAACCACGCGGGCTGCACCAGCACCCCGGCCGCACCGATCACGGCGCCGAGCAGGAGCAGTCCCAGGCAGGCGGCGGCCCGTCCGGCGGAGGGCGGTCGCAGCGGCTGGGCGAGCGCGGAGGACGACCGGTCGCTCACGGCGCCTCCCCGATCCCGGCGAACAGGTCGCTCTCCCGCTGTTCCGGACGTGTGCCGCGTACCAACTCGTAGTACTCGGTGGTGAAGAGCGGCTGGGCGAGCTCGTTGGAGAGCACGAAGTACGGTTCGGCCACGGTGATCTGGGTGGCGTGCGCCCGCATCGCGGCGGCCTTGGCGGCGGCGTACGCGGTGCCGTCGATCGCGGTGGTGACCTGCTCGTCGTCGACGACGCCCGGTACGTCGCCGAGGGCGGCCGCCTTCTCGAAGGGCAGGCCGGGCAGGTCGCCGTCGAGGCGGGCGAAGGACTCCTCGGCGACGGACCGGGGCACGCGGTTCCAGTAGACCTTGGGGATGTCCCAGCCCTGCCCGGCGGCGAGTTCCACGGCGCGCATGGCGACGCGGTGGGCCTGGATGTGGTCGGGGTGGCCGTAGCCGCCGTTGTCGTCGTACGTGACGAGAACCTGCGGCCGCACCTCCAGGATCACCTCGACGAGCAGCCCGGCGGCCTGTTCGACGTCGGCCTGCCAGAAGCAGCCGGGGTCGTCGTTGTCGGGCAGTCCCGTCATCCCGGAGTCGCAGTACCGCCCGGCCCCGCCGAGCAGCCGGAAGTCCTCGACCCCGAGCGCCCGCATCGCATCCTTCAGCTCCCCGAGCCGGTGCCCGCCGAGCGCGGCCCCGCTCAGGTGGGCCAGCCCGGGCGGAATGACCTCGCCCCGCTCACCGAGCGTGCAGGTGACCAGCGTCACACGGGCGCCTTCGGCGGCGTACCGGGCCATGGTCGCGCCGTTGTTGATCGACTCGTCGTCCGGGTGTGCGTGCACCAGCAGCAGACGCCGGTCGGGCAGTTCCGTCATGGGTTCCACCCTATGAGGCCGCGTGCTCGTCCCGGTAACGCGGAAGGCCGTCCGTGGGGCGGACGTCGCTGAATGCCGAACACGGCAGCGGTGCCGAGTCCGGCACCGTCCGGAATGCCGGTGCGGCTCCCCGGCACCCGCCCCGTGACCTCACCGAGCGCGGTCGCCGGTCGGCCCGCCCTCCTCAGCCGGCTCACAGGCGGTACCGGGCAGGGTCATGGATTCCGGTGCCAGGCTGCCCTTCCGGTCGGCAACGGCGGCCCGCTCCCGGGTCCCGATGCGGACCTCACGGACCAGTCACCCACTGACGGAAGGCGCCCGATGCGCAAGCCGAAAGCCCATCAGACACCCCGTGGCCCCGCCTACCAGGGGCGCCTGCTACCGCACCCCGAGGAAGAGGTCGTCGACCAGGGACTCGGCTTCGATCTGGGCACCCTCTCCCGCAGGCGGGCCCTGTCCCTCCTCGGCGGGGTCGGCGGCATGGCGGCGCTGGCGGCGTGCGGCTCGGGCTCCGGCAGTACCGCCACGGGCAAGGCCACCGCCTCCGCGTCATCGTCGTCCGGCCTCGCCGAGATCCCCGACGAGACCAACGGCCCCTACCCCGCGGACGGCACCAACGGGATCAACGTCCTGGACAAGGACGGAATCGTCCGCCAGGACATCCGCTCGAGCTTCGGCGACTCGACGACGACCGCCCCGGGCATCCCCCCTCACCCTCGAATTCACGGTGCTGGACGTCGTCGAGGACGGCCGGCCGCTCGCCGGCGCGGCCGTCTACGCCTGGCAGTGCGACCGGGACGGCAACTACTCCCTGTACTCCAGCGGAATCGAGGACGAGAACTACCTGCGCGGCGTGCAGGTCGCCGACAGTGACGGCCGGGTCGCGTTCGTCAGCGTCTTCCCCGCCTGCTACCCGGGCCGCTGGCCGCACGTGCACTTCGAGGTCTACCCCGGCCTCGACTCGATCACCGACTACGACAGGCGCCTGTCGACGTCCCAGATGGCCTTCCCGAAGAACGTCTGCGACACCGTCTTCGCCACCGGCGGATACGAGTCCTCCGTCGAGAACCTCTCGAAGCTGACCCTCAGGACCGACAACGTCTTCGGCGACGACGGCGGGGTCCACCAGCTCGCCACCATGAGCGGATCGGTGAAGGCCGGCTACACGGCGAAGCTGACCGTTCCCATCGACACCGGCACCGAGCCCACCGGCGGCGACGCGCCCGGCGGCGGCCGGCCGCCCGGCTCCGCTCCCTCGGGCGGCCCGGAATCACCGGCGTCCGGCAGCTGACCGGGAGCGGCCGCCCGGCGCAGCACCTCCTCGTGCGGCCGGTGGGCGGCCCTCAGCTCGCCTTCGCCCCCGCCGCGCGGGCCGGCTTCCCGGCACCCCCGTCAGACGTCCCGGAGGCGCCGGAACGGCCGGTCCGCCTCCAGGGCGAACGCCAGCTCCAGCAGCGTGCGTTCCGCGCCCGGGCGGCCGGAGACCATGACGCCGATCGGGAGGCCGTCCGGCGTCGCGCTCGCGGCCGGTACGGAGATCGCCGGGGTGCCGACGACGTTGTTGACCGGGGTGAACGCCACGTAGGCGAGGAGCCGTTCGATCAGTGTGGCGTACGGGACCGTCGGGCTGAGGTGGCCGAGCGGTGGGGTGGTGTGGGCGAGGACCGGGGAGAGGATGACGTCCAGGCCCCGGAAGCCCGCCGCGTACGCCTCGCGCGTGCGCTTCAGTCTGCGCAGGACGCCGGGCGTGGTCCGCCACTTGCTCACGTACATCTCGCGCAGGCCCCGGCTCAGCCCGTCCATGCGACGGCGGTCGAAGTCCGCGCCCAACGTCCTGCCGGTGACGCCGATCAGGAACGACAGCAGGCCCCAGTAGGTGAGGAAGTCGTCCGTGAAGTGCGGGTCGATGGGCAGTTCCACCGGTTCCACGGTGTGACCGAGCCGCTCCAGGCGCCGGGCCGTCTCCGTCACCGCCGCGCGGGTGTCCGCGTCGGAGCGGACGCCGTTCGGGGAGTCCAGCAGGAGTCCGACGCGCAGGCGTCGGTCCGAGGGGCCCTCGACGAGGCCGACGGGCGGGAGCTTCGGGTTCCGCCAGTGCCGTTCCGCTGCCGCGAGGAACGCCGCGCTGTCGCGCACCGAGCGGCTGACCACGCCGTCGGTGACGAGGTCGATGGGGAGTTGGCGGCCCTGCGCGTTCGCCACCATCCGGCCGCGGGTGGGCTTCAGGCCGACGAGGCCGCAGCAGGCGGCGGGGATGCGGATCGAGCCGCCGCCGTCGTTGGCGTGCGCGATCGGCACCGCTCCGGCGGCGACGAGCGCCGCGCTGCCGCCGGACGAGCCGCCCGCCGAGTGGTCCGTGTGCCACGGGTTGCGGACGGGTTCGGCGTCCTCGTACTCCGTGGTGGGGCTGAACCCGAACTCGGGCAGCCGGGTCTTGCCGAGCACCGTGACGCCGGTGCTCAGGAACTGGCGGGTGAACGGGGCGTGCCGCCGGGCGGCGCGGGGCGCGAACGCGACGCTGCCGTGGCCCGTCGGCAGCCCCTGGTAGTCGGTGTTGTCCTTGACGAAGGTCGGCACCCCGGCCAGGAGGCCACCGGGCCCGGAGCCGTGCGCCGGGACGTCGAGGTGCACCTGGACCGCGTTGAGCCGGGACTCGACGGCCCTGACCCGGGCCGCCGCGTCGCGGGCGGCCTCGGCGGCACCCACCTCGCCCCGGCGGATCGCCCGGGCGAGGCCCACGGCGTCGTGGTCGCCGAGGGCGTCGTCCCGGAAGGCGTGGACCCTGGTCCGTTCCTCGAAAGTCGTCACCGGCGGCTCCGCCCCTGAACTCGTGGATGGTTGCCCGCCATCATTCCTTACCGACGAGTAACACGCGAGGGGTCGGCAGCCAGTTCCCAGTCGATCTCCCACACCCGCACGGTCCCGGCCGAGTCGCCGCAGACGACGTGGCGGCCGTCGGGGGTCGGTACGGCCACCAGCGGGCCGTCCCCCTTCGCGCCGGGCAGGGGGGAGCACCGGCCCGTGCGGACGTCCCACACCTCGATCCCTCCCCGGCTGTCGCACACCGCGAAGCGGCCGTCCGCCGTGAGGCGGGCGCCGGAGGAGGAGTAGCCGTCGAAGGTCCTCAGGCACTCTCCGGTCCTCGTGTCCCAGAGGCGCCGGGTGCGTTCCCGGTGGTCGCCGCCCGAGAGGGCGTGGCGGCCGTCCGGGCTGAGCCACACCGACGTCACGGCGCGGGTGTGGCCCGTCATGACGCGCAGGCACCGGCCGCTGTCGAGGTCCCACAGGCGGACGGCCCTGTCGTCGCCCCCGGTGACGGCGAGCCGGCCGTCCCCGGCGGTCCACACCGCGTTGACGGAGAGTTCCAGGCCGTCGAACGCGCGCAGCGGCCGGTCGTCCTCGACATCCCACAGCCGCAGCCTCCGGCCCGTACCGCCGATGAGCGCGCGGCGGCCGTCGGGGAGCAGCCGGGCCGACGAGCCGTAGGCCTCCTGGTCCAGCACCCGCAGGCACGTCCCGGAGGCCACGTCCCACAGGCGGGCGGTCCGGTCCCGGCCGAGCGACAGCAGGCGGCTCCCGTCGGGGCTGAGGCTGACCTCCTCCACCAGGTGCGCATGGCCCGCCAGCACGCCGACGCACCGCGCGCCCGCGAGGTCCCACAGCCTGACGGTGCGGTCGCCGCTCGCGGACGCGGCGAGCCGGCCGTCCGCGGAGAGGTCGATCCGGGTGATGTACCCGGTGTGGCCGGTGAGTTCGTGGGCCGGCCAGCCCGTGCGCAGGCCCACGCGCGTGGTGCGGTCCGCCAGCCGCCGCCAGTGGGCGAGGAGCCGCGGGGCGCGTTCGTGGCCGGGGACGGAACGGGCGAGGGCGAGCCGGTCGAGTGCGCGTGCCGTGTCACCGTCGGCCAGAGCCCGTTCCGCCTCGGCGACGAGGGCGTCGACCCGCTCGCCGAGGCCGGACAGTTCGACCGGGGGACGGGGACGGCTGAGGTGCGGAGGCGCCGTGTACCCGCCGGGCAGCGCCCACCGCCGCAGCGTGTTGTCCTGCGCGGCGGACAGACCGTGCCGGGCGTCGGGGGAGAACCGCACGGCGGTCACCGGACCGCCGTGCCCCTTGAACGTGCGCAGGCACCGGCCCGTGTCCAGGTCCCAGTAACGCACCGCGTGGTCGTCCCAGCCGGACAGCGCGAAGCGGCCGTCCGCGCTCATCGCCAGCGACCGGACGGAGCGCCGGGGCCCGTGGAGCGTGCGCAGCAGTCGGCCCGAGTCCACGTCCCACAGGTGGATCGTGCCGGTGCCGTGCCCGCTCAGCGCGCGGCGGCCGTCCGCGGCGAAGCAGACCGCCCACACGAACGAGGAGTCGCCGCCGTGCAGGAGGCGTACGGAGGCGTCGGTCAGGGAGACGAGCTGGAGTGTGCCGCCGGTGCCGCCGGCCAGCGCCCAGCGGCCGTCCGGGGCGGCCTCGAGCGCGTGCACCGGCTCGTCGGCCCGGCCCGACCGGTTGACGGACCGCAGCGTGCCGCCGCCGAGGGTGACCCCGACGACCGTCCCCTGGTTCGTCCCGAACAGGACCGCCCGTCCGGCCGGGGTCAGCCGCACCGGCGCCACCGTGAATCCGCCCTCCGCGGGCGGGGGGAAGTCGGCCGCGTACAGGCACCGTCCGTCGGTCAGGTCCCAGAACCGGACGTCGCGGTCCGCGCCGACGGACACGGCGACCCGCCCGTCGCGGCTCACGTCCACCGCCCGCACCGGCTTCCCGTGGGCCCGGACGACGCGCAGGCACGCGCCGTCGGAGGCGGACCACAGCCGCACGGTGCCGTCCCAGCTCCCGGTCAGCACGGTCGCCGCCCGTGGACCGAACCGGATCCGGATCTCCTTCGCGACGCGGTCCCGGTCGGTCATCCGCTCGCGCGGGTACGACTGCCAGGGCACCGGCGTCACCTCGACGCAGCGCGCGTCCACCACGCGTCCCGACCCGATCGCCCGGAGCGCGTCGGCCGCGTCCGGGTCGCCGGGCCGCTGCTCCAGCAGCGCGCGGGCGGCCGGCATGTCACCGCGTTCCAGGTGGACCTGGGTCAGCAGGCGGCCGGCGACGACGGCGGCGGGCACGGCGTTCGCGGCGTTCGCGGCGACGGCGGCAGCGGCAGCGGTGGTCCGGGCGGCCTCCAGGGTGGCGACCAGGTGCTCGTCGGTGATCTCGCCCCGTCGCCAGCGCAGCAGACCGGCGTTGTAGTGGGCGGCCGGATGGTGCGGGTCGGCGGCCGTCGCCCGCCCGAACGCCTCCTCCGCCTCGGCCGGGCGTCCGAGGTCGAGCAGCGACAGGGCACGGTTGTTCAGTTCGTCGGCGCGCAGCTCGGCCGGGACCGGCACGGGGCGGGGGTAGGGACGGCCGGTCAGCCGCTCGTACGACGCCACCAGCCCGGCGGCGACCTCGGCCGCCGAACCGGGCCGGTCGGCCGGGTCCGCCGCCAGGCACCGGGCGAGCAACGCCGCGACGTCCTCCGGTGGCCGGAGTACGCATCCGCCCGACACCCGCAGGCCGGCCAGGGTCTCCCCGGCGACCGGGCCCGCGAACCACGTGACGTCGCCGACGAACATCTCCAGGACGGACACGGCGAAGCTGTAGAGGTCGCTGCCCGGCCCGACCCGATGCCCCAGGAACTGCTCGGGGGACGCGTAGGCCGGTGTCATACCGAGACGGGTGACCAGCGTGCTCGCGGGGGGCACCCCGCCGGTCCCGGCCTCCTCCGTCGGCCGTTCCCCCTCGCTCTCCCCCGCCGCCCGCGCCGCGGGCACGCCCCGGCCGGCGCCCTGACCTGTGGTGCGCCGCCCGCCGCGCCACGACCGCGCCAGCCCGAAGTCCGTCACCTTCGCGACACCGTCCCCGACGAGGATGTTCGCCGGTTTGACGTCCTGGTGCACCAGGCCCCTGCGGTGCGCGTGCTCCAGGCCCCGCGCGCACTGCACGGCCAGGTCGAGGACCCGGGCCAGCGCCTCGCGCGGCGCCCCCTCGTACAGGCTCCGGTCGGCGATCCGGTCCCGCAGGCTGCCGCCGGACACGTACTCGGCGAACACCCTCGGCACCCCGTCCAGCGTGCGGACGTAGTGGCAGGCGCAGACGTTCGGATGCAGGCCCAGCGAGACCCACTCCTCGGCCTCGGCGACGAACCGCGCCCGCTTGTCCGCGTCCCGGTACACGTCGGGCCGCGGGCTCTTCACGGCGAGGTCGATGTCCCACTCCAGGTGGCGCACCCGGTGGACGAGCCCCATGGCCCCCTGCCCGTGCACCCAGGTGACCTGGTACCGCCCGTCCACGACGTCCCCGACGCGCCACTCCCCCACTGCCTCCCCCTTCCCGCGGCCCGCCCCTCCGGGCCGGCGGTGTCACGGCGTCCGGCCGCGACGGAGGGCAGGACGGAGCGGACACGCGCCCCCTCGGGCGGCGCCGGTCCGAAGCTTACGGAGCCCGATGCGGGGAAGCCGGAGGGGAGGACGGACGGGACGTGGACTCCGGCTGGGTCCCGGGACGTGCCTCGGGACCCGGCCGGAAGACGGGGCAGCCGCTCAGAAGTTGATGCTGCCGATCATCCCCGCGATGTTCGTCGTCAGCTCGCTGATGGTCGGGGCGATCGTCGACGAGGCGAGGTAGAAGCCGAGCAGCATGCACACCACGGCGTGCCCTGCCTTCAGGCCCGATTTCTTGATCAGCAGGAAGACGATGATCGCCAGCAGCACCACCGCCGAAATCGAGAGTGCCACGGCGGTTCACCTCCAAAGGTCCCAGGGCGCGGGGTAGGGGGACGTAGGAACATGGGGGCAGGTAAAGCGACACAGCAGCCAGCAGGTTCATACCCACTATGCGCTAACGATCATAACTATCCGTACGTGCGCATCGGTCGGCGCACGGCCGCACAAGGGGGCGCATGGCCAATATGGTCATGGCATGACGACCGAGGCTGACTCCTTCCCCCGACGGCACGCCCGTACCCTGCGCTTCACGCTCGGCGCGCCGCGTTCGTTCAGCGTGGCTCCCGACGGCTCGCGCGTCGTGTTCCTGCGCTCCGGTTCCGGTACGGACCGGGCCAATTCGCTGTGGGTCCTCGACACGGAAGGGGGCGGGGAGCGCGTGGCGGCCGACCCGCGCGCCCTCCTGGGCGGGGCCTCGGAGAACCTCTCCGCCGAGGAGCGCGCGCGGCGCGAGCGGAGCCGCGAAGGCGGCGCCGGCATCGTCGGCTACGCCACCGACGCAGCCGTCGAGTTGGCGTCTTTCGCCTTGTCAGGGCGGCTTTTCACAGCCGACCTGCGGGCCGGGACGGCACGTGAACTGCCCGTGCCGGGGCCGGTGATCGACCCGCGCCCGTCGCCGGACGGACGGTACGTCGCCTACGTCTCCCGGGGCGCGCTGCGCGTCGTGGGGGCCGAGGGGGCGGACGAACGGGCGCTGGTGACCCCGGAGTCGGAGGGCGTCACCTACGGCCTGGCCGAGTTCGTCGCGGCCGAGGAGATGGGCCGCTCGCGGGGCTTCTGGTGGGCTCCGGAGTCGGACCGGCTGCTGGTGGCGCGCGCGGACGACACGCCGGTACGGCGCTGGTGGATCTCCGACCCGGCGCATCCGGAGCGGGAGCCGCAGCGGGTGGCGTACCCGGCGGCGGGCACCCCGAACGCGGACGTCCGGCTGTTCGTGATCGGCCTCGACGGAGCCCGCACCGAGGTCTCCTGGGACCGTGCGCGCTACCCGTACCTGGCACATGTGCACTGGTCAGCGGCGGGTGCCCCGCTGCTGCTCGTCCAGGCGCGCGACCAGCGCGCCGCGCTGATCCTGGCCGTGGACCCGGCCTCCGGGGCGACCCGGATGGTGCACGCCGACGAAGATCCGATTTGGCTGGAACTTTTCCCCGGGGTGCCGTGCTGGAGCCCTTCCGGGCAGCTGGTGCGGATCGCGGACGAGGGGGGCGCGCGACGACTCGCCGTCGGTGAACGACCGCTCACCGGAGCTCAGTTGCACATCCGCGCCGTACTGGACGTCTCCGACGACGACGTGCTGGTCTCGGCCTCGGCCGGCGAGGAGGCGGCCGACCCCGAGATCGGCGAGGTGCACGTCTACCGGGTGAACGAACTCGGCGTGGAGCGCCTCTCGCGGGAGCCCGGTGTGCACTCGGCGGTGCGCGCCGGGGGCGTGACCGTACTCGTCTCCGCGACCCCGGACCGGCCAGGTTCGCGGGTCCAGGTGCTGCGTGACGGGAAACCGACGGCGACTGTCCCCTCGTACGCCGAAGACCCCGGTATGTCCCCCCGCGTGACGCTGACACAGGGGGGCGCACGCCGAATTCCGTGCGCCGTGCTTATGCCCCGGGACTACGCCGGTGACACCCCCCTGCCGGTGCTCATGGACCCCTATGGCGGCCCGCACGGACAGCGGGTGCTCGCCGCCCACAACCCGCATCTGACCTCGCAGTGGTTCGCCGACCAGGGGTTCGCCGTGATCGTCGCGGACGGACGCGGGACGCCGGGCCGCTCGCCGGCCTGGGAGAAGTCCGTCCGGGACGACATCGCCGCCGTCGTCGTCCAGGACCAGGTCGACGCCCTCCAGGCGCTCGCCGCCGACTTCCCGCTCGACCTGGACCGGGTCGCCGTCCGGGGCTGGTCCTTCGGCGGTTACCTGGCGGCCCTCGCGGTGCTGCGCCGCCCCGACGTCTTCCACGCGGCCGTGGTGGGCGCCCCGGTCACCGACCTGCGCCTGTACGACACCCACTACCAGGAGCGCTACACCGGCCACCCGGACGAGCAGCCGGAGGTCTACCGCCGCAACTCGGTGATCGACGACGCGGGCCTGGTCGACGCCGCCGGACCGCACCGCCCGATGATGATCATCCACGGCCTCGCGGACGACAACGTGGTGGTCGCCCACTCGCTGCGCCTCTCCTCCGCACTGCTGGCGGCCGGCCGCCCGCACGAGGTGCTGCCCCTGTCCGGCGTCACCCACATGACCCCGCAGGAGGAGGTCGCCGAGAACCTGCTCCGGCTCCAGCTCGGCTTCCTCAAGCGCTCCCTGGGGCTCACGAACGGGGACGAACGGCGTTAACACACAGGCAACTCCACGGAAGCGGTTCCGATATACGGACACGGCACGCTGATCAGCGTACGGCCGTGCGGGTGCCGTAAGCGGGCCGGGATGCGCCATGTCATCCCGGCCCGCCGCCGTGCCCCTCCACGGGGACCGGCACCACGGCCTTCTCCGCCGCGAAGTGACAGGCCGAGTCGTGCGCCGCCGGACCTCCCGCCGCGCCGAACCCGGCCGGCACCGCGAGCGCCGGCACCTCCCGCGCGCAGCGCTCCCGCGCCTTCCAGCAGCGGGTGCGGAAGCGGCAGCCGGAGGGGACGTCAGCCGGGGACGGGACGTCACCGCTGAGGACGATCCGCTCGCGGTGCTCGCGGGCCGCCGGGTCCGGTACGGGCACGGCGGAGAGCAGGGCCTGGGTGTACGGGTGCGTGGGGTGCTCGTAGATCTCGGTGTCCGTGCCGGTCTCCACGATCCGCCCCAGGTACATCACCCCGACCCGGTCGGAGAGGTGCCGGACGATTGACAGGTCGTGCGCGATGAACACGTACGCCAGGCCGAACTCGGACTGCAGCCGGTCCATCAGGTTGACGACCTGGGCCCGCACCGACACGTCCAGCGCGGAGACCGGTTCGTCGGCGACGATCACCTCGGGGCGCAGCGCCAGGCCCCGTGCGATGCCGATGCGCTGGCGCTGGCCGCCGGAGAACTGGTGCGGATAGCGGTTGATGTGTTCGGGGTTGAGACCGACCACGTCCAGCAGTTCCCGCACCCTCCGGCGCCGGTCGCCCTTGGGGGCCGCCTCGGGGTGGATGTCGTACGGCTCCCCGATGATGTCCCCCACCGTCATGCGGGGGTTGAGGGAGGTGTACGGGTCCTGGAACACCATCTGGATGTTGCGGCGCACGGCCTTGAGCGCACGGCCCGACAGGCGGGTGATGTCCTCGCCCCGGTAGCGGATCGAACCGGCCGTCGGGCGTTCGAGGTTGACCAGCATCCTCGCGACCGTGGACTTGCCGCAGCCGGACTCCCCGACGATGCCCAGCGTCTCGCCCCGGCCGAGGCGGAAGTCCACGCCGTCGACCGCGCGCACGGCGCCGACCTGCTTGCGGAACACGACGCCCCGCGTCAGCGGGTAGTGCTTGACCAGGCCGCTGACCTCCAGGACGCTCTCAGCCATCCAGGCACTCCCTCCAGAAGTGGCAGGCGCTCCCCCGCGTCGCCGAGACCTCGTACGGCGGTGGCTCGTCGGTGCGGCAGACGTCGCGGGCCAGCGGGCAGCGGGGGTGGAAGGCGCAGCCCGGCGGGAGGTGCGTGAGGCTGGGCGGCAAGCCCTCGATGGCGTGGAGCGCCCGGCCCTTGAGGTCCAGGCGCGGGACGGAGTCCAGCAGACCGCGCGTGTAAGGGTGCGCCGGGGCCTTGTAGAGGTCGTGCACCGGCGCCGACTCGACGATCCGGCCCGCGTACATCACGGCGATGCGGTCGGCGACGTCGGCGACCACGCCCAGGTCGTGGGTGATGAGGATCAGGCCCGTGCGCAGCTCGCGCCGGAGCTCCGCGAGCAGCTCCATGATCTGGGCCTGGACGGTGACGTCGAGGGCGGTGGTCGGTTCGTCGGCGATGATCAGGGCGGGTTCCAGGGCCAGCGCCATCGCGATCATGATGCGCTGGCGCATGCCGCCGGAGAACTGGTGCGGGTACTGCCCGGCCCGCTCCCGGGCGGCGGGGATGCGCACCCGGTCCATCAGCTCGACGGCCCTGGCCCGCGCGTCCCTGCGCGACATGCCCCGGTGCACGGTGAACATCTCGGCGAGCTGGTCGCCGACGGAGAGCACGGGGTTCAGGGAGGACAGCGCGTCCTGGAAGACCATCGCCATCTCGGCGCCCCGGACCCTGCGCCGCTCCTCCTCCTTCAGCTTCAGCAGGTCCCGCCCCCGGAACACGACCTCGCCGCCGGTGATCCGGCCGGGCGGGGTGTCGAGGATGCCCATGACCGCCTGCGCGGTCACCGACTTCCCGGAGCCGGACTCGCCGAGCACGGCCAGCGTCTCGCCCGCGTCCACGCCGTAGCTGACGCCGTTGACGGCCTTCGCGACCCCGTCCCGGGTGTGGAACTCCACGCGCAGGTCCCGCACTTCGAGCAGCACGGCGGCTCACCTCAGCTTCGGGTCGAGGGCGTCGCGCACCGCGTCGCCGAGCATGATGAACGCCAGGACGGTGACCGCGAGGGCCCCGGAGGGCCACAGCAGCGCGTGCGGGGCGTTGCGGACGTACGGGGAGGCGGCGGAGATGTCGATGCCCCAGGAGACGCTGGGCGGCTTCAGGCCGACGCCGAGGTAGGACAGGGTGGCCTCCAGCGCGATGTACGTGCCGAGCGCGATGGTCGCGACGACGATGACGGGCGCGACGGCGTTGGGCGCGATGTGCCGGAGCATCAGCCGCGCGGGGGAGGCGCCGAGCGCCCGCGCTGCCTGGACGTAGTCGTTCTGCTTGGCGGTGATGACGGAGCCGCGGGCGATGCGGGAGATCTGCGGCCAGCCGAGCAGCACGATGAAGCCGATGACCGGCCAGACGGTGTCGCTGGTGATGACGGAGAGCAGCACCAGTCCGCCGAGGACGACCGGGATGGCGAAGAAGACGTCGGTGATCCGGGACAGGACCGCGTCCCAGACGCCGCCGAAGAAGCCGGCCAGGGCGCCGAGCAGGCCGCCGAGGACGGTGACGCCCAGGGTGGCGAGGACGCCGACGGCGACGGACGTACGGGCGCCGTAGACGGTGCGGGTGTAGACGTCGCAGCCCTGGCCGTCGAAGCCGAAGGGATGGCCGGCCCGGGAGCCCTCCTGGGCCCTGGACAGGTCGCACGCGAGGGGGCTGCCGGAGGTGATCGCCGACGGCCACAGGGAGATGAGGACCAGGAAGAGGACGACCAGGGCGGAGACGAGGAAGACGGGGTCGCGGCGCAGGTCGCGCCAGGCGTCGGACCACAGGGAGCGGGGCCGGTCCGGCGGCCGGGGGCCGTCCGGGCCCGCCGGCCGCTTCCCCGGGAGCCCGGCCTCCTCGACGCCCAGGCCGATGGTGCCGCCGCCCGCGCCGGCTCCCGCGACGGCGGGCTCGGGTTCGTAGTGCTGCTCAGGCATAGCGGATCCTCGGGTCGAGGACGGCGTAGAGGAGGTCGACGACGAGGTTGGCGACCAGGAACACCAGCACGAGCACGGTGACGAAGCCGACGACGGTCTGGGTGTTCTGCCGCAGGACGCCCTGGTAGAGCTGGTAGCCGACGCCGTGGATGTTGAAGATCCGCTCGGTGACGATCGCACCGCCCATGAGGAAGCCGACGTCGGCGCCGATGAAGGTGACCACGGGGATGAGGGAGTTGCGCAGCAGGTGCCGCACGACCACCCGGCGGTGGGGCAGGCCCTTGGCGACGGCGGTGCGGACGTAGTCGGAGCGCCGGTTCTCGGCGATGGAGGTGCGGGTCAGCCGGGTGACGTACGCCAGCGAGACCGAGGCCAGCACCAGGCCGGGCAGGAGCAGCTCACCGAAGGGCGCCTCGGAGGAGACCGAGGGCCGGATCCAGCCCCACTCCACGCCGAGCAGCAGCTGGAGCAGCAGACCGGTGACGAAGGTGGGCACGGAGACGACGACGAGGGTGAGCAGCAGGACGCCGGTGTCGACGGGACGGCCCCGGCGCAGCCCGGTGACCACGCCGAGGGTGATGCCGACGGCGATCTCGAAGAGGACCGCGATCAGGGTGAGGCGGATGGTGACGGGGAACGCCGTCGACATCAGCTCGGTGACCTGCTGGCCGTTGAAGGCCGTGCCGAAGTCGCCGGTGAGGACGTTCCCCATGTACGTCAGGTACTGCCGCCAGACCGGCTCGTCCAGGCCGAACTCCCGCCTCAGCCGGGCGGCGGTCGCCGGTTCGCACTGGCGTTCGCCGCACAGGCCCGCGACGGGGTCGCCCATCACGTGGACCATGAGGAAGATCAGCAGCGTGGCCCCGGTGAACACCGGGACCATCTGGAGCAGCCGCCGGACGGCATAGCGCCCCATGGCCGGTCAGCCCACCTTGATCTGGTCGTACACGGGGACGCTGAAGGGGTTGAGCCTGACGCCGGACAGCCGTTCGGACCAGCCGGCGCTGCCGTTCTGGTACCAGAGCGGGATGGCCGCCATGTGGTCGCGGACGACCTCCTCGGCCTGCTGGAACAGGCCGACGGCCGTGGCGTCGTCGGTCTCCCGGTTGGCGCGGTCGACGAGGTCGTCGAACGCCTCGTTGGACCACTTGCCGTCGTTGGAGGAGGCGCCCGTGTAGTAGAGCGGCTGGAGGAAGTTCTGGATGAGCGGATAGTCCATCTGCCAGCCGGCGCGGAACGGGCCGCTCATCTCGCGGTCGGTGATCCGGCCGCGGAAGTCCGCGAAGGTGCCGACGGGTCCGGCGGTGCAGGCGCGCTCGTCGTCCAGCGCGTTGTTGATGGAGTTGCAGACGGCGTTGACCCATTCGCGGTGGGATCCGGTGTCCGCGTTGAAGGTGATCGTCACCTTGCCGCCGGGCAGTCCGCCGCCCTCCTCGATGAGCTTCCTGGCCTCGGCGGGCCGGTACTCGCAGGCCTTCCCGCACAGGCCCTTCCGGAAGCCGCCGTCCTCGCCGAGGACCGGGGAGGTCCAGTCGGTGGCGGGGGTGCGGGTCCCCCGGAAGATCGTGTCGGTGATCTGCTCGCGGTCGATCGCCATGGACAGGCCCGTGCGGACCTTCGCCGAGCCGGGCTTGTTCCAGGCGTCGTCGTAGTGGGGGAAGGCGAGGGTCTGGATGATGCCGGCGGGGGTGTTGAGGTAGCGGTCGCCGAGGTCGTTCCCGACGTTCTTCAGCTGGGCGGCGGGGACGTCGTCGACGAGGTCGAGGTTGCCCGCCATCAGGTCGGTGTAGGCGGTGTTGCTGTCGGTGTAGACCTTGAGGTCGACGCCGCCGTTGCGGGCCTTGTCGGGGCCGGGGTACTCGGCCCACCTGCGCAGGGCCATCCGTGAGCCGCGGGTGTACGAGTCGACCAGGTACGGGCCGTTGCCGACGGGCTTCCTCACCCAGGCGTCGTGGTCGTCGAAGAAGGCGCGGGGCAGCGGGGCGAAGGCGTTGTAGCCGAGGGTGTCGGGGAAGGTGGAGAACTTCTGGGTGAGCGCGACGGTGAAGGTGCGGTCGTCGACGACCTTCAGGCCGGACAGGGTGTCGGCGCGCTGCTTGCCGCCGTCCTCGGGGTGGACCTCGTCGTAGCCCTCGATGTAGCCGAAGAAGTACGCGTTGCGCTGGTTGTTCCTCAGACTCGCGCCGTAGTTCCAGGCGTCGACGAAGGACCGGGCGGTGACCTTCTCGCCGTTGCTGAAGGTCCAGCCGTCCTTGACGGTGATGCGGAAGTTCCGCGAGTCGGAGGTCTCGATCCGCTCGGCGAGCATGTCCTTCGCCTCGCCGGTGACCGGGTCGTAGCGCTTCAGCCCCCGGAAGATCATGTCGAGGACCTTGCCGCCCTGGACCTCGTTGGTGTTGGCCGGCTCCAGCGGGTTCTGCGGGTCGCCCCAGGAGGCGCTCAGGACGGCACCGGCGTCGCCGCTGCCGCCGCCCTCGCTCCCGCAGGCGGTGGCGGCGAGGGCGACCGCCACCGCGCAGACGGCCCATCGGGCGTGCGTGGCTCCGCGCATGGCTGCCTCCTCGTACATGGGCCGGGTACGTGCGCCGATCCTTCACGCCAATATCGAGGCAAAGGGTGCGTCGCGCACATGTACGGCACCTGTACGAGGGCGACTCCAGCCGTATGTACGTATGGGACGCCCGAACGGGCAACGGCTGCCGTCCTCGTCCGCGTCACGAGACGGGCAGCCGAAAGGGCACGGGTGCGGGAGTCCTGCGCTCCCGCACCCGTGCCCCGGGTCCCTTCTTCAGGGGGCCGGCGTCAGGCCTTGGCCACGCCGCCCTGCTCCAGGGCCTTCAGCCCCGGGTCCATCACCACGTCCTCGGCGCGGGCCTCGGTCGTGGGCTCCTCCGGGAAGTGGCAGGCCGTCAGGTGTCCCGGCTTGCTGCCCTCGATCCGGACCAGCGGCGGCTCCTCGGTCGCGCACTTGTCCTGCGCCTTCCAGCAGCGGGTGCGGAACCGGCAGCCGGACGGCGGGGCGATCGGCGAGGGCACGTCGCCCTCGAGGCGGATGCGCTCCCGCTTCTCCGCGTCGATGTCGGCGTCCGGCACCGCGGACAGCAGCGCGTGCGTGTACGGGTGGCGGGGCCGGTTGTAGATCGAGTCCCGGTCCGCGATCTCCACGATCTTGCCGAGGTACATCACCGCGACGCGCTGCGAGAAGTGCCGCACGATCGCCAGGTCGTGGGCGATGAAGACGAAGGCGATCCCCATCTCCCGCTGCACCTCCTGCAGCAGGTTCACCACCTGGGCCTGGATCGACACGTCGAGGGCCGAGACCGGCTCGTCGGCGACGATCAGCTTCGGCTCCAGCGCGATGGCACGCGCGACACCGATGCGCTGGCGCTGGCCGCCGGAGAACTCGTGCGGGAAGCGGTTGTAGTGCTCCGGGTTGAGGCCGACGATCTCCAGGAGTTCCCGGACGCGCTTCTCACGGCCGCCCGGCGGGTTGATCCCGTTGATCTCCATCGGGCCCGCGATGATCGTGCCCACCGTCTGCCGGGGGTTCAGCGAGGCGTACGGGTCCTGGAAGATCATCTGGATCTCGGACCTGATCGGCGCCAGCTCCTTGCGGCCGGCCCGGCTGATGTCCTTCCCCTTGTACTCGATGCTGCCCGTGGTCGGCTCGTACAGCCGGGTCAGCAGCCGGCCTGTCGTCGACTTGCCGCAGCCGGACTCGCCGACGAGGCCGAGGCTCTCCCCCGGGAAGACCTCGAAGTCGACGCCGTCGACGGCCTTGACCGCGCCGACGGTACGCCGGATCGGGAAGCCGCCCTTGATCGGGAAGTGCTTCGTCAGACCACTGACCTTCAGCAGCGGTGCGCCGTCACCGTCCCGCTGCTGCGGGGCCGTGTCGGCGACCGCCGTGGTCGTCTTGCTGTTGTCGCTCATGGTGATGCCCCAGTCGCCGGTTTCCGCTCAGCCCAGCCGGGGCTGAATCGTCTCGATGAACACCTGCTGCCGCTGCTCCGCCGTCAGGTGGCAGGCGGCGGCACGCCCCTGGGCGAGCAGCGGGCGCTCGCCCGAACAACGGTCCCCGGAGACCTTGTCGGTGAAGCCGCACCGCGGGTGGAACGGGCAGCCCGAGGGCGGGTTGAGCAGGGAGGGCGGCGATCCGGGGATCGGCATCAGCGGCTCGTCGACGGAGGCGGAGAGCCTCGGCATCGATCCCAGCAGGCCCCACGTGTACGGGTGCTGAGGCGTCTTGAGCACCTCGCGCACCGAGCCGCGCTCCACGGCACGGCCGGCGTACATCACCAGGATGTCGTCGGCCATGTTGGCGACCACACCGAGGTCGTGGGTGATCATGATGATCGCGGAGCCGAACTCCTGCTGCAGGTCCTTGAGCAGGTCGAGGATCTGCGCCTGCACCGTCACGTCGAGCGCCGTGGTCGGCTCGTCGGCGATGAGCAGGTCCGGGTCGCAGGAGAGCGCCATGGCGATCATGGCGCGCTGCCGCATACCGCCGGAGAACTGGTGCGGGTAGTCGTCGACCCGCTTCTGCGGGTGCGGGATGCCGACCTTCTCCAACAGGTCGATGGCACGCACCCGGGCGTCCCTCTTGGAGGCGCCGGTGTGCTTCATGAACGGCTCACCGATCTGGCGGCCGATCGTGTAGTACGGCGACAGCGCGGTCAGCGCGTCCTGGAAGATCATCGCCATCTTCTTGCCGCGCAGCGTCTCCAGCTGCTTCTCGCCGGCCGTGGTCAGCTCCTGGCCGTCCAGCGTGATCGACCCGTCGATGGCGGTCTTCTTGCGGTTGTGCAGGCCGAGCACGGCCAGGTTGGTCACCGACTTGCCGGAGCCGGACTCGCCCACGATCCCGAGGGTCTTGCCGCGCTCCAGGTCGAAGGAGAGCCCGTCCACCGCCTTGACGATGCCGTCGTCGGTGGAGAAGTGGACCTTGAGGTCGCGCACCGAGAGGAAGGCTTCCCCCGCGGCGGCGGCCGGAGCCTCTTCGGGCTTGGTCTGAGTGGTCACGGTGGGTTCTCCTAGGACAGACGCACGCGCGGGTCGATGACGGCGTACAGAGCGTCCACGATCAGGTTGAAGAAGATGATGAGCGCGGCACTGACCAGCATGACGCCCATCAGCATCGGCAGGTCCTTGTCGATGACGGAGTCCAGCGCGAGCCGGCCGAGTCCGGCCAGGCCGAACGTCAGCTCCGTCACCATGCCGCCCGACAGCAGCGAGGACAGGTCGATGCCGAGGATGGTGATGATGGGGATGAGGGAGCCGCGCCAGGCGTAGCGGAAGAAGACGAAGTTGCCCGACATGCCCTTGGCGCGGGCCGCCTTGACGTGTTCTTCCTGGAGCTGCTCGATCATCGAGGAACGGCTCATACGAGTGTAGTTGGCGGTGAAGATGGTCGCCATGACGACCCAGGGGATCAGCAGGCCCATGAACCAGCCGCCGAGGTCCTCGGAGAAGGGCACGTACTTCGGCTTGTCGAGCCATCCGGTGCTGTAGACCAGGCCGAGCAGCACCAGCGGGCCGAGGAAGTAGATCTGCATGGAGCTGATGACCAGCGAGCCGGAGCTGAAGGTCTTGTCCACCCAGGTGCCGCGGTACTTGGCGGCGAGCATGCCGGCGCCGAGGCCGACGACGAGGAAGACCAGCAGGCTGCCGACGGTCAGCGAGAGCGTCAGCGGGAAACGGTCGAGGATGGTGTCCCAGACGTTCTGGTTGTTGGCGAAGGAGACGCCGAAGCAGGGGGCGTCGCAGTGGCCGACGGCGAAGTCACGGCCGGCGAAGATGCCGATCAGGAAGTTCCAGTACTGGACGGTGACCGGCTGGTCGAGGCCGAGGTTCTTGTGGATGATCTCCAGCGCGTCCGGAGTGCAGTTCTTGCCACAGGCCAGCAGCGCCGGGTCCTGCGGGATCGCGAAGAACATGAAGAAGGTGAACGCGCTGATCAACACCAGGATCAGCGCCGCGCCGAATGTCCGGCGAATGAGGAATGGAAGCATGGCAGGAAGCTGCTCTCAGGACGGCGGCAATTCGGAGGGGGAGGCTGGGAGACGTCCGGGACCCGGTGGGGTGCGCTCCGCCGCGCGCCCCCACCGGGATCCCGGGCCGGCGGTTACTTCTTGAGGAAGACCCGGGTGACGTCCACGTAGCTCGAGTCGGAGCTGTAGCGGAGGCCGCCGACGTTCGAACCGAAGATCTGGAAGACCTTGGTGTAGTAGATCGGGGCGGCCGGGTTGACCTCCTTGGCGATGTACTCGCTCAGCTCCGTCCACGCCTTGGTGGCCTCGGCGGTGTCGGTGATCTGCAGGATGCGCTTGATCTCCGAGTTGACGTGGTCGTCGTTGATGTGCGAGTAGTTCGACGAACCGTCCTGGATCTGCGTGCCGTCGTAGAGCGGCGGGACGACCGTGGAGGCGGACGGCCAGTCCTGGCCCCAGCCGGTCATGTACAGGTCGTAGCCGTTCTTGACCTTGCCGACCTGCTCGTACCAGGTGGCGCTGTCGATCTCCTTCTTCTGGATGTCGAGACCGATCTTCTCCAGGGCGTCGGTGATCAGCACGGCCTGCTGCTGACGGACCGGGGTGTTGGCGTAGGCGTAGACGAGGCTCTTGCCCTCGAAGCCGCCTTCCTTGATCAGCTTCTTGGCGGCCTCGATGTCGCCGTTGGGCTTCTTCGCGCGGTTGAACGGGTCGAAGGCGTCGTTGTAGCCCGGAGTCGTCGGCGACGTCAGCGAGTTGGCGACCTCACCGCCGTAGGCACCGCCGTCGGCCTTGAAGACCGAGGTGGAGGGCATGGCGAGGGTGATGGCGTCACGGAGCTTCTTGTCCTTGACACGGTCCATGTTGAAGTTCAGCTGCCACACGTAGGGCGCGTAGCCCTGGATCGTGCGCTTCATGGCCTCCTTGTTGCTCACCACCTTCTGCAGCTGGGTGGTGGCGACCTGGCCCGTGAACATCATCGCGTTCTTGGCCTCGCCCTGGTCGGCCAGGAGGGTCTTGGTCTGGTCCTCGTCGTCGTGGTTCATCGAGATGTCGAAACCGTCGACGTACTGGTGGCGCACGGAGTCGGAGTTCGCGTCCCACTCGGTGTTCTTGACCAGCTTCATGGACTTGCCGGGCTTGAAGTCGGCGATCTTGTACGGACCCGTGGCGACCGGGTCGGAGTCGTACTTCTCCTTGGTGTCCGTCTCCTCCGGGACGATGCTGTAACCGGGCATGGTCAGCATCTGCGGGAGGTCGGGCTGCGCGGTCTTGAAGTGGAAGACGACCGTCTTGTCGTCCGGCGTCTCCAGGACGTCGTCCGGCAGGTGCTTGCCCTTGAACGGGCCCTCGTACGCGTCGCGGTAGGTGGTGCCGGCGCCGGACAGCCACTGCTGCAGGTAGGTCGGACCGTCGGTGATGAACGAGGCGTACAGGCGCTCGATCGTGTGGCGGATGTCCGCCGAGTTGATCGGGTTGCCGTTCTCGTCCTTCAGGTCGTCCTTGAGGGTGTACGTCCAGGTCTTGCCGCCGTCCGAGGCCTTGCCCGCGTCGGTGGCGAGGTCGCCCACGACGGTCAGGTTGCCCTGGTCGTCCTCGGAGTACTGGGTGAGCCCGCGGTAGATGAGGCGGCTGAGCAGCTTGCCGTCCGAGACGTAGATCTGACCCGGGTCCAGGTGGGAGAAGTCGTCCTCCTGGTAGACGGCCATGGTGCCGCCCGGCTGGGCGCCCGGGACCTCGGCGGCCGGACCGGTCGACGCCTTCACGTCACCGATCTGCACCGGCTTCGACTGCGACTTGGCGTCCTCTTTCTGCTTGCTGTTGTCCTTGGCCGGAGAGTCGCTGCCGCCGCCACCGCAGGCGGTGAGGGTCAGGGCGCCGGCGGCGACCGCGACGATCGCGGCCGTGGCGGCACGGTTACGGAAGATGCTCATGGGGACGGATCCACCTGCCTGTGAGTAGTGAGCACTGCTGGTACGTGGTCGGATCCGGGCCGTACGGCGCCGGGGACCGGCCGGGCGAGAGTGTGGGGGGACATCCCCTGTGGCTCAGCGCCCCGTCTTGGGATCGAAGGCGTCCCGCACCGAGTCGCCGAGGAGGTTGAAGGCCACGACGAAGATCACCATGGCCACTCCGGGGAAGAGCATGTAGTACGGGTCCTGCTCCACGGTGTTGGCGCCGATGGCGAACATCCGGCCCCAGTCCGGCGTGGGTTCGACGTACCCGACGCCCACGAAGGAGAGGAACGCGATGCTGAGGATGGCGGCGGGCAGCATGAGCGTCGCCTGCACCAGCGTCGGCGTGACGATGTTGGGCAGCAGTTCCTTGCGGATGATGCGCCAGGGCGAGGCCCCGGAGATCCGCGCCGCCTCGATGAACTCCCGGTCCCGCAGGGAGAGCGAGGCGCCCCGGACGATCCGCGCCATGCTCATCCAGCCCAGGAAGGACAGCACGATGATGATCGCGCAGGCGCGCACGTAGGTGGGCGTCTCCTTGTCCGGGGCGACGAACACCGTGGTGATGACGGGCATCGCGGCGACGAAGAACAGCTGGCTGGGCAGGGCCATGAAGAAGTCGGTGATCCGGCCGAGCCAGTAGTCGATCTTCCCGCCGAAGTAGCCGCCGGCGAGGCCGATCAGCACACCCAGCACCGTCATCAGGAGCGTCGCGGCCAGCGCCGTGGCGAGCGAGGTCCGGATGCCGTACAGCAGCTGCGTGAACACGTCACGGCCCAGACCCGGCTCGACGCCGAACCAGAACTCCCCGTCCATGCCGCCGAAGGGCTTCGCCGGCATGGTGAACATGTCGAGGAGCTCCGGGTTCTCCTGCCCGTAGAGGGTGTAGGGGTCCTTGCCGTACACCTTCGAGATCAGCGGGGCGCACGCGGCGGCCACGAAGAAGAAAATCACCACACACGCGGCGACGACTCCGGTACGGTCGCGCTTGAAGCGCTGCCACATCAACTGGCCGGGGGAACGACCCTCGGGCTGCTTGACGCCCTTGACAACCGTGTTTTCGGCGGTCGCCGCGAGCTCAGGGTCCAAGACAGCCGCGGACCCGGAGTCCTCGGCCTTGATTGGACTGGTCATCGTGTTCGTCCCCCGGGGGGTTGGAGAGTTGAGCGCAGCACAGATACCGGCAGGTTCTGTGGTTTGGGGGAACTTTCGCCAAGACAGTCAACGCGCGTCAAGGGCGGAAGGCATAGGGATCTCCCTACCGTTCATATTTTGAGCGAAAATTGCAAAGATTGACACCTACGCGCGCTTGACACCTTCAGAGGTAAACCGGCAATTCGGACAATTAGGTACAGCTTTTTGTTTACATGTCCGAAACGCGTTCGGGTGCACACCGATATCCGAACGGACCTTCACGGTTCCCGGGGGTAGCGGAGGGCCCGCGGGCTCGCGAGGACGGACCGCGCGGCGGCCCCGTACCATGGGGTGAGGCCGAGGCGTGTTCAGCCCGGCAGGGCCCGCACACCACAGACGCTCGTGCGGGGCATTCCTCAGCACTCCGGGAGTACGCCTTATATGGCCACGCGCCACGACATCCGCAACGTCGCCATCGTCGCCCACGTCGACCACGGCAAGACCACCATCGTCGACGGCATGCTCAAGCAGGCCGGCGCCTTCGCCGCGCACCAGCTCGACCAGGTCGACGACCGCATGATGGACTCCAACGACCTGGAGCGTGAGAAGGGCATCACGATCCTCGCCAAGAACACGGCGGTGAAGTACCACCCCAAGGACGGCGGGGAGCCCATCACCATCAACATCATCGACACCCCCGGCCACGCCGACTTCGGCGGCGAGGTCGAGCGCGGTCTGTCGATGGTCGACGGCGTGGTGCTGCTGGTGGACGCCTCCGAGGGCCCGCTGCCGCAGACCCGCTTCGTGCTGCGCAAGGCGCTCCAGCAGCGGCTGCCGATCATCCTCTGCATCAACAAGACGGACCGTCCGGACGCCCGGATCGACGAGGTCGTCAACGAGACCTACGACCTCTTCCTCGACCTGGACGCCGACGAGGACCAGATCGAGTTCCCGATCGTCTACGCCTGCGGCCGGGACGGCGTGGCCTCCCTGACCAAGCCCGAGGACGGCACGGTCCCGGGCGACTCCGACTCGCTGGAGCCGTTCTTCTCCACGATCCTGGAGCACATCCCGGCCCCGACCTACGACGAGGACGCCCCGCTCCAGGCCCACGTCACCAACCTCGACGCCGACAACTTCCTCGGCCGCATCGCCCTGCTCCGCGTCCACCAGGGCGAGCTGAAGAAGGGGCAGACGGTCGCCTGGATGAAGCGCGACGGGTCCGTCTCCAACGTGCGCATCTCCGAGCTGATGATGACCGAGGCGCTCACCCGCAAGCCCGCCGAGAAGGCGGGCCCCGGTGACATCTGCGCGGTCGCCGGCATCCCGGACATCATGATCGGCGAGACCCTGGCCGACCAGGAGAACCCGGTCGCGCTGCCGCTGATCACGGTGGACGAGCCGGCGATCTCCATGACCATCGGCACCAACACCTCCCCGCTGGTGGGCCGCGGCGGCACCGGCAAGGGCGCCGACAACAAGGCGGCCGTCAAGGACCGCAAGGTCACCGCCCGCCAGGTCAAGGACCGCCTGGACCGCGAGCTGATCGGCAACGTCTCGCTCCGCGTCCTGGACACCGACCGCCCCGACGCCTGGGAGGTGCAGGGCCGCGGCGAGCTGGCGCTGGCCATCCTGGTCGAGCAGATGCGCCGCGAGGGCTACGAGCTCACCGTCGGCAAGCCGCAGGTGGTCACCAAGGAGATCGACGGCAAGGTCCACGAGCCGGTCGAGCGCATGACCATCGACGTCCCCGAGGAGCACATGGGCGCGGTCACGCAGCTCATGGGCGTCCGCAAGGGCCGGATGGACAACATGTCCAACCACGGCTCGGGCTGGGTGCGCATGGAGTTCGTGGTGCCCTCCCGCGGTCTGATCGGCTTCCGCACGGAGTTCCTGACCCAGACCCGCGGCACCGGCATCGGCCACTCCATCCACGAGGGCCACGAGCCCTGGTTCGGCACGCTCACCACCCGTAACAACGGCTCCCTGGTCGCCGACCGCGCCGGCGCGGTCACCGCGTTCGCGATGACCAACCTCCAGGAGCGCGGCGTGCTCTTCGTCGAGCCCGGCACCGAGGTGTACGAGGGCATGATCGTCGGCGAGAACTCGCGCTCCGACGACATGGACGTCAACATCACCAAGGAGAAGAAGCTCACCAACATGCGGTCGTCCACGGCCGACGTGGCCGAGTCGATCGTGCCGCCGCGCAAGCTGTCGCTGGAGCAGTCCCTGGAGTTCTGCCGCGACGACGAGTGCGTGGAGGTCACCCCGGAGGCGGTCCGCATCCGCAAGGTGAACCTGGACGCCCGCGAGCGCGCCCGCGCCGCGAGCCGCGCCAAGCACGGCTGACACCGACAGGTGAGCGGCACATCCCCGGCGGGGGTGTGCCGCTCCCGCGTGTGCGCATCAGTCCCCGGCCGACGGCCCGGCGCTCCCGGCACCCGGCCCGCGCGCCGGTTTCCTCAGGAAGCCCATGTCCTCGTAGACCGGTGTGCGGAAACCGAACGCGCCGGCGTTGGCCAGGTTCTTGCGGGCGGCGGTGAGCTGGGGGCGCTGGTAGAGGGGGATGGAGCCGGCCGCCGCCCAGATGCGGGCGTCCGCCTTGCGGAGCAGGGCGCGGTGCTCGGAGTCGTCGAGCGTGGTGACGGCCTGGTCGAAGAGCTGGTCGACCTGGTCGGTGCCGACGCGGGTGTAGTTCTGCTCCACGTTCAGGGAGCCGTCGGCGGCCGGGACCGGTTTGGCGTGGACGGGGCGGGCGTCGGTGGCGGGGTAGGCGGTCGCGGGCCAGGAGTACAGGGCGAGGTCGTACTCGCCGGACGCGATGTGGTCCTTGAAGTAGCTCTCGTCGTCGACCTTGGAGATCTTCGTGCCGATGCCGATCCGCTCCAGCATCTTCGAGATCCGGCCGGCCACGGTGTGCAGCGTGTCCGAGCCCGGCCCCGAGGGCAGGACGAAGCGGAGGGTGAGCGCCTTGCCGTCCTTGGCGACACGGGCGTTCCGGGCCCGGGCCGGGGCGGCGGTGCCCCGGGGGGCGTAGGCGCCGGGGGCGCCGCCCTGCCTCAGCTGCCTGGTGCCGGTACCGGAGTCCCGCGGGGCCTTGCCGTCGTCCCCGCCGTCTCCGCTGTCCCTGCTGTCCCCGTTGCCCCCGTCGTCCTCTCCGACGATGTACGTGCCGTCGTCGCCGCCCTCGGACTCGCTCCCGGAGTCCCCTTCCGCGCCGGCCGCCTTCTCCCCCTTGTCCTTCTTCTTCTCCTTCACCGGACCGCCCGGCACCCAGCCGGCGTCCGCGAGCAGCGCCCGCGCCTCCTTGGCGTCCTGCTTGCCGAGGGCTCCGCTGCCGTCGGCGTAGGCGGCCTGGCCGGACAGCGCGAGGTGGCTGCCGAGGGGCTCGGCGGGCAGGCCCAGCGGCTTCAGGACGGCCTCGGCGATCTCCCGCCGGTCCAGGGCGCGGGCCACGGCACGGCGGACCCGCTCGTCGGCGAGGGGGCCGTCGGCGCCGTTGAGGGCGAGCTGGGTGTGGGCGGGCTCCAGTGACTTGCGCACCTCGAAGCCGCCGAGGGCCTTCTGCTGACGGGCGTACTTCGCCATCTTCTTGCGCAGCTTCTTGCGGGCGGAGATCTCCTCGTCGGCGGCGTCCTCGTCGGAGCCGTTGGCGACGGCCCAGGAGCGCAGCGCGTCCGCGGCGGACCGGTCCGCGCCGGGACCCGTCAGGGGGCTGCTCCCGCTCCGCGGAAGCGCGGCGGCGGTGATGCGGCGGGCGGCGGCCGGGTCGATCTCGGCCAGGTCGACCGTGCCGGCACTGAGCGCGGAGATCCGCTTGTCGTGGGGCACGGCCCGCAGCACGATCGTGGAGAGCCTCGCCGGGTCGCCCCACCAGCGCGTGCTGCGGGTGAGGGTGACCTCGTCCTTCCCGGTGTCGACCTTCTTCACCGTGAAGGGCCCGGCGGTGACCTTCAGCTTCTTGCGGGCGCCGTCGTTGAAGGAGTCCGGGGTGCCCATGACCTCCTTCGGGTACAGCGGCGTGAACAGCGACTTCCAGTCGGCGTAGGGACGGCTGAAGGTGACCTTGACCTCGAGGTCGTTCTCGCCCCGCTCGATCTTCTCGATGCGGTCGTAGCCGGCGTTGCGGGCGGTCCAGTAGGCGGTGTCCTTGCCGGACAGGGCGCGCCACTGGGCGGCGAAGTCGGCGGCCCCGATCTCGCGGCCGTCGCTCCAGACGGCCTGCTGGTTGAGCCGGTAGAGGACCACCTGTTTGGGCTCGGTGCCGATGACCTCGGCGGACTCCAGGTAGTCGGGGTTGCGCGCCGGCCGGCCCCGGCCGTCCATCCGGTACATCGACGGCAGGACGGCCTGGGCGATCCGGGTGGTGGTGGCGTCGGCGTCCGACTGGAAGGCGTTCAGGGTGTCCGGGACGGTGTCCACGGCCCAGCGCAGGGTGCCCCCGTCGGCGATCCCGGACCGGTCGGCACGGGCGATGTCCGCTCCCGCGAGAGGCCTGCCCGCCGGGTCGTCGGAGCCGCATCCGGCCAGCGCGGGCACCGCGAGCATGCCGGCGGTGAGGAAGGCGACCGATCGCAGAGCCGCGCGCGGGCCGACGCCGTCATGGGACATCTCTGGGTACCTCCGGGAAGCCGCGGGCGTTACGATCACTTTTGGCGGTATTTGGAGCTCATCCGATGTACGCGGCCCACTGAAGAGGAAAGGGTTCGGCAACCCGGGGCGACACGGCGGCCACGGACGGCAAGCCCACCCGTGCGGCGCAAAGCACCGTCCGGTGCATCCGTACGCCTCGGCCAATCGATGCACATCCCTTCACAGCACAAGGTGTGACGCGCAACACTCTCAGGCGCACGAACGTTGCCGCCTTGGGCCTGAAGGACCTGTGGAAGCGAGGGCAAGTCATGTCCGTGCACGACGAACTGGCATCGGTCCAGCGCTGTCTCGACGACCTGGTCCGGTCGGTGGGGCGGCTGGAGAAGCAGCTGGGCAGCGGCGGCCTGGAGATGCGCCGCGTCCGCACCGACACCGATCACCTGCGCGAGAGCGTCGCACTGCTGCGGGAGACGGCCGCCGCCGCGGCCCCGCAGAAGCGGCTCGATCTCGTGACCATCTCCGACACCCCGTACGACCCCTCGCTGTGGGTGGACACGGACGACGAGGGCCTCGGCGCCCGCGACCGTCGCGCCCCCTGACCCCCGCCGATCGCGACGCCCCCCGACCCCCTACCGGAGTGGACAAGTGGCCACTGGTACGGAACCTCCCGCCACAGAACCCCGTCCCCGAAGCGGCGGTGTGAGAGCCGGTACGCGCGCCGCGATCGCCGCCCCGCACCTGCGGACCGACCGCTGGTGGCTGGCCCCGGCCGCCACCGCGGCCGGGCTGCTCGCCTTCGTCGTCTACTCGACCTGGCGGGCCTTCGCGAACGCCGACTACTACGCGGCGCCGTACGTCTCGCCGTTCTACTCGCCGTGCCTCGCGGAGAACTGCGAACCGATGAAGGCGGGGCCGAACTGGGAGATCTTCGGCAGCTGGTGGGGCATCTCGCCGGCGATCATCATCCTGATCTTCCCGCTCGGCTTCCGGCTGACCTGCTACTACTACCGCAAGGCCTACTACCGGGGCTTCTGGGCGTCCCCACCGGCCTGCGCGGTCGCCGAACCGCACGCCAAGTACACCGGGGAGACCCGCTTCCCGCTCATCCTGCAGAACGTCCACCGGTACTTCTTCTACGCGGCGATCCCGGTCGCCGGCATCCTGACCTACGACACCGTGCTCGCCTTCCGCGACGAGCGCTACGACTGGGGCCACATGGGGCTCGGCACCCTGGTGTTCCTGGTCAACATCGCGCTGATCTGGGCGTACACCCTCTCCTGCCACTCCTGCCGGCACATCGTCGGCGGGAAGCTGAAGCACTTCTCCCGGCATCCCGTGCGCTACCGGATGTGGCAGGTGGTGGGCCGGCTGAACGCCCGGCACATGCAGCTCGCCTGGGCGTCACTGCTGAGCGTGGCGCTCGCCGACCTCTACGTGTACCTCGTCGCGTCCGGTGTCTTCGACGATCCGCGCTTCTTCTAGCTGGGAGCTGTGACTGATGTCCGTGGTCGACCGACAGGAGTGGGACGTCGTCGTGGTCGGGGCCGGCGGCGCCGGTCTGCGCGCCGCGATCGAGGCGCGCGAGCGGGGCGCCCGTACGGCGGTGATCTGCAAGTCGCTGTTCGGCAAGGCGCACACCGTGATGGCCGAGGGCGGCATCGCGGCGGCGATGGGCAACGTCAACGCCGGGGACAACTGGCAGGTCCACTTCCGCGACACCATGCGCGGCGGGAAGTTCCTCAACCAGTGGCGGATGGCCGAGCTGCACGCCCAGGAGGCGCCGCAACGGGTGTGGGAGCTGGAGACCTGGGGCGCGCTGTTCGACCGGACGGAGGACGGCCGGATCTCGCAGCGCAACTTTGGCGGCCACGAGTACCCGCGCCTGGCGCACGTGGGCGACCGCACCGGCCTGGAGCTGATCCGCACCCTCCAGCAGAGGATCGTCGCGCTCCAGCAGGAGGACTTCCGCGAGACCGGGGAGTACGAGTCCCGGCTGAAGGTCTTCCAGGAGTGCACGGTCACCCGGGTGCTGAAGGACGGCGGGCAAGTCAGCGGCGTCTTCGGGTACGCGCGTGAATCCGGGCGCTTCTTCGTGCTCGAAGCGCCCGCCGTGGTGATCGCGACCGGCGGGATCGGCAAGTCGTTCAAGGTGACGTCGAACTCGTGGGAGTACACCGGCGACGGGCACGCGCTGGCGCTGCTGGCCGGGGCCCCGCTGCTGAACATGGAGTTCGTGCAGTTCCACCCGACGGGAATGGTCTGGCCGCCGTCGGTGAAGGGCATCCTCGTCACCGAGTCGGTGCGCGGGGACGGCGGGGTGCTGCGCAACTCCGAGGGCAAGCGGTTCATGTTCGACTACATCCCGGACGTCTTCAAGGACAAGTACGCCGAGTCCGAGGAGGAGGGCGACCGCTGGTACGACGACCCGGACCACAACCGGCGCCCGCCCGAGCTGCTCCCCCGCGACGAGGTGGCCCGCGCGATCAACGCCGAGGTGAAGGCGGGCCGCGGCTCCCCGCACGGCGGGGTCTTCCTGGACGTGTCCACCCGGATGCCGGCCGAGGTGATCAAGCGGCGGCTGCCGTCGATGTACCACCAGTTCAAGGAGCTGGCGGACGTCGACATCACGGCGGAGGCGATGGAGGTCGGGCCGACCTGCCACTACGTGATGGGCGGCATCGCCGTCGACTCCGACTCGGCGGCGGCGCGCGGGGTGCCGGGGCTGTTCGCGGCCGGTGAGGTGGCGGGCGGGATGCACGGCTCCAACCGGCTGGGCGGGAACTCCCTGTCCGACCTGCTGGTGTTCGGGCGCCGGGCGGGCCTGCACGCGGCCGAGTACGCGAGCGCCGCGGGGTCCGAGCGGCCCCGGGTGGACGACGTACAGGTCAGCGCGGCCGCCGCGGAGGCCCTGCGCCCGTTCTCCGCGGAGGGCGGGGAGCCGGACGGGGGGCCGCCGGAGAACCCGTACACCCTGCACCAGGAACTCCAGCAGACCATGAACGACCTGGTCGGCATCATCCGCCGCGAGCACGAGATGAAGCAGGCCCTGGAAAAGCTCGCCGAGCTGCGGGTCCGGGCCCTCCGGGCCGGGGTCGAGGGGCACCGGCAGTTCAACCCGGGCTGGCACCTCGCCCTCGACCTGAGGAACATGCTGCTGGTCAGCGAGTGCGTGGCCCGGGCGGCGCTGGAGCGCACCGAGTCGCGCGGCGGGCACACCCGCGAGGACCACTCCGAGATGGAGCGCTCCTGGCGCAACGTGAACCTGCTGTGCGCGCTCACCGACCCGGCGGATGGTCGCGCGGGCACCGACCCGGCGGGCGGTCTCGCGGACACCGATCCGGCGCGCGGCCGGATCACCCTCACCCGCGAGACCACCGAACCCGTCCGTCCCGACCTGCTCGCCCTCTTCGAGAAGGAGGAGCTGGTCAAGTACCTCGCCGAGGAAGAGCTGGGAGAGGAGCTGTACGAGTGAGCAGCTACGAGGCCCGCTTCAAGGTGTGGCGCGGGGACGTCGAGGGCGG
The DNA here is from genome assembly GCF_040646935.1 of Streptomyces sp. NPDC044984. Taxonomy (NCBI): domain Bacteria; kingdom Bacillati; phylum Actinomycetota; class Actinomycetes; order Kitasatosporales; family Streptomycetaceae; genus Streptomyces; species Streptomyces sp. NPDC044984. Next base: position 33,240 of record NZ_JBEZBE010000044.1, read on the forward strand.
CGGCCTGGAGGACTTCGCGGTCGAGGTGAACGACGGCGAGGTGGTCCTCGACATCATCCACCGCCTCCAGGCCACCCAGGCCCCCGATCTCGCCGTGCGCTGGAACTGCAAGGCCAGCAAGTGCGGTTCGTGCTCGGCGGAGGTCAACGGGCGTCCCCGGCTGCTGTGCATGACCCGCATGTCGGTGTTCGAACGGGACGAGACGATCACCGTGACGCCGCTGCGGGCCTTCCCGGTGATCCGCGACCTGGTGACGGACGTCGGCTTCAACTACGCCAAGGCCAGGGAGGTCCCGGCCTTCGTCCCGCCGGAAGGGGTCGGTCCGGGCGAGTACCGGATGATGCAGGAGGACGTGGACCGCTCGCAGGAGTTCCGCAAGTGCATCGAGTGCTTCCTGTGCCAGGACACCTGCCACGTGGTGCGCGACCACGAGGAGAACAAGCCCGCGTTCGCGGGACCCCGCTTCCTGATGCGGATCGCGGAGCTCGACATGCATCCGCTGGACGCGGCCGGGGAGACCGGCCTGGACCGGAGCCGCACGGCCCAGGACGAACACGGCCTCGGCTACTGCAACATCACCAAGTGCTGTACGGAGGTCTGTCCCGAGGGGATCAGGATCACGGACAACGCGCTGATCCCGCTGAAGGAACGGGCGGTGGACCGCAAGTACGACCCGCTGGTGTGGCTGGGCTCGAAGATCAGGAGGCGTTAGGAGGCGTCGGGGCGCAGCCAGCCCTCCCGGTACTCCTTCCAGTTCGTCTCCGTCGCCGCGAAGTCGATGTACGGGGCGACGCCGAAGAGCTCCCGGTCGGGGTCCGTGCGGGAGAGGCCGAGGCGGGCACCGCGGACGGCGGCGGCGACGGTCTCGGCGTGGCCCCAGTGGTCGAAGTTGCTCTCGTGGTAGAAGGGCAGGCCGATCAGCAGGTGCGTGGTGGGCGGGGTGACCTCCAGGGCGAGGGAGGTCTGCTGGGCCACGAAGCCGCCGTAGGTGCCCTCCAGGGGCTGCGCGGTGTCGTACGACATCACGGCGATCTGGTCGACGCGCCGGGCGACCTGGCCGAAGAACTCCTGCGACCACCACTTGGGGTGTTCGGTGAAGAGGCCGAACACGGAGTGGAGGGCCGGGAGCGGGTCGATCTGGTGGGCGGCCACGGACAGTCGCGCGTCCTCGGCGCGGGTGACGGCGCGCAGGTCGTCCAGGAGGGAGAGGTAGTCCCGGTCGCCGGAGTGCAGGGGCTCCAGGTCGAGGTGGACGCCGTCGTAGCCGGTGTCCAGGACCTGACCGGCGCTGCGGACGACTTCCGCGCGGGTGGCGGCGCGGTCCAGGTGCAGGCCGTCGGGACCCCCGTTGGCGAGGACGTCCCCGAGGAAGGCCTGGACCCGGACGCCCGGCAGCTCCCGGTGCACGGCGTCGATCAGCCAACGGGCGCGCGGGTAACTGGACTTCGGCAGGGTCCCGTCGTGCTCCAGCGGCCCGGAGTGGACGTACAGGTCACGGATCCCGGTGCCCTCGAGACGGCGGGCGAGCGCGGTGACGTCGGCGTCCTTCTTCCGCCCGTCGACCCAGGCGTGCCCCAGCCACATGGCGTCCCGGTCACGGGTGTACGTCCCGTCCGCCGGGTCTCCCATGTAGTTGATCCGCAGGGCGGTCTCGGCGGCGAGGAGGGGGACGACCAGGAGGAGGGCGACCGCGAGGGCGGTACGTCCGACCCGGCGGACCCAGGGTCTGCGGCGTCCGGTCGACGGCTCATCGGAGGTCTCGGCGGCCTCGTCCGGCGCGGTCGCCGGCTCCTGCGGCTCTGCACGTTCCATGCCGGCTCCCCTTCGCCTGTCGGCTCTCGCCGGGCAGCCGCGTGGTCGATGTCGAGGGGAGGACGAGAGGAACGGGTGTTCCGGTTGCGCTCACGCGGTGGAGGGCGCCTGCCGTATGTGCCGGTGGCCGTCGAGGGGGAAGGCCGGCGGGGCGGCGGGGAGCAGGCCGGACAGCGCGAAGCCGCACTTCTCGGCGACGCGGCAGGAGGCCGTGTTGTCGACCTGGTGCAGCAGTTCCAGGCGGGTCAGGCCCTCGTGGGCGAAGGTGGCGAAGGCCCAGTCGGCCACGGCGGTCAGGGCGCGCGGGGCCACTCCCCCGCCCCGCGCGTGGGCGGCCGTCCAGTAGCCGACCTCGGCCGAGACGGCGGTCGTGGCCGACCGTTTGAGCACGACGTGGCCCGCCGGCCGGGCGTCGGACGCCCCCGCGTCCTGTACGGCGAAGGCGAGGCGTTCGCCGCTCTCCCAGCCGCGCCGCTGCTCGGCCACCCAGCGCGCCGCGCTCGGCTCGTCGTGCACGGGCGCGCTCGCCCAGCGGCGCATCGCCTCGTCCTCGTACAGCTCGGCCAGGACGGCCGCGTCCTCGGGCGCCCAGGGGCGCAGGGTGAGGGGGCCGGCCGTCAGGCGGACCGGGGCGATCGGAGCGGCGGGCATGGCGCGAGCGTATACGCGCCGCGCCGACGGGCCTTCAGAACAGGCTCAGCAGCGCCTCCGCCGGGTCGGTGAGGGTGGTGTCCGTGCCGGGCAGGGGGAGTTCGAACCAGACCGTCTTGCCCCGGGGGGTGCGGCGGGAGCCCCAGGCCGCGCTGAGCAGGCCGACCAGCTGGAGGCCGCGGCCGCCCTCGTCGGTGTCGCGGGCGCGGCGGCGGCGGGGCTGGACGAGACCCGAGTCCCAGACCTCGCAGACCAGGGTCCGGTCGAGGAGGAGACGGAGTCTGATCTCGCCCTCGCCGTACCGCAGGGCGTTGGTGACCAGTTCGCTGACCAGGAGCTCCGTGGTGTCGACCAGGGGTTCCAGGTCCCAGCCGAGCAGCTGCGCGCGGGCGTACTCGCGGGCCCGGCCGACGCTGCGGGGCTCGCGGGGCAGGGCCCAGTCGCCGACGGACTCGGCGGGCAGTCCCTGGACGCGGGCCATCAGCAGGGCGATGTCGTCCTCGCCGTGGTGGGTGTCGAGGGTGTTGAGGACGTGGTCGCAGACGTCCTCCAGGGGTGCGGAGGGGTCCCTCAGGGCGTGCACGAAGGCCTGGAGGCCCTCGTCGAGGGGGTGGTCGCGGCTTTCGACCAGCCCGTCCGTGTAGAGCGCGAGCAGGGCGCCCTCGGGCAGTTCGACCTCCACCTCCTCGAAGGGTTCGCCGCCGACGCCGAGCGGCATGCCGGGCGGCACGTCCAGCATCAGCGCGGGCTCGCCGGGTTCGACCAGGACGGGCGGCAGATGGCCCGCGTTGGCGAAGGTGCAGCGCCTGGTCACCGAGTCGTAGACGGCGTAGACGCAGGTCGCCAGGTAGACCTCGGAGAGGTCGGCCTCGCGGGGGCGACGGGCGGCGCGGGTGGCCTGCTGGACGCCTCCGGGAGCGCCGAGGCCCCGGGCGATCTCGTCCAACTGGGAGAGCACCTCGGCGGGTTCCAGGTCGAGCTGGGCCAGGGTCCGTACGGCGGTGCGCAGTTCGCCCATGGCCACGGCCGCGCGCAGACCGCGCCCCATGACGTCGCCGACGACCAGCGCGGTGCGGTGGCCGGGCAGTTCGATGACGTCGAACCAGTCGCCGCCGACCTCGCTGGGCCGGCCGGTGGCCACGTTGCCGGGCAGGTAGCGGCAGGCGATGTCGAGGCCGGAGGCCTCCGGGTCGCCCGGCGGGAGCAGCGAGCGCTGCAGTATCAACGCGCGTTCGTGCTCGCGCCGGTAGAGGCGGGCGTTGTCGATGCAGACGGCGGCGCGGGCGGCCAGTTCGACCGCGAGGTCGCGGTCGCGGTCGCCGAACGGCTCGCTGCCCTTGGTGCGGGCGAACTGCGCGAGTCCCACCACCGTGTCGTGGGCGACCATCGGCACGGCGAGCGTGGACTGCACCAGGCCGCCGTCCCCGCCGGGGACGCTCTGCGGACGGGCGGTGCGCAGCGCGTCCGCGCAGGGCGAGTTGAACGGGTAGTGGTGGACGGCGCCCAGCTTCACCGGCTCGCCGGTGCCGCTGAACGGCGCGTCGGACACGGCGCTGGCGAAGGCGACGCGCCGTACCTCCGCGCTGCCGTCGGCGAGGCCCGGCGGGGTCTCGTCGCCGGCCAGCAGCCCCTGGTACAGGTCGACGGTGGCCAGGTCGCAGAAGCCGGGGACGACGACGTCGAGGAGTTCGCGGGCGGTGGTCTCCAGGTCGAGGGAGTTGCCGATCCGGGCGCCCGCCTCGTTGAGGAGGGCGAGATTGCGCCGCGCGGCGGCGGCCTCCCGGGCGGCGGCGCGGCGGGCGGTGATGTCCGTTCCGAGCCAGGAGATGCCGATGGGCCGGCCGCTGCCGCTGTGCACGCGGTAGAGGTTGACGGACCAGTGGCGGCGCTCGTCGGAGCCCGGTACGAAGCCCGTGACGTGCATGTCCGTGATGGAGTCGCCGGTCTCCAGGACCCGGCGCAGGGTCGCGGCGACCCGCTCGGCCTCGCCGCGCGGCAGGTAGTCGTGGACGCCCTTGCCGCGGTGGTCGTCGGGGGTGCCGCCGAAGATGGACGCGAACCGCTGGTTGGCGCGGCGTACCCGCAGGTCGGGGTCGATCAGCAGGAAACCGAACGGAGATTGGCCGAATATGGCCTGCGAGGCGGCGAGGTCGGTCTCGATGCGGCGCAGGGTGCGGACGTCGACGACGATGCAGACGGCGGCCTTCTCCCCCTCCTCGGTCCGCGTCGGCATGACGTAGACCTCGGCGAGGCCCTCCCGCTCGCGCTCGTCCGCCGTCAGCGAGTCCGGCAGACGGAAGGGCACCACCCCGGTCCACTCCCGGCCGTCGAGGATCTCGGCCATCTTGCGCTGGCCGCGCTCCCGCCGCACGGGCTCGATGAACGCCTCGATGGGGTCCATGCCGACGGCACGCTCGGCGGGGATGCCGAAGATCTGCTCGGCGCGCAGGCTCCACTGGTCGACCAGCCCGTCCGGGCCGATGGAGAAGGAGGCGACCTTGATGTAGTCGTACATGGAGCCGGGCGGACTGCTCTGCCACATCGTGTCGCCGGACGGAGCGTCGCCGGAGAAGGGGCCGTCGGCGGCCCCTCTCCTCGCGCCGCCCGACGGGTCCTCGGACTCCGTGGCCTTCGCTGGTATCTCGCTCACGCGAACCGTCCCCTCCAGCTCACCGCGTCCGGCACCGGTCACCGGGGGCGGCTGCCCGCAGTATCCAGCACTACGGTGCCGCACAACACGGTGTTCACGATCACAGCACGGTCCCGATGCTTTTCGGTCCACACCGTGAGAACACTTCCAGTCTTCTAACCAGCGGACACGTCGTCGAATCCCCCTCTTCGACAACCTCCGGAGTCCTGAACCGGTCACTCGACGGAAGTGGCGGGCGCGTACACCCTGAACGGGCGTGCGATCCCTCATCTCGGCACCGCGAGTTCGAACCACACGGTCTTGCCGGGGGCGGCCGGCCGGGTGCCCCAGCGGCGGGAGGCGGAGGCCAGCAGCTGCAGCCCGCGCCCGCCCTCGTCCTCGGGCCGGGCGGCGCGTTCGTGCGGGGGCTCGGGGAGGGGGTCGGAGACCTCCACCAGGAGGACACCGCCGAGGTCCGTGGGGCGGGTCAGGCGTACGCCGATGGGGCCGGTGGCGTACCGCAGGGCGTTGGTGACCAGTTCGCTGACCAGCAGGGCCGCGAGGTCGCCGACGCTGTCGAGGTCCCAGATGCGCAGCTGGTCACGGACGGCGCGGCGGGCGGCGCGCACGGTTCCCGGGTCCGCGGAGAAGGTCCACGCGGCGCGGTCGCCGTCGGTGTCGATCACACGGATCACTTCCCCGCCGAGGGAGTCCACCCATGTCCGGTTTCATGGGGTTAATGGGCACATACCCGATATCCCGGACGGAGTACCGCGCTCGACGGCGCATCGTGGCATGAGCGGCGCGGGAAGGCGCCCACGCCCCGTCACTCCTGCCCCCGCGCGCCGGACCCGTACTTCACACGCCCTCCCGGAGGCCGAGGTGGGCGAGGGTGTCGCGGACCGCGGGCACGTCGTGGTCGAGCCAGTCGACGTCCCAGATCCGGTCGGGGGTGAGCCAGCGCAGCTCGTCGTGGTCCTCGAGGGGCCGGGGTGCGGCGGATCCGGGGCGCAGGCGCGCGGTCCACACCCGCATCACGTACGGCGTCCGCAGCGGCCACTCCCCCGGGACGCGCTCCGCGGCTTCGGCGTCGACGCCGAGCTCCTCGCGCAGCTCCCGCACGACGGCCGCCTCGGGGGCCTCCCCCGGTTCGACCTTGCCGCCGGGCAGCTCCCAGCGCCCGGCCAGTTCGGCGGGTGCGCTCCGGCGGGCGGCGAGCAGCCGCCCCTCGTGCCACAGGGCCGCACCGACCACCACGATCCGCTCGTTCATGCGCCGGAGCCTACGGGAGGGGCGGGCGGGGGACCGCCGGCGGTCCGGGTCAGTCGGCGGACGTTCCGTTCTGACCGATCCGCTCGACCCAGTAGAGCTGCTTGTGTCCACGCCCGTCGAGGCTCTCCGCGATCCTCTCGGCCTCGGCGCGGGTCGCGTACCTGCCCACTCGGTAGCGGTTGCCGTTGTCGTCCTGGCGCACGACGAGCCAGGGAAGAGTCACCGTGCCGTCGTTCATCGCTCCCCTCCACTTCCCGCCCGCGGCCGGTGCCGCGCCCCGCCCGATAAGGAAACCCCAGTCCGCATATGCCCGAGCCTACGCCTTACCTTCACTGAGCGAATACGCCTTTTCACAAAGAGGCACGCAACCAGCCAGAACACAGGGGGCGCACGGTGGCGGATGCGCCGTGCGGGGAGGCCGACGCGTCCGGTCAGCGGCATGGCGCCCGGTGCGCCGCGCTCCGGGGGCTACCTGGGAAAACGGCCAGATTGCTACGGCGCGGAGGCGACGGCGCCCTGGGGGACACGCCGGAGCGGAGGCGGTCCGGGGGCGCGGAAGGGCGCACGGCGGGTCGGTGGAGGAGCGTGACGATCACCGCCGGGGGGCGTGCGAGGAGCCACGGGGAGCACGAACCGGCCGGCTCGGGGAGCACCGACGGGAGGCGCGGGCAGCGCCTGGGACGCGGAGGTGCGGGGCGGGCCGCCGACGAGCGGCCGTGAGGAGCTCGGTGAGGGCCTGAGGGCCTGACGGTCGGCCGGCCTCCCGGGAAAGCCCGGAACGCGGGCGCGGGCCACCGGACCCGGACACGACGGGGCGGAGGGCCCGCCCCTCACCGCCGGGTCCGCTACTTCACCGGGAGGTGGTAGGCGGCTCGGTAGCGGTCGGCGGGGATGACCACGTCGGCGGTCTCGACCGGCCGCCCCGAGGCGAAGTAGGTGCGCTGGATGACCAGGACGACGTGCCCGGGGACGCCGCCCAGCAGCACCAGTTCCTCGGCGAGGCCGGGACGGGCGCCGACCTCCTCGGTGACGTTGTCCACGATCACGTCGATGGCGCGCATGCGCTCGACGACCCCCATGCCGCCGAGCGGCCCCTCCTCGGGCAGCATCACGGGGGTCCGGCCGGTGAGGGCGAGCGGCTCCCAGGAGGTGGAGAGCATCATCGGGTCGCCGGCCTCCCGGAAGAGGTACCGGGTGCGCATCACGCGGTCACCGGGCTCGATGTCCAGCCGCTCGGCGACGGCGCCGGTGGCCTCGGCCTGCTCGCTGCTGGACTCCCAGGTGCCCCGGACGCCCGCGTCGGCCTGCTCCTGACGGAACGGCGTGGCCCCGCGCTCCGGCCGGAACCCCGAGCGGGCGACCCTCCGGGGCACCGGCCGCTCGCGCACGTACGTCCCCGAGCCGGAGCGGCCCTCGACGAGCCCCTCCGCCATGAGGACCTTGCGCGCCTCCAGCGCGACCGTGTCCGAGACGCCGTACTCCTCGCGGATCCTCGCCTGGGAGGGGAGCCGTGTGTGCGGCGGCAGCCGGCCGTCGACGATCTTCTTGCGGAGATCACCCGCGACACGCAGGTACGCCGGCTGCTCACCGAATGTCACGGGCCGCTCCCATCAGGTTGTACAGACAGCAACAGCGTCGCAACCGTAGGTTGTGCCAGGCAAGCAAAGGCCAGAGAATCACTCGTTGTGATGACGCTGTCGGACGAGGGCTTTACGCAGGCACTTTCTCCCCGCTATGGCGGCCGTCACACCTTCATGTCCCCGCTCTCCGGCTCGCGCTCCGCCTCCTCGTCGTACCGGGGCGGGGACGCGGCCAGGCCCAGGGCCTTGCGTGCGGTGACGGAACCGTCGGGGTCGACGAGGTTCCATCCCCTGTCGGAGTGCTCGTGGTAGGTGTCCGCGTCACCGGCCCCGGCGGCCTTCGCCCACTCCTCCTCCGCCTCGTCCAGCTCGGCGACGAGCCCGCTCACCGGCTGCTCGGCACCGGCGGGCCACTCGTGCGCGCGCAGCATCCGGGTCTGCTCGGTGAGCGCCGCCGCCACCTCGTCCGCCCATTCCCGGTACCCCGGCAGGTCGTCCTCGACGAACTCGGCCTCGGGGGCCCCGTCCAGAGCGGTGTCGAGCACCCGGGCCGCCTCCAGATAGGCCAGCTGGTGCTCGTCGAGCGTGGTCCCGTCCCGGCGCAGCGACCCGGTGAGCGGCGACCGCGCGTCCCGGTCGCCGAGGACACAGACGATCTCGCGGTCGCCGTGGCGCCAGCTCTCCGAGGACGGGACGAGGTGGTAGACGTCCACGTGACCGGGCAGCGCCCAGGAATCCATGACGTAGTCGTCCCGGAGGCCGTAGCACCGCTCGTCCGCGGTGCCGGCGAGGCTGTCGTCGCCCGGGTAACGGCCGTCGGGGAGGGTGACGACGGCGAAGACCTCACCGTCGTGCTCCCGCGCACAGGGCACCAGGTCGGCGTCGGTGGCCCAGCCCTCCAGTCCGCCGGGCGAGTCGAAGCAGTCGCCCTTGCCCAGGGCGAGGACGCTGTTGCCGCGCGTCCCGTCCTCGATGCCCTCCCAGACGTCGGTCAGGACACCGGAGGCGAGGGCCGCCGCCCACAGCGCGAGCCCGAGCGACGACAGCACGGTTCCGGCGACCGCCATCCCCCGCCCCCGCTCCCCCCGCCGCTTGATCTGCCGCAACGCGACCAGCCCCAGCACCAGCCCGACGGCCGGCACCAGGAACAGCACGCCGAACACCAGGGCGGCGACGGCGACGCCGTTGACGACGGCCGGCGGCCGGGGCCCGTACGGCCCGTAGAGCCCGTACGGCGCGAAACCGGGCCGGCCTCCGTAGGTGGACTGCGGTGGCGGACAGGGGACCTGGCCCTGGGGAGCGGGCTGCTGACCCTGGGGGCCCTGAGGTTCCTGCGGGGGCCCGTAGGACGGAGGTATGGACACGAGCGGCATCGTAGGCGCGGGACGACGGGCCCCGTCCCCGGGCGCCTTCCCCGGGGACGGGGCCGTGGTGCGGTGAGCGGCGTCCGCCGGAGCTAGAACTGCAGCGCCCAGCCGTTCAGCCGCCCGGTGTCCCGCGTCGCGTTGTCGCCGACGCGCAGCTTCCAGGTGCCGTTGGCCGTCTCCGCGGAGGCGTCGACGGTGTAGGTGGTGGCGATGTCGTCCGCGCTGCCGCCGGTGCCGTACGGCTTCAGCGTGTACGCCGTGCCGTCCGGGGCGATCAGCTGGACCTGGAGGTCGCCGATGTAGGTGTGGGTGATGTCGACCTCGACGGCCAGGTCCGAGGGCGCGTTGCCCGGGACGCCGGAGACGGTCACCGGGGACTCGACGGTGGAGTTGTCGGCGATGGCGTGGTCGGCGGTGTTCTCGAAGCGGTCACCGGTCGGGGGCGGGGTGGTGTCCCCCTCACCCACGTGCAGCAGGCGGTTGGGCGAGCCGCTGCCCGGGTTGCCGACGACGCCGGTGGTGGCGGCGGAGGTCAGCGCGGAGGAGACCTGGGCGGGGGTGGCCGAGGGGTTGCCGGCCAGGTGGAGGGCGGCCGCGCCGGCGACGTGCGGGCTCGCCATGGACGTGCCGGAGATGGTGTTGGTGGCCGTGTCGCTGGTGCGCCAGGCGGAGGTGATGGAGGAGCCGGGCGCGAACAGGTCCAGGACGGAACCGTAGTTGGAGTAGCTGGCCCGCGCGTCACCGGAGGTGGTGGCGCCGACGGTGATCGCCTCGGTCACCCGGGCCGGGGACTTGGTGGAGGCGTTGGTGGACTCGTTCCCGGCCGCGACGACGAAGGTGACGCCGGAGGCGACGGCGCCGCGGACGGCCGCGTCGAGGGCGCTGTCGGCGCCGCCGCCGAGGGACATGTTGGCGACGGCGGGCTTGACCGCGTTCTGCGCCACCCAGTCGATGCCGGCGACGACCTGGGCGGTGGTGCCGGAGCCGGAGTTGTTGAGCACCCGGACGGCGACGACCTTCGCCTTCTTCGCCACGCCGTGGGAGCTGCCCGCGACCGTGCCGGCGACGTGCGTGCCGTGACCGTGGCCGTCCTGGGCGACGTTGTCGTTGTCGATGGCGTCGTAGCCGTTGGAGGCACGGCCGCCGAAGTCGCCGTGGCTGATGCGGACGCCGGTGTCGATGACGTACGCCGTCACGCCCTCCCCGGCCGAATCCGGGTAGGTGTACGAGCTGTTGAGCGGGAGGTTCCGCTGGTCGATCCGGTCCAGGCCCCAGGAGGGCGGGTTCGGCTGGGTGCCGGTGACGTGGAAGGTGCGGTTCTGCACCACGGAGGCGACGGCCGGGTCGGCGGCGAAGCGCTTCGCCTCGGCCTCGGAGGCCTCGACCTCGTAGCCGTTCAGGGCCTTGGCGTACGTGCGCTCGATGTCGGCGCCGTACTTCTCGGCCAGGGCGCGGCCCTCCGCGGAGCCGGAACGGGCCTCGTCCGCCTTCAGGGTCACGATGTAGCTGCCGGCGACGGCGTTCGCGGCGCCCGCGTACAGGACGCGACCTTCGGGGGCGGCCGGGGCCGCGCCCGCGGGGAGTGCGGAGACGAGGCTCGCGACGAGGGCCGCGGTGGTCGCGGCGCCGAGGGCGGCCAGTCTTCGCCGGGGGTGACGCATCACTGCCATGTGAGGGTTCCTCCTCGGTCGGTGGTGCGCGTGGGGACCGGCCGTTGACGTGATCATGTCACCTTTGACGGCCGAGTCCGGCGTCAGCCGAAAGATTGAGGGTTGCACAGGAATTGCACAAGGGGCCCCGCACGAACGCGTGGACCGGAGGTCCCGGCGGCACGACGGCGGATGACCCTCCGACACGACAAGCGGGCGACCCTGCGACACGACAACGGGCGACCCTGCGACACGACAACAGGTGACCCGCCCACGGGGCGGGTCACCCGGTTCCGCTCGGGCGGCGCTCAGTCGTCGAAGGCCGTGGCGCGGGTGCGCTTCTCCCAGGCCAGGACGTCCTCGCGGACCTGGTCGAGGTGGCCGAGGACCGCGCCGACGCCGTCGTCGCCGAGCGGCAGCCGCAAGGGGGTGTCCGCCGCCTCGAGCGCGGCCAGGATCAGGGCCGCCGCCTTCGCCGGGTCGCCGGGCTGGGAGCCGTCGCCACCGGCCACGGCGGAACGGGTCTCGCCGACCTTGGCGTACAGACCGCTGTCCGGGCTCACCCCGGCCCTGCTCGTCTCGAACAGGCCGGTGCGGAAGGCCCCCGGCTCGACGATCAGCACCTTGACGCCGTACTCCCGCACCTCGTCCGCGAGCGCCTCCGACATGCCCTCCAGCGCGAACTTCGTGCCGCTGTACGCGCCGAAACCGGCGACGGACATCTGCCCGCCCATGCTGCTCATCTGCACGATCGCTCCCGTGCGCCGCTCCCGCATGCCCGGCAGCGCGGCCCGCACCAGCGCGGCGGGGCCGAAGACATGCACGTCGAACAACGCGCGCAGCTCGTCGTCGGAGGTCTCCTCGAGGGCCCCCACATGGGTCCGTCCCGCGTTGTTGACCAGGACGTCGATGCGTCCGTGCCGTGCCACCACGTCCCGCACCACGGCCTCGGCCGCCGCGACGTCGGTGACGTCCAGGCGCAGCGCCTCCGCCTGGCCGGGGTGGGCGGCGACCAGGCCGTCCAGCGCCTCGGGCCGGCGGGCCGTGCCGATCACCACGTCGCCGCCGGCGAGGGCGGCCTCGGCGATCGCCCGGCCGAACCCGCTGCTCGCGCCCGTGATCAGCCACACCTTGTTCATCCCGGCTCCTCGCGCCTCGGCTGTCCCTCGATTACGTCAACCACCTTGTCTCCGGGGCCGGTTGCCCGTCCAAGACCTACGCTGACAACCGATGGCTATGAAGACGGACGTTCATCTGCGGGACCTGCGCTACTTCCTGGCCGTGGCGGAGGAACTGCACTTCACCCGTGCCGCGGAACGCCTGTACGTGTCACAGCCCGCCCTGAGCAAGCAGATACGGGCGCTGGAACGGCAGCTGGACACCGAACTGTTCCGTCGCGACCGGCAGGGCGTGGCGCTCACCGCCGCCGGTACGGCGCTGCTGCCCCACGCCCGGCACCTGCTGGCGGCGTGGGAGGAGGGGGCCGCGGCGGTGGAGCGGGCGCGGGCGGCACGGCGCGACACGCTGGTCGTGGGCATGAGCACCAGCCTCGGCCGCGGCGGCCTGCTCCCGGCGATCCGCTCCCGCTTCACCGCCGCGCACCCCGACGTCGAGGTGCGGCTGCGGCAGGTCAGCTGGGAGGACCCGACGGCGGGCCTCGCGGACGGCGGGGCGGACGTGGCGTTCGTCTGGCTGCCGATGCCCGACGCCGGCCGCTACGAGTGGACCGTGGTCGCCGAGGAGCCCCGCCTGGTCGCCCTCCCCGAGGCGCACCCCCTGGCCGTCCGCACGGACCTCACCCTCGCGGACCTCGCCGACGAGCCGTTCCTGGCCCTGCCCCCGAGCACGGGCGTCCTGCGCGACCACTGGCTCGCCCTCGACGAACGCCCCGGCGGCCCGCCCCTCATCGGCGCGGAGATCGCCGGTACGGAGGAGACGTACGAGGCCCTGGTGGCGGGCCTCGGCATCTGCCTGGTGGCCGCCGGCAACGCCCCCCTGATCACCCTGGGCGGCGTCACCACCCGCCCGGTCCACGGCCTCTCCCCGACCCGGTTCGCCCTGGCCTGGCGGACGCAGGACGGTGCGCGGCCCCTGGTCCGGGGCTACGTGGAGGCGTGCCGCAGGGCGACAGGACAGGCGCAGTCCGGGAGAGGGCCCGCCCGGACCACAGGAGACGCACGGACGTCGCCGACACCTGCGACCTCATGACGATCTCCCGGTCATCCGATCTCCACGCGTGGACCGAACGCGGGGACACCCCCACCGAGACGCACACCGGAGCGCGTGCGCCGGCCCCGGGCGATGCCGTGGGCAGCGGCGGGTGTCTGACCCACCACGCCCAAGTGATCCTCCACTCCTCATTCTGGCGAGTGGACGCCGGCAGCACATACGGCGTCTCCGGCCTCGCCCTGGACTGGGAACTCGACTGGACCACACCCTGGGAACACCTCGTCGAGGAGTCCCGCACCTGGTCCCCGCTGGAAGCCCCCGAAGCCCCCGTCGGCAACGCCGTCTTCGTCGCCCCCACCTGGATCGACCGTACCGACCTGCACCCGGAGAGGTGACCGATGCCGTTCCAGCACCCCGAGGAGATCGGCTACGGCCACGTGATCGAGCGCTACGTGACGAGGAAGGACTCGGACCGCCCGCGCTACCGCGAACTGAAAAGCCGTCGCCCCCTGCGGCCCGGATGGCCACACGCCGAACGCTTCACCCGTCACCTCGTCGACGACGCAGCCACGATCACCGACGCCGAACTGGAGGCCCTCCTCGGCTACGAGTGGCGCTCACGCCTCACCGCCGCCTGGCTGATCGGCGTCGACCGCCGCGAACGGTTCCGGGAACGTATCGGCGACCTGCTCCTGGCCAGCGAGTTCTGCTACTCCGGCGGCGCCTACTGCTTCGCCCTGGCCCGCTTCGGCACCCACGCGGACGCCGAGATCCTCACCGCCTACCTGGACCGCTACCTCCCCCGCACCGACCTCCGCTACGACCAACCCGCGGCCCTCGGCGCCCTCCTCCACCTCGACGCCCGCCTCGACACCCACCGCGCCGACCGCTTCACCCGGCCCGACGGCCTCTGGGACCAGTGGGTCAACGCCCTGGCCCACCTCCGCGACCACCCCGGTTACACCCCTGCCGAGCAGCGCCGCTGGACGGACCTCCACTGTGCCTTCGCCAACGGCTGGACCCGGCCGTAGCCGCAGCCGCCTGACCGCGGCTACGTGAAGTCCGCGTACGCCATGTGCCGGCCGCACGTGCGGCACACGAAGAGGTAGCCGGTGGGCTGACCGTCCTTGTCCAGGGCACCCAGAAACCTCTCCACCGCCCCGGCGGACCACCCCCACGCGCCGGCCTCGCTTCGCAGCTCCTCCATGGCATCCGGGAACGCGGCCAGCTCGGCCGCCCCCACCGCCCCCAGGAACGCCGTACCGTCACCGCAGTGAAAGAACCACTGCGGGTCCTGCCAGGAGGAGAAGCCCGGCGTACACGTGTCGACGGACCTCACGACCTCGGACGGGACATCGTCCCCGACCGGGTCACCGATGAAGTGCGCGTCGTACTTCGCAGCCGCACTGCCGTCCGCGATGCACCACGGACACAGCAGGTGGGAAAGTTCCTCGACCGCGTACACCGGGCCCGTGTAGACGAACCCCCGCGCTCTCCCGATCCCGAGGACGTCGACGTCACCTACCTCATACCTTCAGACGCATACGCCCGGGTGATGGCGGACGCCGACACGGTTGACTACCTTGACAATCTAGGTACCAAGGACGGGTGTACCCGCCATGCCATGCGAGTGGACGCATATGTCCTGTGCCTTCCCGAGACAGAGGACTTCCGCTCCCTGGGGGTGACTGGGGCCATGGCACCCGGCGACCACAAGGTCTTCGAGAGCCTCGGGGTCTACGACGAGGTCTGGCAGCGCTGCCGGAGTGGGCAGAACGGTATCCCCGAGAGGGCCCGGCGAGGGTATGTGGAGGTGCTGCTGTGAACAGTCCGCAGAACCTGCCCGATCCCTCGGACAAGGAGGCCCTGAGGGCCTGGATGCAGGCCAACCGTGTCAAAGCAGACGGTCGTCATCCGGTGCGGTCAGCAGATGAATTCGCTGCGGCACAGCGGCGCAAGCTGTTGGAGACCGTGGGTTGTGCGACCAGCGGTGCCGAAGCCGGTACGGCTCGGCGATCACTTCGGCTGGCCCTCGAAGGGACGCCCGTCCGGGAACATCGCGTGGAGTCGTCCGTACTCGGGCAGTGGCTGCCCCTCTTCCAGGAGGCCGTCACCACCGTCGCCCACGCCCTCGATGAGAGTCGCCCCACACACGACTACGGTCCGTTGCCGCAAGCCGTCCGAAAAGCAACACGGCTTTACGCCGCAGCGACCTTTCCCTCGTCGTACGGCATGGTCCTGGAGGAAGCACCGGCAGACGAGGTCGAGCTACCGCTACCGGAGGTGGCCTCGACGGAGTCATTGCTGGACCGCGCGATGGGAACCGTCCTTGACATCACCGACCGGGCGGAGGCAGGTCCAGGAGCCATCGACGCGGTGATCGAAACAGCACTGCCCCTGGGTGGGCGGGTCTTCAACCGTCTTGCCGACCTGACAGAGGTACTCGCTGACTCGGGCACGGATGTCAGCCTGACCTGGAGTTCGCCGTACAACGGTGTGCGTGCCTCCCGCCTCGGCTCAAGGAACGCCCAGCGGTGCCGGGACGCACTGCGCGCCGCGCAGCCCGAGGAACACGCGGAACGGTTGGCGGGCAGGCTCGTCGGCGGCAGCGTGCTACGGGGAACGGTGAAGATCGAGACGGCCGATCGGGGCGTGATCACGGCGCGCGTGGATCACGAAGTCACCAGCCTGTTGAGTGCCTACGCGAACCGTCGGATCACCGCTGAGGTCCTCGTATCAACCGTCCGCTCACCGCACGGGCGCGAGCACCACAGCTATGTCGTACTCAACTTGGCCCTGCACACAAGCCGACAAAGCCGCCCGACCCGCTCCGCCGCAGGTCGGACGGCCTTTCGCCGGACGTATTACACGTTGAAGCGGAACTCCACCACGTCCCCGTCCTGCATCACGTACTCCTTGCCCTCCATGCGGGCCTTGCCCTTGGCGCGGGCCTCGGTGACCGAGCCGGTTTCGACCAGGTCGTCGAAGGAGATGACCTCCGCCTTGATGAAGCCCTTCTGGAAGTCGGTGTGGATGACACCGGCGGCCTCGGGGGCGGTGGCGCCCTTCTTGATGGTCCAGGCGCGGGATTCCTTCGGGCCGGCCGTGAGGTAGGTCTGCAGGCCGAGGGTGCGGAAGCCGACGTGGGCGAGGGTGGCGAGGCCGGGCTCGTCCTGGCCGACCGACTGGAGGAGCTCGAGGGCCTCGTCCTCGTCCAGCTCGGCGAGGTCCGCCTCCAGCTTGGCGTTGAGGAAGATCGCCTCGGCGGGGGCGACCAGGGCGCGCTGCTCGTTCTTGAAGTCCTCGTCGGTCAGCTCGTCCTCGTCGACGTTGAAGACGTAGAGGAAGGGCTTCGTCGTGAGGAGGTGCAGGTCGTGGAGGAGTTCCGCGCGCTCGCTGCCCTGGACGACGCCCTGGGAGAAGAGCGTGTCGCCCTTCTCCAGGATCTCCTTGGCCTCCTCGACCGCCTTGACCTTCGGCGCGATGTCCTTCTTGATCCGCGACTCCTTCTGGAGGCGGGGAAGGACCTTCTCGATGGTCTGGAGGTCGGCGAGGATCAGCTCGGTGTTGATCGTCTCGATGTCGTCCTTCGGCGAGACCTTGCCGTCGACGTGCACGACGTTCTCGTCCTTGAAGGCGCGGATGACCTGGCAGATCGCGTCGGACTCGCGGATGTTCGCGAGGAACTTGTTGCCGAGGCCCTCGCCCTCCGACGCGCCGCGCACGATGCCCGCGATGTCGACGAAGTCGACCGTGGCCGGGAGGACGCGCTGGGAGCCGAAGATCTCGGCCAGCCTGGTCAGCCGGGGGTCGGGGACACCGACCACGCCGACGTTCGGCTCGATCGTGGCGAACGGGTAGTTGGCCGCCAGCACGTCGTTCTTGGTCAGGGCGTTGAACAGGGTCGACTTGCCGACATTCGGCAGACCGACGATTCCGATCGTGAGCGACACGTTGCGACTTCCCGTACGTGAGGATGGGGGCGAGGACCGGCCGACTGGGCTGCGTGGGCCGATCCACCAGTCTACGGCGTGCCCGCCCGCGACCCGGCGATGTGTCGAACGTCCGGCCGGACTCCGATCCCCGGCGTGTCTGACGGGCCGTTCGGCACATAAAACGACCTACGTTGGTGCAGTGGAGCAACACAGGACGCGACCCGCGCGGTACGGACGGTACGGACCGCGACGTGACAGCCCGGCCGGACCGGTCAAGCCGCCGCTGCCCGCGCAGGCGGGGCGGGCGACGGGGGGCGGGGCCGGGCGGCCCGCCCGTGTGCCGGAGGGCCGGCCCGCTCCCCCGCCCGCGGCCCGGCGGCTGCCCAACCCCCGGCTCACCGGGCTGGGCTCGACCCTGTTCTGCGGGCTGGTGATGCTCGTCCTCGGTCTGCTGACCGAGGCGCTGTTCGGGGCGTCGGGGACCGTGTACGGCGTGCTCTTCCTGCCGGTGTCCGTGCTGACCGCGCTGTGGGTGCGCGAAAGGGACCTGCTCGTCGCGCCCATCGTGGTGCCGATCGCCTTCGCCGTGGGGCTGGCCCCGGTCGCCGACGAGGGCGACGGCGACCTCCTCGACCGGCTGATGGGCATGGTGACGGGCCTCGCCACCCAGGCCGGGTGGCTCTACGGCGGGACGTTGGTCGCGGGGCTGATCGTGCTCTCCCGCAGGATGCGCCGGGTCCGCGCGGCCAACCGGCGCACCGCGCGGAACCGCCCCGCCCGGCCGTGAGCCCTACGCGCCCGTCGCCGCCCGCATCGCCGCGCCCACGATGCCCGCGTTGTTCTGCAGCCGGGCCGGGACGATCTCCGCCCTGATGCCCTGGATGTGGTCCAGGAACTTGTGGGACTTGCGGCTGACACCGCCGCCGATGATGAACAGCTCGGGCGAGAACAGCATCTCCACGTGGGCCAGGTACTTCTGCACCCGGTGCGCCCAGTCCTCCCAGGACAGGTCCTCGTCCTCCCTGGCCTTGCTGGAGGCCCGCTTCTCCGCGTCGTGGCCGTGCAGCTCCAGATGGCCCAGTTCGCTGTTGGGGACGAGGACGCCGTCCACGAACAGGGCGCTGCCGATGCCCGTGCCGAAGGTCAGCAGGATCACCGTGCCCCGGTGGTGACGGCCGGCGCCGAAGTGCATCTCGGCGACGCCGGCCGCGTCCGCGTCGTTCACCACCGTCACCGGCAGGCCACCGAGGCGGTCGCCGAGCAGCACGCGCGCGTCGGTGTCGATCCAGCTCTTGTCGACGTTGGCCGCCGTACGGATCGTGGTGCCGCCGGTGACGACACCCGGGAAGGTGACCCCGACCGGTCCGGTCCAGCCGAAGTGGTCGACGACCTGCTTCACGCCGTCGGCCACCGCGTCGGGCGTGGCCGGGTGCGGGGTGAGGACTTTGTGGCGCTCCTGCGCCAGGTCCCCCTTGTCCAGGTCGACCGGGGCACCCTTGATCCCGGAACCGCCGATGTCCACACCGAAGATCTGCATGGCCCTACGTTACGACGTACGACGGACAGTCACGCCAGTCGGCCTCCGTGACCGTCACATCCGCTCCACCGTCACCGCGCGGAATCCGCCCCGGACCCGCCGCGCTCGGCCACCAGGGCCGCCGCCTCCTCGCGCAGGTCGCGGCGGAGCTCCTTGGGCAGCGAGAAGATGATGGACTCCTCGGCCGCCTTGACGAGCTCGACGTCCCCGAAGCCGCGCTCCGACAGCCATTCGAGGACCTGCTCGACCAGGATCTCCGGCACCGAGGCGCCCGAGGTGACGCCGACCGTGGTCACGCCGTCCAGCCAGGCCTCGTCGATCTCGTCGGCGAAGTCCACCAGGTACGCCGCGCGGGAGCCGGCCAGCTTGGCGACCTCCACCAGCCGCTTGGAGTTGGAGGAGTTGCGCGAGCCGACCACGATCACCAGGTCCGCCTCGGCGCCCATCTGCTTGACCGCGAGCTGGCGGTTCTGCGTGGCGTAGCAGATGTCGTCGCTGGGCGGGGAGATCAGCTGGGGGAACTTCTCCTTCAGCGCGTCGACGGTCTCCATGGTCTCGTCGACGCTCAGCGTGGTCTGGGAGAGCCAGACGACCTTGGACGGGTCGCGGACCTCGACCTTCGCCACGTCGCCCGGCCCGTCGACGAGCTGGATGTGGTCCGGGGCCTCGCCGGAGGTGCCGATGACCTCCTCGTGGCCCTCGTGGCCGATCAGGAGGATGTCGTAGTCGTCGTTGGCGAAGCGGACGGCTTCCTTGTGGACCTTGGTGACCAGCGGGCAGGTGGCGTCGATGGTGGCGAGCCGGCCGCGCGCGGCCTCCTCGTGGACGACGGGGGCGACGCCGTGCGCGGAGAACATGACGATGTTGCCCGGCGGGACCTCCTCCGTCCGCTCGACGAAGATCGCGCCCTTCTTCTCCAGGGTCTGCACGACGTATTTGTTGTGCACGATCTCGTGCCGGACGTAGACGGGGGCCCCGTACTGCTCGAGGGCCTTCTCGACGGCGATCACGGCGCGGTCCACACCCGCGCAGTAGCCACGGGGGGCGGCAAGCAGGACACGGCGGCCAGGCGAAGCGGTCATGCGTCCCATCGTAAGGCCGCGTGCGGGGGCCCGGTCACGGTGTGTTGTCGGTGGGGCCCACTACGCTCGCGGACATGGCTCTCAACACGTCTGCGGAAGCGCCGCTGCCCGTCGGTGAGGTGTCGCGGCTCATCGGGGGGTGGATCGACCGGCTCGGCGCGGTGTGGGTCGAGGGGCAGATCACCCAGCTGTCGCGGCGGCCGGGCGCCGGGGTGGTGTTCCTGACGCTGCGCGACCCGTCGTACGACGTCTCGGTGGGCGTGACCTGTTACCGGCAGGTGTTCGACGCCGTCGCGGACGTGGTGAGCGAGGGCGCGCGGGTGGTGGTGCACTGCAAGCCGGAGTGGTACGCGCCGCGCGGGCAGCTGTCGCTCAGGGCCGCCGAGATCAAGCCGGTGGGGGTGGGTGAGCTGCTGGCGCGGCTCGAGCAGCTGAAGAAGTCGCTCGCGCGGGAGGGCCTGTTCGCGCCGGAGCGGAAGAAGCCGCTGCCGTTCCTGCCGCGGCTGATCGGGCTGGTGTGCGGGCGCGCCTCGGCGGCCGAGCGGGACGTGCTGGAGAACGCGCGGCACCGGTGGCCCGCCGTCCGTTTCGAGGTGCGCAACGTGCCCGTGCAGGGGGTGCACGCGGTGCCGCAGGTCGTCCAGGCCGTGAAGGAGCTGGACGCGGTCGACGAGGTGGACGTGATCATCGTGGCGCGGGGCGGCGGCAGCGTGGAGGACCTGCTGCCGTTCTCCGACGAGCAGCTGGTGCGGGCGGTGGCGGCGTGCCGTACGCCGGTCGTCTCCGCGATCGGGCACGAGCCGGACAACCCGCTGCTCGACCACGTGGCCGATCTGCGCGCCTCCACGCCGACCGACGCCGCCAAGAAGGTGGTGCCGGACGTGGGTGAGGAGTACGAGCGGGTACGGCTGCTGCGCGACCGCGCGCGGCGCTGTGTCCAGGGGCTGCTGGACCGGGAGGAGCGCGGGCTGGCGCACGCGCTGGCCCGGCCCTCGCTCCAGGAGCCGCAGCGGATGGTCGACGCGCGGGCGGAGGAGGTCACGGCGCTGCTGGAGCGGGGCCGGCGCTCGCTGCGGTACCAGCTGGACCGGGCCGACTCCGAGCTGACGCACACGCACGCGCGCGTGGTGGCTCTGTCCCCCGCCGCGACGCTGAAGCGCGGGTACGCCGTGCTCCAGCGGGCGGACGGGCACGCGGTGCGGGATCCGGCCGAGGTGGAGGCCGGTGAGGCCCTGCGGGCGCGGGTGTCCGAGGGCGAGTTCACAGTTCGAGTCGACGACATGAGGGCGGACGGATGACCGGCAAGACGGAGCAGACGGCGGCGGCGACGGCCGAGGCGCTCGGGTACGAGCAGGCGAGGGACGAGCTGATCGAGGTCGTACGGCGGCTGGAGACGGGCGGTACGACGCTGGAGGAGTCCCTCGCGCTCTGGGAGCGGGGCGAGGAGCTGGCCAGGGTGTGCCGGCGCCGGCTGGACGGGGCGCGGGCCCGGCTGGACGCGGCGCTCGCGGAGGAGGACGCCGGGGAGGAGGGGTCCGGGGCGGAGGAC
Source organism: Streptomyces sp. NPDC044984 (assembly GCF_040646935.1). Taxonomy (NCBI): domain Bacteria; kingdom Bacillati; phylum Actinomycetota; class Actinomycetes; order Kitasatosporales; family Streptomycetaceae; genus Streptomyces; species Streptomyces sp. NPDC044984. The sequence continues at coordinate 54,472 of NZ_JBEZBE010000044.1, forward strand.
GCCGGGGAGGCCCGGGACGTGAAGTGAATCACCGGACTCCGCATTTAGTTGAGCATTGAACTTCATAGGCGTACGGTCGAGTCCGTCAACCGGTCCGTGGCCCCTGCACGGACAGACGGACCGACGTACCCCCGAGAAGGTTCACGCATGTCTCTCGCCCTTGACCCCGCCGCCCAGGACCTGCTGTTCCGCGAGGCGCGCACCGCCAACACGTTCACCGACGAGCCGGTGACCGACGAGCAGGTGCGGGCGATCTACGACCTGGTCAAGTACGGCCCCACCGCCTTCAACCAGAGCCCCCTGCGCATCACCCTGGTCCGCTCCCCCGAGGCTCGCGAGCGTCTCGTCCGGCACCTGGCGGAGGGCAACCAGGCCAAGACCGCCGCCGCCCCGCTGGTCGCCATCCTGTCCGCGGACAACGAGTTCCACGAGGAGCTCCCCGCCCTGTTCCCGCACTTCCCGCAGGCCAAGGACGCCTTCTTCAGCGAGCGCCCGGTGCGGGAAAGCGCCGCGGCGATGAACGCCGCCCTCCAGGCCGCCTACTTCATCGTCGGCGTGCGCGCCGCGGGCCTGGCCGCCGGCCCGATGACCGGCCTCGACTTCGAGGGCCTCCGCAAGGAGTTCCTGGACGACGACCACACCCCGCTGATGGTCGTCAACATCGGCCGCCCCGGACCGGACGCGTGGTTCCCCCGCTCCCCGCGTCTGGAGTACGAGCAGGTCGTCACCACCGTCTGAGCGTCACCAGCACGGACCACAGGGGCGGGCCCCGTCGGATCGGCCGCGCCACCGGTACCGCGCTCGCCCGCGGTGTCCATACGTGCGGCAATCGTTCACGGTTCAACCCTGGGCGCGAGGTTTTTCTTG
>NZ_JBEZBE010000045.1:0-51095 GCF_040646935.1 Streptomyces sp. NPDC044984
ACCAGTGGGGACGGGTCGAAGAGCCGTGTCGGCAGTCCCTAAACTCGGCTTGTTTGACCGCGTGTGCGGTCCGGGCCGGCCGTGGTTCGGGGCGATTCCGGGTCACGCCTCCTGGGTGAAGGACGCGTGGAAGCGGCGGGTGTGGTCCACCCGGCGTTCCGGGCCGGTCAGGGTGACCGTCGCCGTCAGGCGCACGTCGGTGCTCGAGGCGGCCAGGCGGAGTTCCAGGTCGCCGGGTTCGACGATCCGGCGGCCGTCACGGCCGGTGAAGGACGCCACGTCGGCCGGGACCGTGACGCCGACGCGGCGGGACTCCCCCGGCTCCAGCTCCACCCGGGCGTAACCGACGAGCCGCTGCACCGGCTGGACGACGGAGGCGACCGGGTCGTGCAGGTACAGCTGGACGACCTCGGTGCCGGACCGTTCGCCGGTGTTGCGGACCGTGAGGGCGAGGGTGAACTCTCCGTCCGTGCCCGCCTCCCGCGTGTCCACAGCGAGGTCGCTCCAGGCGAAGCTCGTGTACGTCAGACCGTGGCCGAAGCCGAACGCCGGGGTCGGGTCGATGTTGGACACCTCGCTGAGCTGGGCGAGGCGCGCGCCGAGGTAGGTGGTCGGCTGGGAGCCCGGGCCGCGCGGCACGCTGACCGGGAGCCGTCCGGAGGGGTTGGTGCGGCCGCTGAGCACACCGGCGATCGCGTGGGTGCCCGCGACTCCGGGGAAGAAGGACTGCACGATCGCCGCGGAGCCGGCGGTGGCGCGGCCGAGCGCGTACGGCCGGCCGGCGAGCAGGACGGTCACCACCGGCGTGCCGGAGTCGAGCAGCGCGTCGAGCAGGTGCTGCTGGGTGCCGGGCAGGGCGAGGGACTCCGCGTCGCAGCCCTCGCCGCTGGTGCCGCGGCCGAACAGGCCCGCGCGGTCGCCGAGGACGGCGATGACGATGTCCGCGTCCCTGGCCGCGTCCACCGCCTCGCCGATGCCGGAGAGGTCCCCGTCGTCGACGCCGGTGCCGCGCACGGCCGTGATCTCCGCGTCGGGGAACTCGGCAGCCAGGGTGTCGCGCAGGGTGGGCAGGTCGATGCCGACCGGGACGTCCGGGTGCTGCACGCCCACGTGCTGGGGGAAGGAGTAGCAGCCCAGTACGGCGGTGGCCTCGGCCGCGTTGGGACCGACCAGGGCGATGCGGCGGGGCGCGGCGAGCGGCAGGGTGCCGTCGTTGGTGAGCAGGACGACCGCCTTCTCGGCGATCTCACGGGCCAGTTCCCGGTTCTCGGGCCGGTCCAGGTCGATCTTGCCGCGCAGGGCGTCCGGGTCGTCCAGGTCCACGCCGTCGAGCGCGGGCGGCACCGGGCTCCAGTCCGCGTCGAGCAGGCCGAGCGCCGCCTTCTGGCCGAGGACGCGGCGCAGGGCGCGGTCGATGAGCGCCTCGGGGACGCGGCCGGCGGTGACGGCCTCGACGAGCGGCGCGCCGAACGTCTTGACGGTGGGCAGTTCGATGTCGACGCCCGCCTTGAGCGCGGCGCCCGCGGCGTCGGCGAAGTCGGCGGCGATGCCGTGCAGGATCTTGAGGAAGGCGATGCCGAAGTAGTCGGCGACGACGGTGCCGTCGAAGCCCCAGGTGTCGCGGAGCAGTCCGGTCAGCAGGCTCTCGTCGGCCGCGGCGGGGACGCCGTCGGTGTCCGTGTAGGAGTGCATCACGGAGCGGGCCCCGCCCTCGCGGATCGCCATCTCGAACGGCGGCAGCAGGACGTCGGCCCGTTCGCGGGCGCCCATGGGCGCGGGGGCGAGGTTGCGTCCGGCGCGGGAGGCCGAGTAGCCGACGAAGTGCTTGAGGGTGGCGACGATCCCGGCGGACTCCAGGCCCTGGACGTACGCGGTGCCGATGGTGCCGACGAGGTAGGGGTCCTCGCCGATGGTCTCCTCCACCCGGCCCCAGCGGGCGTCGCGGACCACGTCGAGGACGGGGGCGAGGCCCTGGTGGATGCCGACGGACCGCATGTCGCGGCCGATGGCGGCGGCCATCCGGCGTACCGCGTCGGGGTCGAAGGTGGCGCCCCAGGACAACGGGACGGGGTAGGCGGTGGCGCCCCAGGCGGCGAAGCCGGCCAGGCACTCCTCGTGCGCGACGGCGGGGATGCCGAAGCGGTTCGCCGAGGTGATGCGGGACTGGGTGCGCAGCAGGGAGAGCGCGCCGAGCGCCGGGTCGACGGGTGCGGTGCCGAAGGGGCGGGTCAGCTGGCCCAGTCCGGTGGGAAGGAGCGCGTCGAGGTCGACGGCCTCCTCCATGTCGTGCTGGTGCGGGGCCACTTCGCCGCCGTTGGCGGACGCGCCGACCCACACGCCGTACAGCTGGGCGATCTTCTCCTGAAGGGTCATCGCGCCGATCAGCGCGTCGACTCTGGCGGCGACGGGGTGGGAGGGGTCGTTCCAGAGGGGGATTTCGGGGGTGGTCTCTACGGCCACGTCGGCAGTCACTTTCCTCCGACGCCCATCAGACCCTGGACCAGGGCGCGACGGGCGAACAGGTAGACGAGCAGGATGGGCACCATGGACAGCACCACGGCTCCCAGCAGACCGGGGATGTCGATGCCGTGTTCGGTCTGGAAGTTGTACAGGCCGAGGGTGACGACCTTGGTGGACTCGGACTGGGTCAGGACGAGCGGGAACAGGAAGCCGTTCCAGGCCTGGAGCGCGGAGAAGACCACGATCGTGGACAGTCCGCCCCTCGACAGCGGCAGCACGAGCTGGAGGAACATGCGCCGCGGGGTGGCTCCGTCCATGGCCATGGCCTCGTACAGCTCCGGGGAGATGTCGCGCATCGCGCCGCTGAGGATCAGCGCCGACATCGGCAGGCAGAACGCGGCCGTGGGCAGGATGACACCGAGGAGGTTGTCGTACAGCCCGGCCTCGCTGATCAGGTAGAACATCGGCACGATGACGGCCTGGGCCGGGATGGCGAGGCCGAGCAGGAACAGCCGGAAGATCGCCGACGTGGTCCGGCCGCGGCTGCGGACGATCGCGTAGGCGAGCGGCGGGACCAGCAGCAGCACGATGCCGATCACGCAGGCGGTGACGACGAGCGTGTTGAAGAAGTACTGGCCGAAGCCGGAGTCGAAGGCTCCGGTGAAGTTGTCCAGGGTGAAGCTGTCCGGGACGGAGACCGGGCCGTTCTCGGCGTAGTCCTGGCGGGTGCGCAGGGTCGCGGCGAGCATCACGTACAGCGGCAGGCCGACCAGGAACAGCCAGAAGAGCGAGCCGACGCCGGCCACGTAGTTCGGTCGGCGCCTCATGACACACCCTCCATGGAGCTGCGCATCTTGTCGTAGCCGGAGACCCGGACGACGATCAGCGAGATGATCGTGGACGCGACGACCAGGGCCAGGGCGATCGCGGAGCCGGTGCCGTAGTCGAAGCTCTTGAACGCCTTGTCGTACATGTAGTAGGCGCTGATGGTGGTGTCGGTGCCGGGGCCGCCCTGGGTCAGGATGAGGACCGTCTCGAAGGTGGTCAGGCCGCCGACGATCATCAGGATCATCGAGGTGATCATCGAGTTGCGCAGCTGCGGCAGCGTGATGTGGAAGAACTGCCGGTAGCGGCCCGCTCCGTCGATCTCCGCCGCCTGATAGAGCACGTGGGGGATCGCGCGGGCGGCGCCCTGGTAGATCAGGGTGTGGAACGGGGTGAACTGCCAGGTGCTGACGAACGCCAGCACGCCGATGGCGGTGGCCTGTTCGCCGAACAGGTTGCCGTCGCCGAAGAGCCAGGTGGCCTCGGCCGGGATGCCGAAGTTCGGGTCGAGCAGCGCCCGCCAGAGCACGGAGACGGCCGTCGCGGACAGCAGCAGCGGGATGAAGTAGATGACGGACAGCACGGCCCGGTTGCGCTGGTGGCCGGCGGCCCAGACGCCGAGCAGGATGCTCAGCGGGGTCTGGAGGACCACGCCGAGCACGGTCAGCAGCAGGGTCAGCCAGATGCTCTTGAGCATCACCGGGTCGTCCATCAGGCGCGACCAGTTGTCCATGCCGACGAACTCGGGCGAGCTGAGCCCGTCCCAGGTCATGAAGGACAGCACCGCCACCATGACCAGCGGGACGATCGCGAAGAGGGTGAAGAACACTGCGGCGGGCAGCGCCCAGGCGAAGCCGGGGCGGCCCACCTTCGTTGCGGAGGAGGAGGCGGGCGGCCGCCGCCGGGACCCCTCGCGGGGTCCGGCGGCGGGCCGGGCGCTCGTGATCTTTGTGGTCATGAGCCGTTCGTCACTCGGTCGGGAGGGCCTGCATGGCCTTGATGAAGCCGTCCGTGTCGAGCTGTCCGTTGAAGAACTGCTGGACGGCCTTGTGCATGTCCGAGCTCGCCTTCTGCGGGTACGCCTGGTCCCAGGAGAGCTGGAACGACGGGGCGTCGGCGACCAGGTCGTACTGGAAGCGCGAGTATTCGGGGTTGCCCGAGCCGCCGATGAACTTGTCGGTGTTGGTCGTGGTCGGCAGGTTGCCGATGTCCAGCTGCGCCTTGACGAAGTCGTCGGAGTACATGAGCTTCAGGAACTCGGCGACGGCCTCGGGGTGCTTGGTCTTCTTCATGACCGAGTAGTAGTTGTTGGTGTTGCCGGCGATGTTGGCCGGGTCGCCCTTGCCGCCCTCGACGGTCGGGAAGGCGGTGTAGCCGAGGCTCTTCTCGGCGAACTCCGGGTGGTCCGTCAGCTGCTGGGAGTAGTACCAGGAGCCCATCAGCTCGAAGCCGGCCTTGCCGGAGGCCACCAGCTGGACCGAGCCGCCGTTGGTGTACTTGACGGAGTCGTAGTTCTTGCCGAAGGCGCCGGTGTCGACGAGCTCCCTGATCATGTCCAGGGCCTTCTTGCTGTCCGCGCTCTCCCAGGCGCTCTTGTCGCCCCCGACGGCCTTCGCGAACAGCTCCGGACCGGCGATGCGGTCGAAGAGGTACTGGAACCACATCTGCGTCGGCCAGATGTCGCCGCCGCCGAGCGAGATCGGGGTGACGCCCTCGTCCTTGAGCTTCTCGACCGCGTCGAGCAGTTCGTCCCAGGTCTTCGGCGGCTTGACGCCCGCCTCGTCGAGGACCTTCTTGTTGTGGAAGAGCAGGACCGGCTGGGTGCCGCGCATCGGGATGCCGTACGGCTTGCCGTCGACGACGGCGTTGTTGAAGACGGACGGCAGGAACTTGTTCTCCAGGTCCGGGTTCTTCTTGATGAAGTCGTCGAGCGGCATCAGCAGGTCGGCCTTGACGAACGGCTTGATGCTGCCGCCGCCCCAGTTGAAGAAGACGTCCGGGGCCTGCGGGGTGTTGATGATCGTCTGCAGCTTCTTCTGGTAGTCCGCACCGGGGATGGTGTCGAGGACGACCTTGACGTCGGACGTCTTGTTGAACGTGTCGACGATCCGCTTCTCGACCTTGTTGGCGGCGTCCCCGTAGACCAGGACATGGATCTTGCCGTCGTCCGCCGACGCCCCGCCGTTCCCGTCACCGCAGGCCGAGAGGGTCAGTGCGAGGGAGAGCGTCGCACCGCAGGCGACCAGTCGGGGCAAGCGCGCACGTGTCTTCATCGTTCGCCTTTCGAAAGTTTCGGCATCATCACCGAAAGTCCATGCCGTGGGACAGTAGGTCAGACCCGTGTTTCGGTCAACGGTCGGAACCGTACTCACCCAAACCGTTATCGACGCGCGGTGCCCTATCCTGCGGGTATGCACGATGATGACGAGGCAAGCGGCAGAGTGACCCTGGCCGCGGTCGCGAAAGAGGCCGGTGTTTCGATGCCGACAGTTTCGAAGGTCCTCAACGGCCGTTCGGACGTCTCCCGCGCGACCCGGGCCAAGGTGGAGCGGTTGCTGGAGGTCCACGGCTACCGCAGGCGCGCCCAGGCGGCGTCCCGCTCCCCGCTCATCGAGCTCGTCTTCCACGAACTGGACAGCATCTGGGCGATGGAGCTGATCAGGGGCGTGGAGAACGTCGCCAGGGAGAACCGCGCGACGGTGGTGCTCACCGAGAGCGGCACCCGGCACACGCCCGCGCCGGAATGGCTCCCGGGCGTGCTGCAGCGCAGGCCGCTGGGTGTCGTGCTGGTCTTCTCCGCGCTCCCGGAGGACGTCAAGCGGCGGCTCAGGGCGGCGGCCATCCCCTTCGTCGTCATCGACCCGGCGGGTGACCCCGACCCGGACGTGCCCTCGGTCGGCTCGGCGAACTGGGCCGGTGGTCTCGCCGCCACCCGCCATCTCACCGAGCAGGGGCACGAACGGGTCGCGATCATCACCGGGCCCGAGGACGTGCTGTGCTCACTGGCGCGCCTCGACGGCTACCGCTCGGCCATGGCGATGGCGGGTCTGGAGGCCGATCCGCGGCTGATGCGCTTCGGCGACTTCCACGTGCAGGGCGGCTTCGAGCACGCCATGGACCTGCTGGAGGGGCCGGACCGGCCCACGGCGGTCTTCGCGGGCAGCGACCTCCAGGCGCTCGGCGTACTGGAGGCGGCCCGGGTCAAGGGCCTGCGCGTGCCCGAGGACCTGTCGGTGGTCGGCTACGACGACGTGCCGCTGGCGCAGTGGTCGAGCCCACCGCTCACCACGGTCCACCAGCCGCTGCGGCACATGGCCGAGGAGGCCGCCCGGATGCTGCTCCGCCCGGACGACCCCGGCACGGCCGCCCAGCGCATAGAGCTGGCGACGCACCTGGTGGTACGGCAGAGCACGGCTCCGCCCAAGAAGGCGTGAGGGACGCCGGGCCGGCCGCTGGAGGGCGGCCCGGCGTGCGGCGCCGCGTCGGCGCGAGGCCGGGCGGGGGACGCGGCGCCCGTGCGTGCCGCCCACCGCTCCGCGCGGCCGGCGGGGTGACGGAAGCCCCGGCGGAGGCGGTCCCGCCGATCGTCCGCTGCCGCCTCCTGATCGGTACGACCGCCTGAGGAATCGGCTCACCCCCGGGGAACCGGCGCGTGGACCGGTCCCCCGTTCCGGCGGCGCCACCGGGTTCTCCTCGCCGCCGGGGCGCCGCCCGCCCACGGGGCCGTACCGGGGCCACTTGGTCCTCGGCACACGGCGCAGGGGCATGGGCGCGGCGCGCACCGCCGCGCCCGTCCGGTCAGGCGGCGGGCAGGACGCCGGTGCGGGCCACCTCGGAGTACCAGCGGGCGCTGGCCTTGGGGATGCGGGTGCCGGTCGGGTAGTCCACGTAGACGGCGCCGAAGCGCTTGCCGTAGCCGTGGGCCCACTCGAAGTTGTCCAGCAGCGACCACAGGAAGTAGCCGCGCACGTCCGCGCCGTCGACGATGGCCCGGTGGACGGCGGCCAGGTGGCCGCGCACATAGGCGATCCGCGCGGGGTCGTTGACGTTCCCGGAGGGGTCGGCGTAGTCGTCGAAGGCGGCGCCGTTCTCGGTGATGACCAGCGGCAGCTTCGGGAAGTCGGACGACAGCCGGCGCAGCAGGTCGTACAGGCCGGTGGGGTCGACGGCCCAGCCCATGGCGGTGGTGTCGCCGGGCGGCTGGTGGAAGGCGACCTTGTCGGCGCCCGGCCAGGGGCTGTGGGTGCTGTTGCCGTGTCCGTCGGAGGTGTGGGTGCCGGTGCCGTCGGCCTCGGAGACGACGGTGGGCGAGTAGTAGTTGACGCCGAGGAAGTCCAGCGGCTGGTGGATCCGCTCGAGGTCGCCGTCGCGCACGAAGGACCAATCGGTGAGCGCGGCGGTGTCCTTGAGCAGGTCCTCCGGGTAGGCGCCCTGCAGCATCGGGCCGGTGAAGACCCGGTTGGCGAGCGCGTCGATCCGGCGGACCGCGTCGGCGTCGCTGCCGGTGAGCGGGCGGACGTGGTGGATGTTGAGGGTGACCGAGCACTGGGCGGCGGCGGGCAGGCGGTCGCGCAGCGCCTGGACGGCCAGGCCGTGGCCCAGGTTGAGGTGGTGGGCGGCGCGCAACGCGGCGACCGGGTCGGTGCGGCCGGGGGCGTGCACGCCGGAGCCGTAGCCGAGGAAGGAGCTGCACCAGGGCTCGTTGAGGGTGGTCCAGGTCTTCACCCGGTCGCCGAGGGCGTCCGCGGCGAGGGCCGCGTACTCGGCGAACCGTTCGGCCGTGGCGCGCTCGGGCCAGCCACCGGCGTCCTCCAGTTCCTGCGGCAGGTCCCAGTGGTAGAGGGTGGCGACGGGCTGGATGCCCTTGTCCAGCAGGCCGTCGACGAGGCGCCGGTAGAAGTCCAGGCCCTTCTGCACGGCGGGGCCGCGCCCGGTGGGCTGGATCCGGGGCCAGGCCAGGGAGAACCGGTAGGCGCCCAGGCCGAGTTCGGCCATGAGGGCGATGTCCTCGCGCCAGCGGTGGTAGTGGTCGGTGGCGATGTCGCCGGTGTCTCCATTGCGGACCCGGCCCGGGGTGCGGGCGTAGGTGTCCCAGATGGACGGCGTGCGTCCGTCCTCGGCGGCGGCCCCCTCGATCTGGTAGGAGGCGGTCGCGGAGCCCCAGAGGAAGCCCTTGGGGAAGGTGCGGGCGGCGTCCGGGGCGGACGCGGTCTGCTGTGCGGTGACCACGTGAGTCCTTTCGGGGTAAGGGGGTTCGCAGGCGGGTGCCTGGTGGGGGGCGGGACGGGGTGCGGGCCCGGGTGCGGCGGGTCAGCCCTTGACGGCGCCGGCCATGATGCCGCTGACGATCTGGCGGCCGAAGACGACGAACATCGCCAGCAGCGGCAGCGTGCCGAGCAGCGCGCCCGCCATGATCAGCGACTGGTCGCGGACGTAGCCCGCGCTGAGCTGGGTGAGGGCGACGGGGACGGTCGGGTTGGTCATGTCGAGCACCACGAACGGCCAGAAGAAGTCGTTCCACGCGTGCACGAACGTGATCATGAACAGGACGGCCATCGCGGGCCGCGCCACGGGCAGCACGATGCTCCAGAAGATCCGCAGCGAGTGCGCCCCGTCGACGCGTCCGGCCTCGACGAGTTCGTCGGGCAGGGCCTCGGACAGGTACTGCCGCATGAAGAACACGCCGACCGCGCTCACCAGCGTGGGGAAGATGACGGCGGGCAGCTGCTGCGACCAGCCCAGCTCGGACATCATCATGAACAGCGGTACGACGCCGAGCTGCGGCGGCACCATCATGGTGCCGATCACCAGCATGAGCAGGATGTTGCGTCCCTTGAACCGCAGTTTGGCGAAGGCGAATCCGGCCAGCGTCGCGAACATCACCGTGGACAGGGCGATCACGCCGGCCACGATCAGGCTGTTGATCATGGCCTTGCCCATCGCCGCCTCGTCCCAGGCCCGGGCGAGGTTGCTGAACAGGTTCGGGCCGGGCAGGAACGGCGGTGGTGTCTGGCTGACCCGGGTGTTGTCGGTGGAGGCCGCCACCATCGTCCAGTACAGCGGGAAGATCGACAGCACCGCCATGACGACGAGCAGGACGTAGGCGAGCGGGCCGGCGTGGTGCTGGCGGCCGGCGCCCTGGCGCAGCAGCCGGCGGCCGGCGCGGCCGGCCGGCTTCTCGACGGGGGTCCGGACCGGGGTCTCCGTCCGGACCGGGAGGCTGTTGGTGGTCATCGTGACTCCAGGTCAGGACGTACGGGAACGCAGGCGCTTGATCAGGCGCTGCGCCACGAAGGCGAGGACGAGCAGCATGAACATCGCCCAGGCGACGGTCGCCGAGCGGCCCATCTGGTAGTTCTTCCAGCCCTCCTCGTACAGCAGCAGGCCCAGCGTCTGGTACTGGTTGTCGGCGCCGCCGGTGATGCCGTTGGGTCCCTGGCCGAAGATCAGCGGCTCACCGAACAGCTGGGTGGCGCCGATGGTGGAGAGCACGATGGTGAAGACGATCGTGGAGCGGATGCCGGGGACGGTGACGTGGGTGAACTGCTTCCACCGGGACGCTCCGTCGATGGACGCCGCCTCGTACCGCTCGGCCGGGATGGCCTGCATGGCGGCCAGGTAGAGCAGCGCGTTGTAGCCGGTCCAGCGCCAGATGACGATGGTGGAGATCGCCACCTGGGCGGGCCACTTGTCGGCCTCCCAGTCCACCGGGTCGATGCCGACCGAGCCGAGCGCCCAGTTGATCATGCCGAAGTCACGCTCGAAGATCATGGTGAAGACGAGCGCGGCGGCGGCGACCGAGGTGGCGTACGGGACCAGCGAGGCGACGCGGAAGAACAGCGAGGCGCGCATGCGGTAGTTGAGCAGGTGCGCCAGGCCGAGCGCCATCATCAGCTGCGGCACCGTGGAGATGATCCCGATGGTGATGGTGTTCTGCAGCGCGTTCCAGAACCGTGAGTCGCTCCAGAGCTCGACGTAGTTGTCGAACGCCACCCACTCCATGACGTCGAGGGTGGCCAGTTCCACGTCGTGCAGGGAGATCCACGAGGTGTAGACGAGGGGGTAGAAGCTGAACGCGGCGAAGACGATGAAGAAGGGGGCGACGAACGCGAACGGCGCGCCCTTGACGTCCAGCCGGTGCAGCAGCGCGCTGCGCCGCCGGGCGGTCTTCCCGCCGCCCGACGTGCCGGGCGGGGCCGGCGGCTCCTCGCCGGTCAGGGCTTTGGTGGTGGAGGTGGCCACCGGACTTCCTTCCTGAGAGCGGATGGGTGAGCCGGGGCCCGGGCCCGTCGGCGGGATGCCGAACGGGCCCGGGCGGCCGCGGCGGGCGTCGGGTCAGCCGACCGCCTTCTCGATGCGCTCCGTGGTGGTCTTCCACGCCTCGTCGCGCGCGGTGCCCTGCTCGACCAGGGCCAGGCCCTGGGAGAAGGTGTCCTTGATCGTGCCGTCCTTGCGGCCGAGGACCTGCTTGTCCGGGATCTCCTGCGCGGCGGCACCGAAGATCTGGCCGATCGGGGCGTTGTCGAAGTACTCCGACTTGGCGTCCTTCACATCGGCGTTCTCCAGGGCCTTCTCGGAGGACGGGATGTTGCCGATCTCCTTGAAGATGTGGGCCTGCTGCTCCGGCGCGGTCAGCCAGGCGACGAGCTTCTTGGCCTCCTCCTTCACCGGGCTCTTCTCGATCACGCCGAGGAAGGACCCGCCCCAGTTGGCGCCCTTGGGCGCCCTGGCGACGTCCCACTTGCCCTTGTTGGCCGCACCGGCCTTCTCGCTGATGTGGCTGAGCATCCAGGCCGGGCACACGGCGGTCGCGAACGTGCCGTTGGCCAGGCCGGGGTCCCAACCCGGCTGGAACTGGCGGAGCTTGGCGGTCAGCCCCTCCTCCGCGGCGTCGGCGGCAAGGCCCCATGCCTCCTTGACGGCCGGGTTCTTGTCGTAGATCAGCTCACCCTTCTCGTCGTAGTACTGCTCGGGGTAGCCGTAGACCATGGCGTTGAACAGGCCGCTGGCCGAGTCCGTGAACGCCACCTTGTCGCCCTTGAAGTCCTTCTTGAAGGTGCGGCCGACCTCGACGTACTTCTTCCAGTCGCCCTCCCACAGCTTGCCGACCTCTTCGCGGTCGGTGGGCAGGCCGGCCTGCTCGAAGTAGTCCTTGCGGTAGCAGACGGCCATCGGGCCGATGTCGGTGCCCAGGCCCAGCACCTTGCCGTCCGCGGTGCTGATCTGGGACTCCTTCCAGGGCAGGAAGTGGTCGGTGCCCGCCATGCCGGCGAAGTCCGCGAACTTGTCCGCCTGGGTCTCGGTGATCTCCTTGGCCCGGCCGATCTCGATGCCCTGGATGTCCTTCAGGCCGTTGCCGGCGGCGAGCCTGGTCTGCAGCGCGGTGTAGTACGTCTGCTCGTCACCGGCGATCTCGGCCTTGATGTCGACCTCGGGGTTCTCCTTCTCGTACTGCTCGAGGAGGCCGGTCTCCTTGAGGCCCATCACGCCGTACAGGCCCATGGTGATGGTGACCTTGCCGTCCTTCTTGCCACCGCCGGTGACCGAGTCGTCGCTGCCGCCGCAGCCGACGACCAGTGCCAGCGCGCCGGCGGTCGCGGCTGTCGCCACCGCCTTCCTGCGCAACGAACCGTAAGTGCCCATGGATCTCCTCCTAGCGACGGCGCTGACACACCGGAGTGACGAGTTCTGCGATGACTACAGCGGCTCTGATAAGGATGGGAACGTGCCCATTCCGGGGTGGGCACGTTCCCACCGCGCAACGAAGACTCACGGCTGGCAGTTAGGTCTGTCAATAACTTGAAACCAACTCGTCGTCCCGCACCGGGCCCCGCGGCCGCCGTCCCGCCCCCGGGGGGTGCTGCGCCGACGGCGGCGTCTGCAAGAATTGCCGCAGGTCACCTCCGCGGCGGGCAACGCCCCCGCGGCCGCCCAGGGGGGAGCACATGAGCGGCAACCGCCGTCCGACCATCAAAACGGTCGCGGCCCGCGCCGGCGTCGGCCGTACCACGGTCTCCCGCGTCGTCAACGGCTCGGACCTGGTCAGTGCCGACGCCCGTGCCAGGGTCCTGGCCGCGATCAAGGAGCTGAACTACGTCCCCAACTCGGTCGCCCGCGGCCTGGTGACCAACCGCACCAACGCGGTGGCCCTGGTGATCCCGGAGTCGGAGAGCCGGCTCGGTTCGGAACCGTTCTTCGCCGCGCTGATCCGCGGCGTCAGCGGCGCCCTCGCGGAGAGCCGGACCCAGCTGCAGCTGATGCTCGTCCGCGACCAGGCCGAGCGCGACCGGCTCACCGAGACGGTGGCCGCGCACCGCGTGGACGGCGTGCTGCTGGTCTCCGTGCACGCCGACGACCGGCTGCCGGGCATGCTGGAGGAGATGGGCCTGCCCACCGTGCTGGCCGGCCGCCGCGACGCGGGCGAACGGCTGAGCTACGTCGACTCCGACAACGCCGGGGGCGCGACCGCGGCGGTACGGCACCTGCTGCACCGCGGCCGGACCCGGATCGCCACGATCACCGGCCCGCTGGACATGGACGTCGGCCGCAGCCGGCTCGCCGGCTGGCGCACCGCGCACCGGGAGGCGGGGGTACCCGCGGACGAACTCCTCGTCGAGGAGGGCGACTTCACGGAGGAGGGCGCCTGCCGGGCCATGCGTTCGCTACTTGAACGCGCCCCGGACCTGGACGCCGTCTTCGCCGCCTCCGACCTCATGGCGGTCGGCGCCCTGGCCGAATTGCGCCGGCGGGGACGGCGGGTGCCCGGCGATGTCGCCGTCGTCGGCTACGAGGACTCCGTCCTGGCCCGCCACACCGCCCCGCCCCTGACGACGGTGCGCCAGCCGGTGGAGGAGATCGGCCGCACCATGGCCCTGATCCTCACCGGCATCACCCAGCGGGGCGAACCCCGGCAGCAGCGGACGCTGCCCACGGAGCTGGTGGTGCGGGAGTCGTCGTAGCGGGGCCCGCGCGGAGGTGAGGGAGGGGCGATGGCGGTTACCCGGGAGGTCCCAGTACCGCGATGAGGGAGAAGGAGCCATGGCCCACAGGACGAGCGCCCGGGACGTGGTGAACGCCATCAAGGACGTCGGTTTCCCGGCCGGCAAGGACGACCTGGTCCAGGCGGCCAGCAGGTCGGGGGCCTCGCCGGACGTGGTCAAGGCGCTGCGCGGCATTCCGGCCGAGCAGTACGCCAATCGTGAGGAGGTGGCCCGGTCGGTGCGCGTGGACCCCGATTCCGACCTCGGCCTCAGTCCCGCGCAGCAGGCGGAGCAGGCCCGTGCGGGCGGCAAGCAGGGACAGTCCCAGCACCTGCGTGACGTGCCGAAGCCGCCGGTGGAGGACGAACTGGACCGCTGATCCCGGCGGGCGACGCGGGTGGGCCGCGCCGGTGGCCGTCCCGGGAGCGGGGCCCCGGGACGGGTGCCCGCGCGGCTCACCCGCGGCCACGCGGCCTCTCGGCGGCCACGCGATCTCCCCGCGACTCGGTCACTCGCGGCCGGTACGCCGCCGGCCGGTGACGGCCCTGTCGCGGACGGCCGGGTCCCCTTCCGAGTCCCTTCGTCCCGGATCCGGGACATGAGACCGGTCCGGCGCGTCCACGACCGTCCACAGCCGGTGTCCGCGGCACCGCGGGGCGTCACCGGGAACCGGTCGGCGGGCTCCGTGGGCTCGGTGGGCTCAGCGGGCGGTGCCCCGTTCCCGTCGCAGACGGCGCAGTACGGCCATCAGGTCCAGGAGGGCCGTCAGCGCGAGCACGCCGCAGACGACGGCGAGCAGGACCAGCGGGCCCCGGCCGGGGCTGTCGCCGGCGTCGGAGCGCGCGGCCCAGGTGCCGAACAGCGCGGTGCCGGCGAGGAAGAGGGGCAGGAAGACCGCGGCAAGCAGCAGGCGCAGCCGCAGCGGGCTCCGCGCGGTGACCGGCTCGGTGCCGGTCCGCGGGAAGCGGCGGCCGATCATTCCGGAGCGGGCCCGGGAGACCGGCTCGCGGGTGGGATCGACATGTGGGTCGCGCACGTCGGACACCTCCTCCACCGTGGTCGTGCCGGCCGGGTGGCCGCCACCGCCGGTGGCAAACCGGCGTTCGTTGGTGCGTGCCCGTTCCGGGTACTCGCCCGTCGCCCGACCATCGACCACCGCGGGTGACCGCACCACGCGGGTGACCGCACCATGAGGAAGGACAGCGCCTCATGCAGCACGACGAGTTCATCGGGAAAGTGCAGGCTCTCACCCGGCTGCCGGACCGGGGAACGTCCGAGCGGGCGACCCGGGCGGTGCTGAGCACGCTGGCCGAGCGGCTGCCGTCCGGGCTGGTGGGCCATGTGGCCGCCCAGCTGCCGCCGACCCTGGCCGCGCCCATGCGGCAGACCACTTCGGGCGAGCGCTTCGACCTGACGACGTTCGCCGGCCGGATCGCCGGCCGCGCGGAGACGGACGAGGACGCGGCCGTGCGCGAGGCCGCCGCCGTACTGGAGGTGCTCGACGCGGCCCTCACTCCGGAGCTGACGGAGAAGCTGGTCGCCGCGCTGCCCAGGGACATCGGCACCCTGCTGCCCGCCGGGCGTGCCGCCGACGACACCGACTGAGGAGGTGACCGGGCATGGTCTCCGAGTCCGTGACGGTCCCCTCGGGTGCGGCAGCCCTGTCCGGGGACCTGGTCGTCCCCGCCGGGGCGCGCGGAATGGTGCTGTTCGCGCACGGCAGCGGCAGCTCACGGCTCAGCCCCCGCAACCGGGCGGTCGCCGACGCCTTGCAGGGGGCGGGGTTCGGCACGCTGCTGCTGGATCTGCTGACCCGGGAGGAGGAGCTCGAGGACGACGCCACGGGCCGGCACCGCTTCGACATCGGCCTGCTGGCCCGGCGGCTGGCGCACGCCGTCGACTGGCTGGAGCGACGCCCGGACAGCATGGACCTTCCCGTGGGCCTGTTCGGGGCCAGTACGGGAGCGGCGGCGGCACTGGTGGCCGCCACCGAGCGCCCCGAGCGGGTCTCGGCGGTCGTGTCGCGGGGCGGGCGCCCGGACCTGGCGGGCGACGCGCTCGGCCTGGTCGCGTGCCCGGTGCTGCTCGTCGTGGGCGGCGACGACGAGACGGTCCTCGACCTCAACCGTGAGGCCGCCGGCCGGCTGTCCGCGGCGCACCACGTCCACGTGGTGCCCGGCGCGACCCACCTCTTTCCCGAGCCCGGCGCGCTGGAGCAGGTCGCCGGGCTCGCCGCCAACTGGTTCCGCGAGCATCTTTGACGGAGCGTGAGGGCGGGCCGCGGCATGCCGCGGCCCGCCCTCGTGGCTCAGCCCGTGCTGCAGGAGACGGTCGGCCAGTTCCAGTTGCCGTTGGTCTGGATCGTCACCCCCCAGTTGTTCCCGCTGCCGTTGGGTTTGGCGACGAGGGTCTGGCCGTCGGGGTAGGACGCGCTGACGTTCCAGGTCGCGGAGACCTTCGCCGGGGACGGCACCTTCATCGTCACGGTCCAGTCGCTGGAGCCGCTCACCGAGACGTTGAGGTTGTAGCGGTCCCCCCAGCGGGTGCCCGCGGACAGGGTCGCGGTGCACGCGGTGCCGCCACCGCCGCCTCCTCCCCCGCCGCCGGAACCGTCGGGGGCGACGGCGCGGCCGGTCTGCGGGGAGATCATGCCGGCGCACAGGCCCCGGGAGGCCAGGTTCTGCGCGATGCGCGGGATCGCGGCGATGGTGTTGGCCGGCCAGTCGTGCATCAGGATGACCTGCCCGTTGGTGAGCCGGGAGGCGGCCTGCACGATGGCGTCGGTGCTCGCGTTGTTCCAGTCCTGCGAGTCGACGTCCCAGATGATCTCGGTCAGGCCGTACTTGGCCTCGACCGCGCGCAGCGTCGAGTTGGTCTCGCCGTACGGCGGACGGAACAGCTTGGGCGTGCCGCCGCCGGCGTTCGCGATCGCCTGCTGGGTGCGGGAGATCTCCGAGTCCATCTGCGCCTGGCTCAGCTGGGTCATGTGCGGGTGGGTGTAGCTGTGGTTGGCGACCCACATGCCGGCGTCGACCTGGGCCTTGACCAGGGAGGGGTTGGCGGCGGCGTACTGGCCCTGGTTGAACATCGTGGCCCGCAGCCCGTTCTGCCTGAGCGCGTTGAGCAGGCTCATGGTGGTGCTGGTGGACGGGCCGTCGTCGAAGGTGAGTCCGACGTAGCCGTTGCAGGCGGCGGCCTGCGCCGGTGCGGCGTCGAGCGTCGCGGTGGCGGTGCCCGCCAGGGTCAGCGCGGCGACGGCCAGTCCCGACACCAGGGACCGGGGGATTTTTCCGGTGGTCATCTGCGGTGGTCCTCCTCGTGAGGGGTCAGCCTGCGCTGCAGGAGACCGTCGGCCAGGTCCAGTTGCCGTTGGCCATGATCGTCGTGCCCCAGTTGTTGCCGCTGCCGTTGGGCTTGGCGACGAGGGTCTGGCTGTCGGGGTAGGAGGTGCTGACGTTCCAGGTCGAGGAGACCTTCGCCGGGGACGGCACCTTCATCGTCACGGTCCAGTCGCTGGAGCCGCTCACCGAGACGTTGAGGTTGTAGCGGTCGCCGAACTTCTCACCCGCCGACAGCGTCGCGTTGCAGCCACCGCCGCCACCGCCACCGCCACCACCGGAACTGCCTTCACTCACCGTGATGTTGGAGCTTCCGCTGCTCTGGTAGCCCTCGGTGGCCATGATCATGTAGTTGTGGCTGCCCAGGTTCATCCCCTTGCCGGCCCACGCGTCGAAGTGGTTGCCGCTGGTGATGGTGCCGCCGGTGCGCTTCGACTGGCGGACGCTCCAGTACTGGTCGAACGTCCTGGTGCCTTCGATGGAGGGGGCGTTGTACCGAGTGGTCTTGTAGATGTCGTACGTGCCGCCGTCGCTGGTGACGGTGCCCTTGTACTCGCCGGTGGGCCGGTAGGTGCCCCAGTTGTCGACGATGTAGTACTCGATGAGCGGGCCGGTGGTCCATCCGTAGAGCGTCAGGTACGCGTTGCCGGACGGGTTGAAGGAACCGGAGTAGTTGACGGTCTTGCGGCCACCCGTGCTCCAGCCCTTGCCGGCGACGAAGTTGCCGGTGTTGCTCCACCGGGTGCTGTAGTTGCCGCCGGAGCCCAGGTCCATGGAGACGGTTCCCTGGGAGTCGGTCCAGAACGAGTACCACCAGCCGTTGTTGGTGCCGGTCTGGTTCGTGGTGACGGCGGCGGTGGCGGTGGTGGCGGTCAGGAGCAGTGCGGTGACGGCGGCCAGCGCGATGGTCCAGACGCTTCTGACGCTCAGCAGCAGGCGGCCGCGTCTGCGGCCTCTCGGTCGGACGGACACGTGCATGCGGTGCGCCTCCTGTGCGGCTCGGTGGGGCTCGATGCCGGACAGTGTTGATCTGCACGCGTCAACCGTCAACAGTTTCGGTGAATGTTTCGAAATCTTCGCCCAGCCGAAGAGGCGCATGGATTCACGATCCCCCAGTTCAAAACCCATACTGAACCGGTTGAGACGGATAGCACCGCAATGAACGCCGGGCACCCTCCGATCCTCGACACGAAGCCAGCGAAACTTTCGAGCGTCAAGTGTCCGGATACGGCGGAGCTCGGACGCCTGTTCGACGTCCGGGCTCCGAGCGCGGGAGGGGCCCGTCAGCCGGTGACGTCGGCCTTCCCGTTGCCGGGCTCGACGGAAGCGGGAGCCGTCGGCGTACCGCGCCGGGCGAGTCCGCCGGACTCCGGCAGTTCACCGGTTCAGGTCGGTGTCGTCCAGCGCGGGGCCGTCTCCGCCCAGGCCGTGTCCCAGTCGGCGAGGTTGCGGCGGCGCACGGCCAGACCGGTCAGGGCGTGGGCGGCGGCACCGGTGAGGGCGACGCCGATGGCGGCGAGGAGGGCCCAGCCCAGGGTGCGGCTGCGGACCTCCTTGCGGGTCAGCGGCCGGTCCGTCGCCTCACCGTCGACGGTGACCCAGACGCGCACGGTGCTGCCGGCGGTCAGCCCCGGCCGGACCTCCGCCCGTGTGGTGCGGGTCCGCCCCTCACGGGTGACCACGCGGACCTCGACCGGGTAACGGGTCCTCTTCTCCTCGTCCGAGCCCGGTTCGGGGTGGCGCGGGGCGTCCCGGACGAGGGCCGCGTCCGTCTCGTACCGGGTCAGGTGCTGGTGGCGGGCGGTGTCCTCGTAATGCCGTCGGGCGGCGTCGCCGACGAGGACGGCGGCCACGGGGGCCACGGCCAGTACGGCGATCAGCGCCCCGAGGCCGAACCAGGCCTGGAGCGTGTCGGTGCGGCGGCGCAGGGGGTTGCGCCGCCAGCGCCACAGCAGGGGGCGCGGGGGCGGGCCCGGGGACGGCTGTGCCGGAGGTGTCTCGCCGGCCACGTCAGGGGCTCCTTCCAATGGCGGGGCGCGGGCGGTCGGGTCGGTCAGACGGCTCCGGTGACCGAGGGGTGGTGGTGCGCCGAGGCGAGCAGCCCGGCGGCGCCCCGGACGGCGGCGGTGTGCGGCGACGGGACCTGCCGCACCGCGCAGCCGAGGCCGGCGGGGAGGCCGTGGGTGATGTCGGGGCGCAGCGCGCCGCCGCCGGCCAGGAGGACGCCCCGGCGCAGGGCGGTACGGGTGAGCGCGGTGCGGTCCTGGCGCAGCATCGCGGTCACCATGCCGGCCACCGCCGCGGTGATGTCGCCGGGCGGCGTGCCGTCGGCCAGGTCGGCGGTGCCCAGCGCGGTGCGGCGGGCGTCGGTGACCGCGCCGTCCACGAGCAGCACCACCTCGGTGAGGTGGGCGCCGAGGTCGACGACGAGCAGCGGCCGGATGTGGTCGGCGCCCGCCGCCAGGGCCACCGCGCGGGCGCCCGGGACGGTCAGCACGGCGCGCGGGCGGAGGACCTCGACGGCCGTGCGGGCGGCGGTCCGGAAGGCGAGCCCGTCCAGGACCGGCGCCGTGACGACGACCAGCGGGCGGCCGAGCCGGGGCAGCCGGTGCCCGAGCAGCCGCTCCAGCATCCGGGCCGTGCCCGGGATGTCGACGATGGTGCCGCGCTGGACGGGATGGACCGCGCCGGTGCCCGGGAAGGTCACGGTGGGCACGTCGAGGACCACGCCCCGCCCGGCGATCCACGCGCGTGTGCGGGCGCTGCCCAGGTCGAGAGCGATACCTGAGCAGCGCCGGCACAGCGGCCGGTGCCGATGCCGTACCGGTGCCGGAGAGGAACGCCGGATCACGGTCACCGGCCGGCCTCCCTCACCTGCTGGCAGCGCCCGCAGTAGCGGGCCTGGGGGACGATCAGCAGGCGGTGGCGTTCGACGGCGCGGCGGCACAGGTGGCAGGTGCCGTACTGCCCGGAGTCCATCCGGGCGAGCGCCGCCTCGACGTCGGCGAGCACCATGCGGGCGGACGCCGCGAGCTTGACGCCCACCTCGACCTGCGCGGCGTCCGTCTGACGCCGGTCGTCGGCACGGTTCGAGGAGTGGACGGCGAACTGCCGCAGCTGTTCCTGCCGGAACAGCCGCTGCTCGTACAGGTTCTCGCGCAGCGCGGCGAGGTCCTCGGGGGTGAGGACCGTGTCGCGCTCGCCGATGGTCTGGTGGGTCACCACTGCACCCCTTGGGCAGAGCGGGAGAGGAGGACGGACGGGATCAGGCGCGGCCCTGGCAGCCGACGCAGTACCGGGTGTGCGGGAGGATCTCCAGCCGCTCCGGCGGTACGGCCTTGGAACAGCCCAGGCAGGTGCCGTAGGTGCCGTCCTCGACGCGCGCGAACGCCTCGTCGATCTCCGTCAGGACACGCTTGATGGCGTCCTTCTGGTTGGACACCAGGTGGTCACCGGGACTCTGCCCGGTTTCGTCGAGGGCCTTGAGCTGCGCCAGCCGGGTCGTGCGGGCGTGTTCGAGGCGCCGGCGGACCTCGTCGGCGGCCGGGTGGGCGGTACGGGGTTCGGTGCGGGGCATGTCGAGCGACACGGACGGTCCTCCTCGGTGACGTACGGGTGATGTCCTCACCCTCGCCCGTTTCCGCCCGGGCGCCCATCGGGCGCGGTACCCATCTGCGCGGGGTCCGAGGACCCACCCCGCGCGGCATGGGTCGGGCGGGCCGCGGGAAATGGGGCGCGGGGCCCATCGACCGGAGCCCGGCCCTGGTGCACGCTGGCCGGTGTCCGCCGGGACGAGGGGCCACTGCCGCGTCAGCGGGCACGGTGACCGACAGTAGAGGCAGACGAGAAAGAGGAAGGCGTGACCTCCGTGTCCCTGTACTGGCGGATCTTCGGGCTCAACGCGGTGGTGCTGGGCAGCGCCACCGCGCTGCTGCTGTGGGCTCCGGTGACCGTGTCCGTCCCGGTGCTGCTGACCGAGGCGGTGATCCTGGTGGGCGGTCTCGGCGTCATGCTCGTCGCCAACGCGGCCCTGCTGCGCATCGGCCTCGCCCCGCTGGACCGGGTGACGCGGCTGATGACCACCGTCGACCTGCTGCGTCCCGGTCAGCGGCTGCCCGTGCACGGTGGCGGTGAGGTCGCCGAACTGGTCAGCACGTTCAACTCGATGCTGGAGCGGCTGGAGGGGGAACGCGTCGCGAGCAGCGCTCGCGCCATCCTCGCCCAGGAGGGCGAGCGGCGCCGTATCGCCCAGGAGCTGCACGACGAGGTCGGGCAGAGCATGACCGCCGTGCTGCTGGCCCTGAAGCGGGCGGCCGACGAGGCGTCCCAGCCGCTGCGCGGTGAGCTCCAGCAGGCACAGGAGATCACCCGGGAGAGCCTCGACGAGGTGCGCCGGCTGGTGCGCCGGCTGCGTCCGGGCGTCCTGGACGATCTGGGCCTGGTCAGTGCGGTCACCTCGCTGGCCACCGAGTTCGCCACGCACACCGGGCTGCGCGTGCTGCGCCGCTTCGACTCCGATCTGCCCGTTCTCGACCACGAGACGGAGCTGGTGATCTACCGTGTGGCGCAGGAGGGCCTGACCAACGCCGCCCGGCACGCCGAGGCGCGGTGCGTGGAGTTGAGCCTGCGCGGTGCCGACGGGCGCGTCGTCCTCGAGGTGGCCGACGACGGCCGCGGCATCGGGGCCGCACGCGAGGGCGCCGGGCTGCGCGGGATGCGGGAACGGGCCCTGCTGATCGGGGCCGTGCTGGACATCTCGAGCCCCGACGGGACCTCCGCGCCGCCGGCCGGCACCCGGATCCGGCTGACCGTGCCCACCGCCAGGAAGCAGTCATGAACCACCAGGACACCCACGACGGCCGCCGGACGGACGCCACGATCCGGATCCTGCTCGCCGACGACCACGCGCTGGTGCGGCGCGGCGTCCGGCTCATCCTCGACCGGGAGCCGGACCTGGAAGTGGTCGCCGAGGCGGGGGACGGCGCGGAGGCGATCGCCATGGCCCGCACCCACGACGTCGACCTGGCCGTCCTGGACATCGCCATGCCGCGGCTGACCGGCCTGCAGGCGGCCCGCGAGCTGACCGCGCTGAAGCCGGGACTGCGCATCCTGATGCTGACGATGCACGACAACGAGCAGTACCTGTTCCAGGCGCTCAAGGCCGGGGCCGGCGGTTACGTGCTGAAGTCCGTCGCGGACCGGGACCTGGTCGCCGCCTGCCGGGCCGCGATGCGGGACGAGCCGTTCCTGTACCCGGGGGCGGTGACCGCCCTGATCCGCAACTACCTCGACCGGGTGCGGCACGGGGAGGAGGCGCCGGAGCAGCTGCTGACCCCGCGCGAGGAGGAGGTGCTCAAGCTCGTCGCCGAGGGCCACTCGTCGAAGGAGATCGCCGAGCTGCTGTTCATCAGCGTCAAGACGGTGCAGCGGCACCGCGAGAACCTGCTGCACAAGCTGGGGCTGCGGGACCGCCTCGAGCTGACCCGTTACGCCATCCGCGCCGGGCTCGTCGAGCCTTGACCGCCGCCCGGCGGGGACGCTCCGCCCGCCTTCCGTACCGGGCCGCCGCGGCGGCCCTCGCCGCGTTCGCGGCCGTGCTGCTGGCCCTCGGGGTCACCGGCGGCACGGTACCCGTCCCCGCCGCCCCGCCCGCCCCGTCGGCGTACGAGTCCGACACCCGTCCGTACGGCGACGACGCCTACGTCGGTGCCCGCGCCCTGCTCACCAGACCGGAGCGGGACGCCGGTGAGCGGACGGTGCCCGCCGGCCATCCCCTCTTCACCGCGGCGCACACGCCGCCGGTCCCGCCCCGGCCGGCCCGGCCCGCGCCGGCGGCCGGGCACGCGCCGCCCGCCGCCGCGCACACGCCGTCGGACCTGGGGCGCGCGCCGCCCCCGGCCTCCAGCACCTGAGATCCCCTCTTCTCCTTCTTCCGCGTGCCTGCTGGAGGCATCTGTGAAACGTCCCGCCCGCGTCAGGGCGTTGTTCGCGCTCGCCGTGATCGCCCTGTCCGTGTTCGTCGCCGTCACCGTTCCGGTCCGTCTGGGCCTGGATCTGCGGGGCGGCACCCAGATCGTGCTGGAGACCCGTTCCACCGAAACCGTGAAGGCCGACGGGGCGGCCACCGACCGCACCCTGGAGGTGCTGCGCGGCCGCGTCGACGCGCTCGGCGTCGCCGAACCGAGCATCGTCCGCTCCGGGGACAACCGGATCATCGTCGAGCTGCCCGGTGTGCAGGACCCGCGCAAGGCGGCCGACGTCCTCGGCCGTACCGCGCAGCTCTCCGTGCACGCGGTGCTCGGTGCCGCGACCGAGTCCGGCAAGGCCGGGGAGAAGGGTGAGCGCGTCCTGCCCGACGAGCAGTCCGGTGAACGGCTCCGGCTGGCCGCCGCGTCGCTGACCGGCCAGGACGTGAAGGACGCCGAGGCCCTCTTCGACCCGCAGAGCGGTGCCGGCTGGCACGTCACCGTGGACTTCGAGGACGGCGAGGGCTGGGCGAAGCTGACCGGTGAGGCCGCCTGCAACCCGGCGGGTGACCCGAAGCGCCGGGTCGCGATCGTGCTCGACGACAAGATCATCTCCTCGCCGCAGGTCGACCCGTCCGTCGCCTGCGGCGCGGGCATCACCGGCGGGTCCACCCAGATCACCGGTTCCTTCACCAGTGACGAGGCCAAGGAGCTCGCCCTGCTGGTCAAGGGCGGCGCCCTGCCGGTGCCGGTCGAGACGGTGGAGCAGCGGACCGTAGGCCCGACGCTGGGCGCCGAGGCCATCGAGGCGAGCGCCTGGGCGGCCGTCGTCGGCACCGCGCTGACCGCGCTCTTCATCATCGTGGTCTACCGGCTGATGGGCGTCCTGGCCACGCTGGCCCTGCTCTGCTACGGCCTGATCTCCTACGCCGGTCTGGCGGCCCTCGGGGCGACGCTGACCCTGCCCGGTCTCGCCGGTTTCGTGCTGGCCATCGGTATGGCGGTGGACGCCAACGTGCTGGTCTTCGAACGGGCCCGGGAGGAGTACGGCAAGCGCAACCGGCCCAGCGGCCGCTCGGCCCTGACCGCCGGTTTCAAGGGCGCGTTCAGCGCCATCGCCGACTCCAACGTCACCACGCTGATCGCGGCGGTACTGCTGTTCCTGCTCGCGTCCGGCCCGGTGAAGGGCTTCGGTGTCACGCTGGGCATCGGTGTGCTCGCGTCCATGGTCAGCGCCCTGGTGATCACGCGGGTGCTCGCGGAGTTCGCGGTGGCCCGCCGCTGGGTGCACCGCCGTCCCGGGGTCACCGGTCTGGCCTCGATCGGCCGGGTCCGTACGTACCTCACTCGCCGCGACCCGCAGCTGATGCGGCGTCCGCGCCGCTGGCTGGCGGTGTCCGCCGTGGTGCTCGCCGTCGCCGGCGCGGGCATCGCGGTGCGCGGGCTGAACTTCGGTGTGGAGTTCACCGGTGGCCGGCTGATCGAGTACTCCACCAGTGAGGCCGTCGACCCGGACCGGGCCCGGGAGGCGCTGGCCGACGCCGGTTTCCCGCAGGCGGTCGTGCAGTCCTCCGGTGACGACAGGCTGACGGTGCGCACCGAGGAGCTGACCAACGCGGAGGCGGTCGAGGTGGCCGACGCCGTCGCGGAGGTCGGCGGCGGGGCGGAGAAGGTCCGCGACGAGCTGATCGGCCCGAGCCTCGGTGACGAGCTGCGGCGCAACGCGCTGATCGCGCTCGGTCTGGCGCTCGGCGCCCAGCTGCTGTACCTGGCCTTCCGGTTCCGCTGGATGTTCGGTGCGGGCGCGGTGGCCGCCCTGGCGCACGACGTGGTGATCCTGGCCGGCGTCTTCGCCTGGCTGGGCAAACCGATCGACGGTGTGTTCCTGGCCGCGCTGCTCACCGTGATCGGTTACTCGGTGAACGACTCGGTGGTGGTGTTCGACCGGATCCGCGAGCTGTGGCGCAAGGACGGCAGGGCGCCGCTGGCCCAGGTCACCAACCGGGCGATCCTGCAGACGGTGCCCCGCACGGTCAACACCGGTATCGGTGTGATCTTCATCCTGGCCGCGCTGGCCCTGCTGGGCGGCGACTCGCTCACCGACTTCGCGCTCGCGCTGCTCATCGGCATGCTCGTGGGCACGTACTCGTCGGTCCTGACCGCCTCGCCGCTCGCCGTCGAGCTCGGCGCGCACACCGCCGGCGGCAGGGGCGGCCGGGGTCGCGGCCGGGGCGGTTCCGGGCGGACGGAGTCCGGCGCCACGGAGCGCCCGGACCGGGCCGGGGCCGCCACGCGGGCACGGTAGGAGCGGGCGGGAGGGACGGCCGGAGGGTGCGGGCGAAGGGTGCGGGCCACCCGGGGGTGGTCCGCACCCTCCGCCCGACACCGCCTCTACGCCGCCACCGTCTCCTCCGACTGCCGTTCGAACTGGGTGCGGTACAACTCGGCGTAGCGGCCGTCGGCGGCCAGCAGCCGCTCGTGCGTGCCGCGTTCCACGATCCGGCCGGCCTCGACGACCAGGATGAGGTCGGCGGCGCGGACGGTGGACAGCCGGTGGGCGATCACCACCGCCGTCCTGCCCTCCAGCGCCTCCGTGAGCGCCTCCTGCACGGCCGCCTCGGAGGTGTTGTCCAGGTGGGCGGTGGCCTCGTCGAGGATGACGACGCGCTGACGGGCCAGCAGCAGCCGCGCAATGGTCAGGCGCTGGCGTTCGCCGCCGGAGAGCCGGTAGCCGCGTTCGCCGACCACCGTGTCCAGGCCGTCGGGCAGGGCCCGTACCAGGTCGTCGAGGCGGGCGCGGCGCAGGGCGTCCCACAGCTCGGGCTCGCCCGCGTCCGGCCGGGCCAGCAGCAGATTGGCGCGGACCGTGTCGTGGAAGAGATGACCGTCCTGGGTGACCATGCCGAGCGTGGCGCGCAGGGAGGCGGCGGTCAGGTCGCGGACGTCGACGCCGCCCACGCGCACGGCGCCGGCGTCGACGTCGTACAGCCGTGGCAGCAGCTGGGCGATGGTCGACTTGCCCGCGCCGGAGGAGCCGACGAGGGCGACGGTCCGCCCGGGTTCGGCGCGGAAGGAGATGCCGTGCAGGACTTCGTCGCCCCCGCGCGGGTCGAGGGACGCGACCTCCTCCAGGGAGGCCAGGGAGACCTTGTCGGCGGACGGGTAGCCGAAGCGGACGTCGTCGAACTCGACGGAGACCGGACCCTCGGGCACCTCGCGCGCGTCCGGCCTCTCCCTGATGAGCGGCTCGAGGTCCAGGACCTCGAAGACCCGCTCGAAGCTGACCAGCGCGCTCATCACCTCCACCCGTGCCCCGGCGAGCGAGGTGAGCGGCGCGTACAGCCGGGTCAGCAGCAGCGCCAGCGCCACGACGGCGCCCGGCTCCAGGGTGCCGCCGAGGGCGAGCCGGCCGCCGAGGCCGTAGACCAGGGCGAGGGCGAGGGCGGAGACGAGGGTCAGCGCGGTGATGAACACCGTCTGCGCCGTGGCCGTGCGGACGCCGATGTCCCGCACCCGGCGGGCGCGCAGCGCGAACTGGGCGGACTCCTCCTCGGGGCGTCCGAACAGCTTGACCAGGGTGGCGCCGGGTGCGGAGAACCGCTCGGTCATACGGGTGCCCATGGCCGCGTTCAGGGCGGCGGCCTCGCGCTGCATCCCGGCCATGCGGCGGCCCATGCGGCGGGCCGGGACCACGAACACCGGCAGCAGGACCAGCGCGAGCAGGGTGATCTGCCAGGACAGGGTGAGCATCACGGCGAGGGCGAGCACGAGGGTGACCAGGTTGCCGACCACGGTCGACAGGACGGTGCTGAAGGCCTGCTGGGCGCCGATGACGTCGTTGTTGAGACGGGAGACGAGCGCCCCCGTACGCGTGCGGGTGAAGAACGCGACCGGCATCCGCTGCACGTGGTCGAAGACCGCGGTCCGCAGGTCGAGGATGAGTTCCTCCCCGAGGGCCGCCGAGAGTCTGCGGCCGAGCACGCCGAGCGCCGCCTCCACGACCGCGATCAGCGCGATGAGCAGGGCCAGGCGGACCACCGTGCCCCCGTCGCCGCCCGAGACGATGGTGTCCATGACGCGCCCGGCGAGCACGGGGGTGGCGACGGCGAGCGCCGCGGTCGCCGTGCCGAGGAGCACGACCAGGGTCAGTCGGCGGCGGTGGGGGCGGGCGAAGGCGCCGATCCGGTGCAGTGTCGCCCTGGTGAGGGGGCGGTGCTCGTCCTCCGCGGTCATGACGCCGCGCAGCTGTGTCCACGCTGTGGTCTCCATGCTCATGCACCCGAAGGTAGAACCTCAAGCATGATTGAGGTCAAGGGCGGCCCGGTCCCGCTCCCCCGGCCGCTGCCCGGCCGTAAGCGGACGTCCGGGCCGGGGCAACCCGCCGTTGGTGCGCGGCGGTCAGGCTCGGTGGCTGTGACGGGGACGATCCGCCGGATCCTGATGGTGTTGCCGCTGCTGCTCGTGACCGTGGTCGCGGTGCGGCACCGGTCGGTGCTGGCCGAGGGGTTCGGTCAGCTGGGGACCGCCCGGTGGCCCTGGCTGCTCGCCGCGGCCGGCGCCACCTGTCTGACCTGGGTGGCGGCCGCGTGCACCCGGCAGGGCGCGGTCCCCGAACGGCTGCCCGCGCGGCGGCTGCTGGCCACCCAGTTCGCGGCGGGCGCCGCGAACCACCTGCTGCCGACCGGGCTGGGCGCGAGCGCGGTCAATCTGCGGTTCATGACGGTGTGCGGGCTGCCGGCGGCCCGCTCCTCGGCCGCCCTGGCGCTGTATCTGCTGGCGGAGTCCGTCGGCCGGGTGGGGCTGCTGGCCGCCCTGCTCGTGGCGTTCCCCGGCGCGCTGCGGTTCGGCTCCCTGCTGCCCGCGGGGTGGTTCGGCCCGCTGCTGCTCGCGGCCGGTGCGGTGGTGGCCGTCGCGGCGGTCGTGCTCGCCGCCGTACGGCGGCTGCGGTCGGTGGTGCGGTCGTTCCTGCGGACGGCGCTGGGCGAGGCGCGGTCGGTGCACGCCCTGCCCTCCCGGGCGCTGGCGCTGTGGGGCGGGGCGCTGGCCTTCCCCGCGCTGCAGGCGGCCGCGCTGGTGCTGGTGGGGCTGGCGTTCGGGCTGGCGGTGCCGCCGGCCCACATGGCGGTGGCGTATCTGGCGGCGACGGTCGCGGTGGCGCTGGTGCCCACTCCGGGCGGGATCGGCTCGGTGGAGGCGGTGCTGATCGTGGCGCTGGTGGCGGTGGGCGGGGCCGCCGCGGTGGCCACGGCGGTGGTGCTGGTCTTCCGGATCATCACGGTGTGGCTGCCGCTGCTGCCGGGGGCGTTGACCCTGGGCGCGCTGGTGCGGCTGAAGGTGATCTGACCAGCGGGTTCCGGGCCTCGGCCCGTGCACGGGCCCGCGCGTCCGGGCGTGGTACGAACTGCCCTGCGGAATACGGCAGGATGAGCGATCGCGCCGGCCGCGGGTCAGGGACGGCCGGCGCGATGTACATCCCGTAGAGATCGAGCAGGTGACGACACGTGACACGACTTCACATACGGCCGTCGGCCAGGGCGTTCGCCGGGGGTGAGCGGTGACCCGCGCGCTCACCGGCCACGACCTGCTGTACGCCGGCATCGCCCTCGCGGCCGGCCTGCTGGCGGCGTTCCTGCTGCGGATGCTGCTGCGCTGGTTGGGCCGGCACGCGGACCGCACCCGCTGGCGCGGGGACGACGTCCTCGTGGACGCGCTGCGCATGATCGCGCCGTGGGCGGCGATCGCGGGCGGCGCGGCCTCCGCGGCGGCGGCGCTGCCGCTGACCCGGACCGTGCAGCACAACGTCAACCAGGTGCTGACCCTGCTGGTCATCTTCGCCGCGACGATCTCGGCGGCCCGGGTGGTGGCGGGGCTGGTGCGCTCGGTCACCCAGTCCCGCTCCGGTGTCGCCGGGTCGGCGACCATCTTCATGAACATCACCCGGATCCTGGTCCTGGCGATCGGTTTCCTGGTGGGGCTGCAGACGCTGGGCATCTCGATCGCCCCGATGCTCACCGCCCTCGGCGTCGGCGGTCTGGCGGTCGCGCTGGCGCTGCAGGACACGCTCGCCAACCTGTTCGCGGGCATCCACATCCTCGCCTCCAAGACCGTGCAGCCCGGGGACTACATCCAGCTGAGCAGCGGCGAGGAGGGCTACGTCGAGGACATCAACTGGCGCCAGACGACCGTCCGCAACCTGTCCAACAACCTGGTGGTCATCCCGAACGCGCAGCTCGCCAAGACGAACATGACCAACTTCATGCGTCCCGAGCAGCAGCTGACCATCCTGGTGCAGGCCGGGGTGTCGTACGACAGCGACCTGGAGCAGGTGGAGGAGGTGACGAAGGAGGTCGTCGCCGAGGTGATGACGGAGATCACCGGCGCCGTGCCGGAGCACGAGCCCGCGGTGCGTTTCCACACCTTCGGGGACTCCCGCATCGGCTTCACCGTCATCCTGGGCGTCGGCGAGTTCAGCGACCAGTACCGGATCAAGCACGAGTTCATCAAGCGCCTGCACCGCCGCTACCGCGAGGAGGGCATCCGCATCCCGTCGCCGGCGCGGACGGTGGCGCTCCAGCAGGGCTCCGTAGTCTTCCCCCAGCAGCGCGGCGCGGACTCCGTGACGGACTCCGCGCCGGACGACATGACCACCGCCCGGCCGATCTGAACCCACCGTCCCGGGCGATCTCCCGCCGCGCCGAAGGGCCGTGGCGGGAGGTCGGCCGGAAGTCGGCGCGGACCCCTGTCGAGCCCCGGTCGATCACGAGATATCTTGATGTCGAGCAATGTTGCAGACGTGGAGCGGAGCACCCGGTGACTGACTCGACCATCATCTACACGCACACTGACGAGGCCCCGGCCCTGGCAACGTATTCCTTCCTGCCGGTGGTCCAGGCGTACGCCTCGCAGGCGGGTGTCACCGTGGAGACGCGTGACATCTCGCTGGCCGGGCGCATCATCGCCCTGTTCCCGGAGTACCTGGCCGAGGACCAGCGCATCCCGGACGCCCTCTCGGAGCTCGGTGAGCTGGCAAAGACGCCGGCGGCCAACATCATCAAGCTGCCGAACATCTCGGCGTCGATCCCGCAGCTCAAGGCCGCGATCGCCGAGCTGCAGGGCCAGGGCTACGCGCTTCCGGCCTACCCGGACGACCCGAAGACCGACGAGGAGCGCGACATCCGCGCCCGCTACGACAAGGTCAAGGGCTCGGCCGTCAACCCGGTGCTGCGCGAGGGCAACTCCGACCGCCGCGCCCCCGCCTCGGTGAAGAACTACGCCAAGACCCACCCGCACCGCATGGGCGCCTGGAGCCCCGAGTCGAAGACGAACGTCGCGACCATGGGCGTCGACGACTTCCGCTCCACCGAGAAGTCCGTCGTGATCGCCGAGGACGGCGCGCTGCGCATCGAGCTCAAGGGCGACGACGGCTCCACCACCGTGCTGCGCGAGTCCGTGCCCGTCCTGAAGGGCGAGGTCGTCGACGCCTCCGTGATGCGCGTCGCCGCGCTGCGCGAGTTCCTGACCGCGCAGGTCGCCCGCGCCAAGCAGGAGGGCGTGCTGTTCTCCGTGCACCTGAAGGCCACGATGATGAAGGTCTCCGACCCGATCGTCTTCGGCCACGTGGTGCGCGCCTTCTTCCCGAAGACCTTCGCGCAGTACGGCGACAAGCTCGCCGCGGCCGGCCTGACCCCGAACGACGGCCTGGGCGGCATCTACAAGGGTCTGGAGGCCCTGCCCGAGGGCGCCGAGATCAAGGCGTCCTTCGACGCCGAGCTCGCCGAGGGCCCGGCGCTGGCGATGGTCGACTCCGACAAGGGCATCACCAACCTGCACGTCCCCTCGGACGTCATCGTCGACGCCTCCATGCCGGCCATGATCCGCACCTCCGGCCACATGTGGGGCCCGGACGGCCAGGAGGCCGACACCCTCGCGGTGCTGCCGGACTCCAGCTACGCCGGCGTGTACCAGGCCGTGATCGAGGACTGCCGCGCCAACGGCGCCTACGACCCGTCCACCATGGGCTCGGTCCCGAACGTCGGTCTGATGGCGCAGAAGGCCGAGGAGTACGGCAGCCACGACAAGACCTTCGAGATCCCCACCACGGGCACGGTCCGCCTGGTCGACGGCGACGGCGACGTCCTCATCGAGCAGGCCGTGTCCGCCGGTGACATCTTCCGCGCCTGCCAGACCAAGGACGCCCCGATCCGCGACTGGGTGAAGCTGGCCGTCACCCGCGCCCGGGCCACCGGCGACCCGGCGGTGTTCTGGCTGGACGCCACCCGCGCCCACGACGCCAACCTGATCGCCAAGGTCGAGCAGTACCTGCCGGAGCACGACACCGAGGGTCTGGACATCCGCGTCCTGTCCCCGGTCGAGGCGACCAAGCTGTCGGTGGAGCGCATCCGCCGCGGCGAGAACACGATCTCCGTCACCGGCAACGTGCTGCGCGACTACCTGACCGACCTCTTCCCCATCCTGGAGCTGGGCACCAGCGCCAAGATGCTGTCGGTCGTCCCGCTGATGGCGGGCGGCGGCCTGTTCGAGACGGGCGCCGGCGGCTCCGCGCCGAAGCACGTGCAGCAGCTGGTCAAGGAGAACTACCTGCGCTGGGACTCGCTCGGTGAGTTCTTCGCGCTGGTGCCGTCCCTGGAGCAGTACGCCGAGGCCACGGGCAACGCCCGCGCCAAGGTCCTCGCCGACACCCTGGACCGCGCCACGGCGACCTTCCTCAACGAGGACAAGTCCCCGACCCGTCGCGTCGGCGGCATCGACAACCGCGGCAGCCACTTCTACCTGTCCCTGTACTGGGCGCAGGAGCTGGCCGCGCAGAGCGACGACGCGGACCTGGCGAAGGCGTTCGCGCCGCTCGCCGAGACGCTCACCGCCAACGAGGCGACGATCGTCGAGGAGCTGAACGCCGTCCAGGGCAAGCCGGTCGAGATCGGCGGCTACTACCAGCCCGACCCGGCCAAGGCCGCCGAGGTCATGCGTCCGTCCACCACGTGGAACGAGGCGCTGGCGTCCCTGAGCTGACGCGAACAACCCCTTGGTGCTCCGCCCCGGCCGGCCATGCGCCCGGCCGGGGCGGAGCCGTCCTCGCCGCGGGTCGGCTCACCAATCGCGCGGGGCGATCAGCTCCTCGACGTCGGCGTCCGCGAAGCCGTAGGCCCGGGCGACGAACCGGAACTCCTCGGCTATCTCCTCCCGGGCCACCGTCTCGATCTCGCTGCCCGCCTCCTCGAAGACGGCCTGCAGGTCGTTGAACTCCTCGGTGGCGGCATGGGTCAGGGCGTAGAGCGCGGTGAGGTCGGCGGGGCGCTCCGCCTCGACGCGCTCGCAGAGGGCGAGCAGGACGGCCCGGCCCCGGTCCACGACGTGGTCGGGGTAGTAGGCGTCCCGGTACAGGGCGCGCAGGAACGGGTGGGCGGTCACCTGCTCGTTGCTGATCGGCATGGCGGTCCTCGGGTCCTTCGGCGGTGGGCGTTGTCAGTGCCGTATGGCACGGTCGATCATGTCGTGAACCACTGACCATGCCTTTGGAGCAACTGCATGACCGATGTGTCGTCGTCCTTCGCGTTCCTTTCCGGTGATCCGGACTCCCCCGTGATCCTGCACGTGCCGCATTCCGCGCGGGAGATACCGGAGGATGTGCGGTCCGGGATCGTGCTGGACGCTGCCGGTCTCGAGCGGGAGCTCGATCACATCACCGACTCGCACACCGCGGCGATCGCCGAGGCGGCGGCCCGGGCGGCCGGGGTCGCGCCGTGGCGGTTCGTGAACCGGTTGTCGCGGCTGGTCGTCGATCCCGAGCGGTTCCCGGACGAGCGGGAGGAGATGCTGGCCGTCGGCATGGGCGCGGTCTACACGCGGACCACGCACGAGGACGTGCTGCGGCCCGACGGGTTCGACGCCGGGCCGCTGATCGAGCGGTACTTCCGCCCGTACGCGCGGGCGATGACGGAGGCCGTCGCCGGCCGGCTCGCGGCGACCGGCCGGGCCGTGATCATCGACGTGCACTCGTACCCGAGCGCCCCGCTGCCCTACGAGCTGCACGGCGACGGTCCGCGGCCGGAGGTCTGCCTGGGCACCGACTCCTTCCACACCCCGCCCGGGCTGCTCGCCGCCGCCCGGGAGGCGTTCGCGCCGTGCGGGGAGACGGGGCTGGACAGCCCGTTCGCCGGGACGTACGTACCGCTGGAGTTCTACGGCAAGCGGGCGGAGGTGTCCGCCCTGATGGTGGAGATCCGCCGGGACACCTACATGACCGAGCCGGGCGGCCCCGCGGGAGAGGGCCTGTCCCGCCTCGCCTCGGCACTCGCCACCCTGATCGACGCGGCCTCCCGCTGACACCGGCGCATATGAGCCCCTCCGGCGTTCGAGGGGCGGGGGTCCGGGGGCGGCGCCCCCGGGAGGACGGGAACGGGAAGGGGCCGCGGGGGCGGTGAACCCGGCCCTCCGCGCGACAGCGGCTGCCCGCCCGCCGCGCAGTGCCCTCGAAGGGCCGGGAGCCCGTGGGGCGGCCCGGTCGAACCCCCGGCTCCGGGCCCGGCGGGGTCATGCGCGGAGCCACTCCGTGACGACCACGTCGTCGTCGGTGCGCAGGCGCAGGGCGAAGGGGCCGGAGGGCGGGGTGGCGGTGGTGAAGCGGCCCAGGTCGTCGGTGGTGAGCGGGACGGTGGTCTGCGGGCCGCCGAGCACCTCCACGCGGGCCGGCCGGGGCGGCAGCACCTGGCCCATCAGGCCCTCCGCGGTCACCTCGACGTCCAGCGTCACCTCGCCGGCGGTGAAGGTGAGCATGCGCGGCACGTCCGTGGCGCCCCTGACCGGGATGGCGTCGACCAGCGAGTCGAAGGTCAGCTCGGCCACCCGGGCGTCGAGGTCGTGCAGCGCGTAGGCGTCGACGGCGATCTGCAGCAGGGCGGGAGGCAGCGGGTCCAGGACGGCTGCCGCCTGCCGGAGTTCCTCCTCCAGCAGCCCGTCGTCGAAGTCCGCGTCGGATCCCGCGTCGTCGGTCATGTCGTTCACATCGTCCCCCGTGCCTCGAGCCGGGCCCGCAGCCGACGCAGACAGCGCTGGCGCAGCGGCCCGATGCTGCCCACCGCGATGTCGAGCGCGGCGGACACCTCCTGATAACTGGGCGGCGGCGAGGCGATCAGCACCCGCAGCAACTGCCTGCACCGCTCGCCCAGTTCCTCGAACTCCTGCCACAGCCGCCGCACGCGTTCGCTCTGCGCCGCGGCCTCCTCCGCCTCCAGCAGCGACTGCTCCGGCGCACCGTCCTCGCTGACCTGGTCCAGCAGCTGCGGATCGTCCGTCAGCATCAGCCGTCGCGCGTTCCTGTGCACCTTCAGACACTCGTGCCGCGCGGTACTGGCCAGCCAGGAGCCCGTCTTGTCCGGTTCCCGGATCCGCCCCAGGTGCTGGGCGAAACGGAACCACACGGTCTGGTAGACCTCGTGCGCGTCGGCGTCGGAGAGCCGGTGCGCGCGCACCACGGACCACACCAGCGGGCCCAGCCCTTCCACGATCGCCTTCCAGGCCGCCGCGTCGCCGTCGACAGCGGACCGGACCAACGCGCCGACTTCACTACGCTCCACGGCCCCACCCCTCGTGTACGGCACGTCATCGTACGCCGTGGAGGGGAGTACTCCGGTCCTCATGCCCGTGCCGAGGGTGGTGAGACCCGCACGGGGCGCCAAGTGGGCGGGAGGAGCGCCGGGACGTGCGCCCCGCGCACTTGCGCGTACTCGGTGGTGGCGTCGAGCAGTTGCCGGCGGGCCTTGCGCGGGTCGGTCTCCCCCTGCGCGGTCATGTGGGCGGCGACCATGCCGACGGCGACGGGGGTGGCGAACGAGGTCCCGCTCCACTGGGCGAGTCCTTCGAACATCACCTGGTCCGGCTTGCCGGAGCCGCCGTCCTCGCTCAACACGCCGGTGTGGCGCGGGTGGTGACACGTGCAGGTGTACCTGAAGCCGTAGCGGCAGGCGTCGTAGGTGGAGTGCTGGTACACGTACGGGACGGGCGCGTCGAAGCCGGTGAGGGCGCCGGTGAGACGCTCGCCGGGGGCGTAGGCCTTCACCCAGCCGCCGTGGTTGCTGAAGCAGGCGCCGAACTCGCCGTCCCCGCGCAGCGCGCCGACGGACAGCACGGCGTTCTCGTAGCCGGGCAGATCGGCGTAGGCGGCGGGCCAGAAGGGCGTCGCGCTGGCGTTGTTGCCGGCGGCGGCGACCAGCAGGGTGGGCCGCTCGCGCAGCTCCCGCATGAAGGCGTCGACGCCGAGGAGTCCGTCGGTGCGGCCGTTGGAGGTGCCGGCGGAGAGGCTGATGACGTCGGGCCAGCCGCCCTGGTCGACGGCCTCGAAGAGCTTCTCGCCGAACTCGGACTCCAGGACGGCGCCCGCGTCGTTGAGCGTGCCCCGGACGGTGATGTCGGTGTTGGGGGCGACGGCGGCGACGAGTCCGGCGATGAACGTGCCGTGCCCGCAGTACTGCTTCAGGACGCCGTCCTCCCCGCACTCCTCGACCTGGGCGTCGCCGTGGGTGTGGGCGAGCGGCGGGTAGGAGCGGTGGTCGTGCATGAGGCCGGTGTCGATGACGAGCACGCCGACGGCGGTGTCCGGGTCGTGCGCGGCGTCGGCGGCGGCCGGGTTGGGCCGCTCGCCGCGCGGTACGGGCACGGGCTCGTCGCCCGGGCAGGCGTTGACCGCGATCGACACCACGTGGTTGCGGCTGATCAGCCGGCGTCCGGCACGGCCCTCGGCCGCCGACAGCGCGCGCAGCGCTCCCGCGACCGCCGGGTCACCGCTGCCGTCGCCCTGGCCGGGGTCGGCGACCCGGATGCGGGTGATGCCGGAGCGGTTGGTCCGCGGGCTCGTCCGGCGCACCTGGTCCGGGGTGAGGCCGGCGAACGTGGTGAAGTGCTGCCGCACGGTGTCCTCGACGACGCGGGCCTCTTCGCCGTCGCGGGCGAGGACGACGCCCTTCTCGTAGAGGAACTCGCCCGCGTCGTCCGGCCCCACCGCCAGGGGCACGTCGGGCATCGAGCGCTGGATCTGTGCGAACTGCTCGCGGAATCGCTGTGGTGCCATGGCGTGTCCTCCACTGGTGCGACGGCGGCCGGTGCCGCGGAGCTGTCGTGTATGCAGAGCCGGGGAGCGGGCGCTTGATACAACGTCATGTCTGTGAGGCGTGGTTGCGGACCACTACCATCGTGGGGTGACAGCCGGAAGCGACACGGTGCTGGAACTGCTGCCGATGGTGTTCGCCGCCCCGGGTGAGGCGCTGGCGAGGGCGGAAGAGGTGCTGGGCGACCGTCCACCGCCCCTGCACGCCTCCGTCGCCCATCAGGTGATCGGCATCTGGCAGCGGGACTTCGGCGACATGCGGCTGGCCCTGGCGCATCTGCGCCGGGCCCGGGCCTGGGCGGCGCGCGCGGACTCGGCCGAGCGGGAGGCGGACGTCCTCGCCACGCTCGGGGTCGCACTGGTGCACGCGGGGCGCACCCGGCAGGGCATGGACGCGCTGGGGCGCGGCGTCGAGCGCGGCACCGGGCACACCCGCGCGCGGGTGCTGTTCCGCCGGGCGTACTCGTGGTGGGTGCTGGGCCATCACAAGGAGGCGCTGGAGGACGTACGGCGGGCCATTCCCGTGCTGCGGCAGGCCGACGACGTGATCTGGACGGCGCGGGCGCTGACCCTGCGGGCGACGGTGCACCTGGCGCTGGGTTCGGTGGAGCGGGCGAACGCCGACTTCACGGCGGCCGAGGCGCTGTGGGACACCACAGGGCAGGAGCACGACAAGGCGGACGCGGTGGAGAGCAGGGGGCTGGCCGCGTTCCGCGCGGGCGACGTCCCGGCGGCGCTGCGGCTGCTCGACGAGGCGGAGGAGCGGTACGCCAAGCTCGGCACGCCGACGTTCATGCTGAACATCCGGCGCTGCGAGGTGCTGATGGCGGCCGGTCTCGCCGCGGAGGCGCTGGCCGAGGCGGACGCGGCGCTGCGGGCGCTGGACGGGATCGGCGGGCAGTCCACGCGCAGGGCGGAACTGCTGCTGGCCGCCGCGCGGGCGGCCCGGCTGGCCGATGAGCCGGGGACCGCGATCGCCCGCGCGGCGCTCGCGGTGCGGCTGTTCTCGGGGCAGCGGCGCACCTGGTGGGAGGCGCACGCGCGGCTGGTGCTGATCGGGGCCCGGCACGCGGCCGGGCGCGGTTCGGGCCGGCTGGTCGCGGACGCGGCGGCGGTGGCGGAGAAGCTGGCCGCGCTCGGTGCCCCGGCCGCCCCGGAGGCGTCCCTGCTCGCCGGCCGGATCGCGCTGGAGCTGGGCTGGACGGCGGACGCGGAGCGGCATCTCGCGGTCGCCGCGCGGAGCAGACACGGCGGGCCGCCGCTCGCGCGGATGACGGGCTGGGCGGCGCAGGCGCTGCGGGCCCGGGCCGCCGGTTCCGCGCGGGGCGTCCTTGAGGCCTGCCGGCGCGGTCTCGACGTGCTCGACGACCACCGGATGACGCTGGGCGCCTCGGAGCTGCGGGCCCGCGCCACCGCGCAGGGCGCGGAGCTGGCCGCGCTCGCGCAGAAGGCCAGTCTGGTCTCGGGCGGGCCGCGGCGGCTGCTGGTGTGGAACGAACGCTGGCGGGCCACCGCGCTGTCCGCACCGCCCACCCGGCCGCCCGCCGACCCGGCGCTGCTCACCGGCATGACCGCCTACCGGGAGATCGCCGCCCGCGCGGAGGAGGCCCGCATGGAGGGCAGGCCCGTGCCGGCGCTGGAGCGGGAACAGCGGCGGCTGGAGCGGGAGATCCGTTCCCGGACGCTGCACATGCGCGGCGAGGCCCCCGGCGACGAGGACGGCTTCGACGTCGGCCGGCTGCTCGCGCGGCTGGGCGACAGCGACGACGGACAGCTGGTGGAACTGGCCGTGCTCGACGGACGGGTGCAGGTGCTGCTGTGCGGGCAGGGCAGGGTGCGGCGGTTCGAGGCCGGGCTGCTGGCGGCGGCGGAGACCGAGGCCGAGCACGTGCAGGCGGGGCTGCGGCGGCTGGCCCATCCGGGGGCGCAGGCGCGGCTGCCGGTGGTGGAGGCGGCGGGCCGCCGGCTGGAGGAGCTGCTGCTCGGTCCGGCCGCGGCACATCTCGGTGACGGCCCGGTGGTGATCGTGCCGCCGGGACGGCTGCACCGGGTGCCGTGGGCGCTGCTGCCCTCGCTGCGGGAGCGGGTGCTGAGCGTGTCGCCGTCGGCGAGCAGCTGGCTGCGCGCGAAGGAGACGGTGCCGCCGCCCGGGGAGCGCCAGGTGCTGGTGCGCGGTCCGGGTCTCGCGACGGGCGGCGCGGAGGTGCCCGAGCTGGCCGGCCGCTACGGCGGTGCGACCGTCCTGGAGTACGACGACGCGACGGTGCCGCGCGTGCTGCGTGAGCTGGACGGGGCGGGGCTGGCGCACATCGCCGCGCACGGCACGTTCCGTGCGGACGGCCCGCTGTTCTCCTCCTTGCGGATGGCCGACGGCCCGCTGATCGTGCACGACTTCGAGCGGCTGGACCGCAGCCCGTACCGCATCATCCTGTCCTGCTGCGACACCGCGCGGTTCGCCACGGTGGGCGCCGACGAACTTCTCGGTCTGGTCACGGCGTTGCTGCCGCTGGGCACGGCGGGGGTGGTGGCGTGCAGCGCCCCCGTCAACGACGCGGCGGTGGTCCCCCTCATGGTGGCCCTCCACAAGGCCCTCGACACCGGCCTGTCCTTGGCGGAGGCCTTGCGTGACGCCCGTGCCGGCCTTCCGGCCGACGCGCTGCACCGGGCCACGGGGTGGGCCTTCACCGCGTTCGGGGCGGCGTGATCCCGCCGACGAAGAATGATCCCCGCGCCGTCAGGCGGTCTGACGAGGCAAGACGGTGCCCAGCCGGGTGTACGCCCCGTACAGGTGATTTCCGACCGTGCGAACGGAAAGGGTGAGGCGTTCCGCGATCTGCCGGTTGCTCAGCCCCTCCGCGGCCAGCGTGACGATCTGCCGTTGACGTGCGGTGAGGTCACCGAGAACCAGTCCCGCGAGCGCGGGCGTGCGGGCGTCCTCGCAGCGGCGGGCGAGAGCGGCCGCACGCGTGCGCGCGGTGCGGGCGGCGTGCGGTTCCCGGTGGGCGGAGACGGCCTGCGCGTGCGTCTCCGCGGCGAACAGCAGGAAGCCCCGCCGCTCGAACTCCTCGCCCACCCGGTCCAGTGCGGGCCCGTCGGCCCGCGCGAGGGCGTCGGCGTGGTCGGCGAAGACGCCGGTGAGCCGGCCGGCGGCCCGTTCGGGGGTGCCGAGGCGTACGGCGTCGTACGGGTCGCCGTACGCCTCCGGGGTCCCCTCCGCGAGGGTGAGTTCGGTGCGGCAGGCCGGGTCGGCGGGGGCGGTGCGCAGGCCCTCGCGCGCCCATGCGGCCGCCTCCCGCAGTGCGCCGCGCAGCCGCGCGTACCGGGCGCGCAGGGCCGCGTACCCGGCCGGGACCGGTGCCCCCTCGCCCACGAGCCAGTCTCCGACGGGGGCCGGGACCGCCGCCACGTCGGCCCGTTCGATCCGCCGGGTCAGTTCCGCCGACTCGGCCTCCAGGGCGGGGGCGCAGTCCCCGGGTGTGCGGGCGAGCCGGCGGGCGCGCAGCCGGCCGGCGGCGGCTCTCAGGAGCGGGCCGTGCAGGGGGTGGGCGAGGCGGACACCGCCCTGGTCGTCGACGCGGACCAGGCCCGCGCTCTCCAGGTGTTCCAGGACGGTGAGGTCGAGGTCGTCGCCGTCGAGCGGCAGGGGTTCGGCGAAGGCGAGGCGGTCGAGCGTCTCGCGCTCCTCGGGGCGGGCGCGGTCCAGGAGGTGGGCGGTGCGTTCGCGTACGGCCGGGGTCAGGGGCAGCGGACCGCGCCATCGCCAGGTGCCCGGTGCCCCGGTGGGCCGGCCGTGTTCGCGTACCGCGTCCAGGAGGTCCCGCAGCAGCCGCAGGTCCCCGTCGCACATCCGGTGCAGCCGGTTCGCGGTGAGCGGCTCCGGGGCGGGGTCCGTGCCCGTCGCGAGCAGTCGCGCGGTGTCCTCCCGGGGCAGCGGCGGCAGGGCGAGCCGGGGCAGTAGTTCCCCGGTCCACAGCCTGGACACGGCGGCGGGCACCGGCTCGCCGTCGGCGACGACGACCAGCAGCCGGGTGCGTCCGTGCACGGCGAGCTGGTGGAGCAGGGCGGCGGAGGCGTCGTCGAGCAGATGGGCGTCGTCGACGAACAGCGTGCGCACACCGGAGAGCCGCCGCAGGGCGTGGTGCAGGGTGGCGGGCTCGGGCAGCAGCGGGGCGAAGGCGGCGAAGGGCAGGTGCCGGGTCCCCGGCGTCCCGGTGACGCGGGCGCAGTCGGTGCCCCGCACCGCCTCGGTGACGAGCCGGGTCTTGCCCCGTCCCGCCGGTCCGGTCACCACGAGCCCGCGCCCCGCGCCGGTCAGCGAGCGTCGTACCAGGTCGAGTTCGCCCTCCCGGCCGGTGAACGGCCAGGGCGGCCGAAGGGTCGTCGCCTCCTTCCCGTTCGGCTCGTGCGGCCCGGTGGCATCCCGTCGCGAAGTCGTCACGAGAACAGGAGCACGGCTACTCAAGCCTGATACAGGGCCACTTGAGCAGACCCCGACTCAGGCGCCCGGCCGCACCGCACGGCAGTCTGTGATCCATGACCGTCCGCCACTGCTCGCTGCCGCCGCAGCCGGCCCCCGCGTATCCGCCGGGCCTGGCCGCCGAGCGGCTCGGCGCGCTGATCGGCGGGCGGCGGCTGTGGGTCAACGGCACCGTGCTGCACTACTGCTTCTCCGGCGACACCGCGGGATCGGAGATCGCCGTTCCCGGAACCGGGCGGACCCGGTGGGTTCCGTGGGGCGGGGCCGAGGAGCAGCAGGACGTCGTGCGCGAGTGCTTCGAGGAGTGGCGGGGGCTCGGGCTGGGCCTGACGTTCACCGAGGTCCGCGACCGCACCGAGGCGGAGCTGCGCATCGGGTTCCAGCTCGGTGACGGCACCTGGTCGGCCGTGGGCAGGGACGCGCTCCGCGTCGGTGTGCACGAGCGCACCATGAACTTCGGCTGGGACCTGACCGCGCCGGGGGAACGCGCCACCGCCCTGCACCAGATCGGGCACGTGCTGGGCATGCTGCACGAGCACCAGAGCCCGTACGCCGGCATCCACTGGGACGACGAGGCCGTGTACGCCGAGCTGGCGGGCCCGCCGAACCACTGGAGCCGGGACAGGACCTACCACAACATCCTGCGCAGGCTCGGCCCGGACGAGGTCAACAGCTCCGTCTGGGACCCGCAGTCGATCATGCAGTACGCGTTGCCGCCGGGGCTGATCCTGGAGCCGGAGCAGTACCACGGGGGTGTGTACCCGTCCGGCACCCTCTCCCCCGCCGACAAGGAGTTCGTGCTCCGCCGGTACCCGCCGGCCGATCCGCCGCGGCCGCCCCCGCTGGTGCCGTTCCGTTCGGTGCCGTTGGGTCTGGGCCCCGGTGAGCAGGCGGACTTCCGTATCGATCCGCCGGAGACCCGCGACTACACGGTGGGCACCTTCGGCGAGGCCGACCGGGTCGTCGTGCTCTTCGAGGAGCGGGACGGGGAGCCCCGCTTCCTCGCCGGCCACGACGACGGGGGAACCGCGCACGACGCGGCCATCGCGGCCCGGCTGGTCAAGGGCCGCCGCTATTACGTCCGTGTCCGCCTGTACTCCGCGTGGGGGCCGGGCGAGACGGCGGTCATGTGCTGGTGACGGCACGCGACGGCCGTCCGCGGAGATCCGAGCCACAGTCCGGCGCCGGGGGAGCGGCCGGGGACGTCGCCTTCGGGGGAGGGCGGCGTTCCCGGCCCACGCCACGCCTGGTGTTCACACGGCGTCCGTGCGGTCGGTGATGACCGCGGCCGAGCCCTGCGGCGGGGGTGCACGGCATCGACGACGGGGTGGGCGGGCGGGTTCCGGCGGGTGTCGGCGGCAGCGAGGCCCCGCGTTGCGGGGCGTGCCGTGCGGGTGAAGAGTGGAATTACATCGGCCCCATATCGCCCGATTCACCTGTCAATCTCTCCGCAGCGCCGCCGCAAAAGGACAGAGCGCGTGAGAGGGACGCAGTACGAGGCCAACCGCATCTGGAATCCTCATGGCCACATCCACTCGGCGACATGTATCACGCGCTGTCAGCGCATCCGTCGTGGCTGCGACGCTCGTGTTTCCCGCAAGTCTGACGGCTGCCGCGGCCGCGTCTCACGCCGGCGACGGAATCACGCTGGGAATACCCGCCCGGACGACGCCTTCTCCGGCCACCCCGACGGTGGAGCCGACACCCACGGAATCTCCGCCGACGGAACCGACGGGGCCGACAGAACCGACGGGGCCGACGGGGCCGACGGGGCCGACGGGGCCGACGGGGCCGGACGACACCTCGCCGAGTGATACGCAGGGAACGGACGGAACATCGGACCCCGATCAGTCACCCGACCCCGGAGAGGATTCGCCTCCGACGATGCCCGATCCCGTCACGGACCAGGAGAAAGAAATTGAAAAAGTAACTGAAGAACTGAATCAGAAAATAGCGGAAGCTCCTGAAGAACTGACGTCGAGCGTGACGCGACTGACTGACGTCCTGGAGACGGTGGGAGCCCCGGATGTGCCACCGCAGGAGAGGGAGGGAGTCATCGAGAGCGCACAGGACATCGCCGCCGCACTGGATGTGATCAATGACCCCGGGACACCCGCCGAGGTGCGGGAAAAGCTGATTGGGGTCGTGAAACGGATGGTTTCCGCGTTGGACACGGTCAGCGACCCGAGCGTTCCGGCCGAGGAGCGGGCCGTGACCATCCTGACCGTGCGGAGGTGCACCTCTGTCCTGGACCTGATCGGCGCCTCCGGGACGCCGCAGGAACCGAGGGAGCATCTGGTCAACAGCATCAACCAGGTGTACCAGGTCCTGGTGCCGGACGAAGACTCGTACCCGGCGCCGGGTGAGAGCTCGGCGAAGAGGGGGAGCGGCGCCGCGCAGCAGCCCCGCCAGGACGCGGCGACGATAGGCGTCGCGCTGGAGACCACCGGCCGGTCCGAGACGTCCGAGGGGAATCGGATCGGTCTCGCGCAGACCGCGGACGAAGCCAGTT
Organism: Streptomyces sp. NPDC044984; assembly: GCF_040646935.1. Classification (NCBI taxonomy): domain Bacteria; kingdom Bacillati; phylum Actinomycetota; class Actinomycetes; order Kitasatosporales; family Streptomycetaceae; genus Streptomyces; species Streptomyces sp. NPDC044984. The sequence continues at coordinate 42,679 of NZ_JBEZBE010000045.1, forward strand.
CCTCACTGCAGGACAGCAGCGATCCCACGGTGTCGGACGAGGACCGGGAAGAAGCCCGGAGGGAAGCGGACGAACAGCTCGCCCGGTTGAACGAGCAGCTGAAGAGGGTCGCCCTGGCCCAGGGCCTGCCGGATGCGCCGCTCGGCGAGTCGGCCGAAGTCTGCACCAACGCCATCTTCGGATCCGTCTCCGAGCGCAGTCTCACCCAGGGCCTCGAGGAAATGGTTCCCGCACGCTGGAACAGCGAAGGGGTGAAGGACTACTGGAAGGCCGAGGAATCCGGGTCCGACGCCCTCGACGTCCAGGCCCAGTTGCAGAACAACAAGTACGACAACGCCCCGATCGAGGTCGCACGGCTCATCACGGGGCTCGACCACGTCGTACCGGCGGACGAGCTGTTCGGCACCCTCGGCGTTCCGGGTCTTCACTGCCTGCAGTCGGCTCTGCACCTCGACCGGCAGGGGGTGGAGGCCGGGACCTGGCTCCAGATGGCCGAGGAGGAGGCGTAGGAACTCGCCCCGGTCAGTCTCCGACCGCTCTCAGCAGTTCCGCGACGGGAACCGCCGTGTCGGCGTAAGCCGTCGAGACGTCATACCTTTCCACGTCCCTCCTCTCTTCCGAACTCTCGACCGAGCCCTCGAAGTGGAACGACGAAATGGAGTACATGGGAGTTCCTCCGGGGGACCAGACCGCCGTCACGTAACGCGGCTTGCGCGTCACATTGACAAGGTTGTTGTTGTGCCGCACCCTGCCGTGGTAGTAGAGCTCTTCTCCACATTTTTCCGGACGGCAGTAGTACCGGCCTTCCTTCTTGTCCCACGAACGGTGCGCGCGCCGGAACTGAGCCACGTCGATTTTCCCACGGTCCTTCCTCATGTACGTGATCTGCAGGTCGACGTTCACCGTGTCGAACTCGGCGCTCACCGGTATCTGGACCACGCGCTCCATGGAATATTCTTGCCCGACATCGAGCGAGTAACCCGGGTGATAAAGACGCCCACTGCTCACTTTGGTGAATCTCAACCGGTTGACGTAGCGTTCGGCGTCCTCCTCGTGTTTCTCGTCCAGACTCGCTCTCCATTCCTTGAGCCGGTCCTCGCCCCCAGAGGGCTCGGCGACCCTGCCGTACACGGTGAAGTTGTTGTTGATGATGTAGACCGGGATTCCTCCGTCGTTCTTCATGTAGAACTTCAGCGGGACATGTACGAACGGATTCCTGTGGTCGGCCTGCGGCTCGCCGAATTCTGCCTTCAGAACGAAGTGTGTAGGTGCCGCCGCAGGCTGGTACATGGTCGAGTACGCCAGGCTCACGGCGGTCAGAACCGCTGTGACGACCACTCCGGCCGCAAACGTCTTCGGTCGCGGGGTCCCCTCCCACGCCCTCTCCCGCACGAGGAGCCAGAGCGCCCACAGGGACCATCCCAGAAGAGGCATGAAAACCAGCAGATAAGGCGTGTATTCTTTTTCGTCGAACCATATCAACAGCAGAAGACCGTCGGTGGCGAACGCGATAAGCACCCCCAGCAGGGCGACCGCCCCGGAAATTCTGTGCTGTCGCCTCCTCCAGTAGTCGAACATCGCGATCACCGCCGCTCCCTGCACCACAGCGGACAGAACAATCAGGGACCCGGTTATTCGTTGCGCGAAAGTGAGGGCGCCGAGGGCGTCCGGCCAGCCGATCACCATGTTCAGGACCATGGAAGCGAGCATTCCCGCCACCATCAGCACGAGGATCGTGCGCCTTCGCCCGGCGCGGTCGGGCCATTCTCCGCTGTCTCCCCCGCGCCAGTACACGGACGCCGGATCCTCCAGGTCCATGTCCTCCGGATAACCGAGGCGACCGAGTATGTCCCGCAGCTGGGCCGGTGACCAGGCACTGCCCACCGTCTTACCGCCTACGACGACCCGGCGGAGCCCCCGGTGGTCCGGAGCCTCGACTATCACCCATGGACGGATACTCATGGCCCTAGGCTCACGCCCGGGCCGGCCCCCCGCATGCGGGGCTCCTCCGATCGGCGGCCCCTCGAACGACCGAGGGCCCTGCCTCGCCGAAGCGAGGCAGGGCCCCGAGCAGGGCCTGCGGCCCGTTGTACGTCGGGACGACAGGATGTGAACCTGCGACCCCTCGGCCCCCAGGAGTGCGGGCTACAAGGACTATCTGGATGAACCGCCCATTTCCAGGGCGGATACCGGGCGCTTCGCGGTGTCAAGTTCGGCATCGCGCATGCCGTTTGGTCCCCAACTGGTCCCTGTGACGCAGGCCAGGTCCAGTCCCACAGCCAGCTCCCAGGGCTCTGTCAGTGGCCGACGTCACCGTGAGAGATCAGCCAGATCGGTTCGTGGCCTCGGAGGGTGGCAGGCGTGGGTGACGTGGAGTGGCCGAGAGATCCACGGGCCTACGGACAGGCCGTCGCCGCCCTAGTCAGCTGCATGCACCCGCGGCTCCTGCGCGTCGATGGATCAGGCGGCGACGGCGGCAGAGACGCACGGCTCACGGCCCCCGACGGGCTTCCACGTCTTCGTACCGATCGATCTCGACCCGACCGGGGAGAAGTGGTTCAGCGGCCTTCAGCAGCGGTTCTCGTTTCCCCTTTCGCGGCGCGGGGCCACCTGGATCAAGGCCCGACCGGCCGAGCACCCGGCTGTGCGCCGGTTCTGTTTCGCCGACCATCACGCGGAGCTGGGACGCCTGCTTCAGGAGATCGCACGGAGCCACGTCCCGCCCATTGACACGGCCGCGCGGCTCCGACAAGCGTGCGACCGCCTGGCCGCGCTGGACCCGCACTACGACTTTCGCGTCACCACCGGCCCGGGAGCCAGGGGATTGAACCGGACACCATCGGCGCAACGCTGCCGCTCACGCGGCCGGCGTGGGAGTTCGCCCTCATCCCTGGGGGCAGCCTGTCTGCCGGACCGGGTCCAGGGGTCCGCGTGGGGCCTGCACCGTGTGCTCCGGTGCCCAGTCCAGGATCCTCACCGCCGCGCCCGCCGCTTCCCGGCCACGGCAGTGCGCGTGGTGTCGTAGCGCGATGCCGTTCAGATCGAGATGCGCGGCGAAGGCGGGGTGCTCCGCGAGACGGCGGGCGTATGCCCACAGGTGCGGGTGGTCGGTGATGCGGTGCACCGCGCCGGCGTCCAGGTGCCAGCGGTGGACGGTGTCCAGTTGCAGCAGCGTCACCCACAGCTGGACGTCGGCGGCTGTCAGCTGGTCACCCAGCACGTAGGGCCTGCGGACCAGGGCTCGTTCGACCGAGTCCAGTCCCTGGAAAAGCGTTCCCAGTGCCCTGTCGCGTGTGCCGCAGTCGGTGGCGGCCTTTCCGGCCAACTGGGCGGCTGCGGCGATGTCCCGCTCACAGAGCCGCTCGACGGCGTGGATCGCGCCATGGGAACCGGGCGGGTGGAGGGCGACGCCGAGGCTGCCGCCGAAGTGCCGGACCAGGTCGCTGAGGATGTCCGGGGTGTGCGTAGTGACGATCCGTCCCGTCCAGTCGTCGCTGAGCACCGGGGCCGTTGCCGGTCCGGGATACCGATGCGCGCTCGCCTCGTACAGCGGGCGCAGAGCCAGGTGTCCGCCGTCCGGCCCGTCAGGCACGGCCGGCAGTGGCTCTACGGGGAGGGTGTCGTCCAGGCCGAGCAGGCTGTGTGTGATCGCGATCCGGAGACAGTGTGGGCAGGCGAGTGCGAGGTGGAGCCGGTAGCGGCGGGGCGCAGCATGGTAGCCGCTGCGGGCGTCACGACCGATCCTGCCGCGGAGGGAAGGGACGGCTGTCGGGTGGGTGGCGGGCATTACGTCTCCCTGGAGCGCTCGGTCCGGTAGCCCGGTCCGGAGCATCCGGCGGCGTCGGCGGGTGCGTGTCCGGAGCTGCGGAGCATCGGAGGGCCGGCCACCGGCCCGTGGCACGGGTCCGGGTCCGGTGGAAGAAGGAATCAGGCGCCGTGGGCTGCCGGGGCGTGGGCGGTTCGGCGGTGTGCGGTCGACGCGCTGCACACGCGCAGCAGATCGATGTGGCGGCGGCTGGTCAGCAGAGGCAGGGATGCCGGTGCGAGGAGACCTTCGTCGAGGTCCCGCGCCGAACGGCCCATACCATCCCTACCTTTTCACTGGGGATTCCACTCCGGAGTGTGCGGCTGCTCCCCCGTCGCGTCAAGAGCGCGTACCGCGGACACTCCACCGCCCGGTGCGGACGCCGGGTTCGCGTCGGCACCGGGCGGTTCCACCAGACCCCCGGGCCACCGGTCCGTGTGGGAGACGCATCGGACCGGTCGACGGATCACGCGCGCGCGACAGCTCCGTCCGTCGAGGCGCCGGAGGCGACGCCGTACACGGGCTCGGGCACCGTCTCGGGGAGAGCAGCACCGAGCGGCGGCCGTCCACGCCGGCCGGGGCGTCGCCGTCGCTGGTGACACGGCGCGGGGTGCGCTCGTGGTCGTCGGAACCGTCCACGCCGTAATGCTGCATGGCGCGGCTGTCCCAGATGGCGACGTCGCCGGCCCGCCACTGCCGGCGCACGGTGTTCTCCGGGCGCTCCACGTGCGACTGGAACACGCCGATCAGCGCGCGGGGGTCGGCGCCGCTGAAGCCGGTGAGCTTCTGCAGGAAGTCGCCGAGGATCAGGCTGCGTTCACCGGTTTCGGGGCAGACCCGCACGACGGGGTACTCGGTGCGGAACCTGGTCGGTGTGAAGACCTTGCGGTGCTGTTCCAGCGCCTTGGAGGGGGCGTCCGGGCGTCTCGTCGAGTCGCCCACCGCGTGGGTCGTCGCGGCCTCGCGACGCCCGCGAAAGCCACCTGTGCCGCTGACGACGACGCGACCGCGCCGGGGCGGAACGGGTGGGTCCACAGGCCCTGTGCCCGAAGCCTCGGCAGGACGCCCTCGTCGAACCAGTACGCCTCCTCCAGATGCGGATAGCCGGAGAGGACGAACTCGTCGATGCCGAGTCGGTGGTATTCGGCGATCCGTGCGGCGACCTCGTCGTGGCTGCCGACCAGCGCGGTGCCCGCGCCACCCCGCACCAGCCCGATCCCGGCCCACAGGTCTTGTCGAGCGTGAACCAGCCGGGGATGATGTGCGAGGCGCCCATGGAGCTCAGCACGGGGCGCAGGGCGTAGTCGATGGCCAGGACGTGGGCGGTGCTGCCGCCGGTGGCCAGGGGAGGACGGTCTTGCCCTCCAACGCGTACTGCGGGAGCAGGTCGAGCAGCGACTTCAGCAGCCCGGAGTGGGCGGCCTTGTAGACGGGGTGCCGACCACGACCCCGTCCGCCCGGTCGAACAGGGCGGTGGCCTCGACGATCGCGGGGTGCCGGAGATCGGCACCGAGCAGCGCGTCGGCGGGGAGGGTGCGGACGTCGAGCGCGATCACCTCGTGCCCCTGCGCGATGAGCCGCTCGTCCAGGTGGCGCAGCAGCCGGGCGGTGCGGGAGGTGGCGGAGGGACTTCCGGAGACGGAGAGGACGGTGGCCATGGTGGGTGGACCTTTCAGGAGTACCGGGCGGGGTGGGCGGCTCGCCCGGTGATGAGGTGACGGCCGGGCAGTCGGGCTCGTCGGGCGAGGAGGTCATGCCTTCCGCGGCGGGGAGGAGCGGCCCCGGCGGTGCCACTGCCGGGCAGGCGGACTTCACGACGCCGCCCGCCGCTCGCCGCGTGCGTCGTCGGGGTGGGCCAGGCCGAGCTGGTGCCGCAGGGTCGGGCCCTCGTACTCCGGGCGGAAGACGCCCTGTTCCTGGAGGAGGGGGACCACCTTGTCCGCGAAGACGTCCAGGCCGCCCGGTGTGATGTGGGGGACGAGGATGAAGCCGTCGGAAGCGTCGGCCTGCACGAAGTGGTTGATGTTCCTGGCCACGGTCTCCGGGGAGCCCACGAAGTTCTGGCGGTTGCCGGTGTTGATGACGAGATCGCGGATGGACCAGTTGTTGGCCGCGGCGAGCTCGCGCCATTCCCGGGCCGTGGCCAGCGGGTCGCGGTACATCCGTACCTGGGCACGGCCCTCGGCGATGTGGTGGTCGCCGACGTCCGGGTCGATGTCGGGAAGCGGCCCCTCCGGGTCGTACGACGACAGGTCCCGGTTCCAGACGAACTCCAGGTGCCTGAGGGCGGTGGCACCGCTGACCTGCCGGCGGCGCACCTCCTGTGCCAGTTCCTCCGCCTCCGCGTCGGTGTCGCCGAGCACGAAGGTGGCGGCGGGCAGGACGAGGAGCTCGTCGGGGCGGCGGCCGTACGTGGCGAGGCGGTGCTTGACGTCGGTGTAGAACGCCTGGCCCGCCTCCAGGGTGGCGTGCCGGCTGAAGATCGCGTCGGCGCCCGCCGCGGCGAACTCACGGCCCTCGTCGGAGTCGCCCGCCTGGAAGATCACCGGGCGCCCTTGTGGGGAGCGCGGGACGTTGAACCGGCCGTGGATGTCGAAGTGCTGCCCCGTGTGGACGAAGGAGCCGGCCTTCGCATCCCGCAGGAAGGTGCCGGTGGCCTGGTCGGCGACGATCTCGTCGCCGTGCCAGGAGTCGAGGAGTTCGTTCGCCGTGGCGAGGAACTCCTTGGCGCGGCTGTAGCGCTCCTCCTGCGGGAGGAAGCCGCCGCGACGGAAGTTCTCGCCGGTGAAGGCGTCCCAGGAGGTGACCACGTTCCAGGCCGCGCGGCCGCCGGAGAGGTGGTCGAGGCTGGCGAACTGACGGGCGACCTCGTAGGGCTCGTTGAAGGTGGAGTTGATGGTGCCGGTCAGCCCGAGGCGCTCGGTGACGGCAGCGAGCGCGGCCAGGACGGTGAAGGTGTCGGGGCGGCCGACGACGTCCAGGTCGTAGATCTTTCCGCCCTGTTCGCGCAGTCTGAGCCCCTCGGCCAGGAACAGGAAGTCGAACTTGGCACGTTCGGCGGTCTGCGCGAAGTGCACGAACGAACCGAAGTCGATATGACTGCCGGCCTCCGGGTCGCTCCACACGGTGGTGTTGTTGACGCCCGGGAAGTGGGCGGCCAGGTGGATCCGCTTCAGCGGCTTGCTCATGACGGTCGCGTCCTTCCGGCTCAGGCGGCGTAGCGGTTGGCGGGTCGGGCCAGTCCCAGCAGCCCGCGCAGGGTGTCGGCCTCGTAGGCGAGGCGGAAGGCTCCCCTGCGCTGGAGTTCGGGGACCAGGCTCCGGGTGATCGCCGGAAGGTCGTGCCCCAGGACGGCGGGACGCAGCCGGTAGCCGGTGAGGCCGGCCGACCGCCACTCCAGGAGCAGATCGGCGAGTGCGGCGGGCGTGCCGGTGAAGACGCGGGCGTCGCTCGTGTACGACTCACCCGCGAGGGCATCGAGCCGCTCGCGTCGGGCCGCCGCGGCACCGGGGTCGTCGTCGAGGAGGACCACGAGATCGGCGAAGACGTGCAGCGGCTGTCCGGCGCGGCCGGCCGCTTCCTGCTCGGCACGGATCTCCGCGACGATCGCGCGGGCCTGCCCGGTGTCGTGCGGGGTGACGTAGCCGACGTCGGCCTGCCGGGCGACCAGCCGGTACGGCACGGTCCGGTGGGCGAGGGCGGTGACGACGGGCTGGCCCTGCGGCGGGCGGGGGGTGATGGACGGACCTCTGACGCTGAAGTGCCTCCCCTTGAAGTCGATGTGGTGCAGCTTGTCGCGGTCGACGAACCGACCGGTGGCCACGTCCCGGATCTCCGCGTCTTCCTCCCAGCTGTCCCAGAGGCGACGTACGACCTCGACGTGGTCGGCGGCCTCGTCGAAGAGGTCGGTCATCACCTCTCGCGCGGCCGGGCTGTCGTAGGCGTCGATGCGGGGGATCGTGCGGCGGCCGAAGTGGGCGGCCTCGTTCGGGCGCGCGGTGATCTGCGCGCGCACACCGGCCCGGCCGTTGCTGACGTGGTCGAGCGTGGCGATCGCCTTGGAGAGATGGAAGGGTTCCGTGTGGGTGACGACCGCGGTCGGGACCAGACCGATGTGCCGGGTGAGGGGCGCGACCCGGGCCGCTGTCTGGACGGCGTCCAGGCGGCCGCGGACCTGGTCGGTGCGGTCGTCCGGTTCGAGGAAGTGGGAGGACTGCGGGCCGAGACCGTCCTCGATGGTCACGAAGTCGAGCAGCCCGCGCTCGGCCTCGGTGACCAGATCGGCCCAGTATCCGGCGGTGAAGAGCTCCCGGGGGCGGGCGGTGGGCTCTCGCCAGGAGGCCGGGTGCCAGCCGGTGCCGTCCAGGGCGACGGCGAGGTGCAGCGGGGTGGAAACGGCTGAGGACACGAGTGGGTACCTTCCTGGCAGGAGGCCGGTGCGCGGGGACGGGCGGCGGCCGGACGACCGCCGGCGGGGCTACTCGTCGGTCCTGGGCAGGCCGGGCGGGTTGATCTCGGACTTGGTCACGGCCTCGTCGGTCAGGCCCCAGCGCTCGAGCACCTTCGCGTAGGTGCCGTTGTCGATGACGTGGTTGAGGGCGTCGGCGAGCGG
>NZ_JBEZBE010000046.1:0-50462 GCF_040646935.1 Streptomyces sp. NPDC044984
GGTGCGTGGTCGAGCAGGTCAACGGCACCCTCATGCTGCAGCGGCGCCTCGCCCGGGACTACGATCACCGGCCCGACAACGCGGCCTCCCGCGTCCACTGGGCCGCCACCGCCGGCATGCTCCGCCGCCTCACCGCCCCCACCGCTGCCTGGCGGGACGACGTGGAGCTGGCCGCGTGAACGTCTGTGAACTCCTGCGGCTGCTGCAGACCGAACACGATGAGACCGCAGCTCGCGCTGACCACCTGCGTGAGCAGATCGAGCGGCTTACCACCGACCTTGCCGAGACCGAAGCCCGCCTGGCCGAGCTCGCCGCCACCCGCAAGGTCATCGACGGCCTCACCCCACCCGACGCCGGAACGGCCCCCGCGGAGACCGCCACCGCGACCGTCTACCAGCGCATCGTGACCACGTTCAACGAGCACCCCGAGAAGGTGTTCCGTGTCCGCGATCTGCACGAGCACCTCGACCTGCCCACCGACGAGCCCTCGATCAACGTCACCCGCTCCCGCCTGGGACGACTCGCCCGCCAAGGATTCCTCGAGCAGCCGGGACGAGGCCGCTATCAGAAGCGGACTCAACGTCCACTGAGAGCCACCGGTCGGGTCTCAGCACTGCCCGGGTACTGACGTAAGCGAGCCGTCGGCCGGATGTCAGTCAGCTGACGGAGGCTGTCGGCACGGCGGCCGATCCATTCTCGTGGAGACATCGAATCCGCCCGGTACCCGGGCGAGACCACGAGGAGCGGACCATGAACACCATCGCGCAGCACTGGATCAACGGACAGTGGACCGGCTCCGGCTCGGTTCTGGAATCGATCAACCCGGCCGACGGCACCGTCGTCGGCTCGTTCTACGACGGTGGCGAGGCAGAGGCTTCGGCCGCCGTGGACGCCGCCGCCGCCGCGTTCGCGACCACCGAATGGGCGCGCACTCCCTCGCTCCGGGCGACCGCACTCAGCCGGCTGGCCGACGCCCTCGAGGCCCGGGTACCCGAGGTTGCGGCCATGTTGTCCCGGGAGAACGGCAAGCTGCTGGGTGAGACCACGTGGGAGGTCAGCGGTGCGGTCGGGTGGCTGCGGTACGCGGCGGCCTCTGTGCGCACCCAGACCGCCGGGCGCGCCGCCGAGACGGCACCCGGCCAGTACACCCACTCGGTGCCCGAGCCGCTCGGTGTCGCCGGGATCATTTCTCCCTGGAACTCTCCCATCATGCTGACCGTGCGGGCACTGGGCCCGGCGCTGGCCGCCGGCTGCACCGTCGTGGTCAAACTTCCGGCTCAGACGGCACTGACCAATGAGCTTTTCGCGCAGGTCCTGGCCTCGGTCCCGGAGATCCCGGCGGGCGTGGTCAGCGTGTTCACCGAGTCCGGCAACACCGGGGCCCCGTTCCTGGTCTCCTCGGACAAGGTCGACGTGATCAACTACACCGGCAGTACGCCGGTCGGGCGCCGTATCGCGGCTGCGGCCTCCACCACGCTCAAGCGGCTCGGTCTGGAACTGGGCGGCAAGGCGCCGATGGTGGTCTTTCCCGACGCCGATCTGGACATGGTGATCCCCACTGTGGTGCAGTCGCTGGTGCTGATGAACGGGCAGTTCTGCTGCACCGGCTCCCGCGTACTGGTTCACCGGGACATCGCCGACCAGGTGCGCACTCGGCTCACCGCCGCGCTCGCGCAGGTGCGGCTCGGGTCGGGCGACGACGAGAAGGCCCAGCTCGGTCCGGTGATCGACCGGGCGTCCGCCCAGCGGGTGGACGCGATCGTCGAGGAAGCCGCCTCGTACGGCACGGTGCTGCTGCGCGGCGGTGTGGTCACCGACGGCCCGCTGGCCGCCGGTGCGTTCTACCGGCCGAGCCTGATCGAGGTGGACCGCACCGACGTCCGGATCGTGCAGGAGGAGGTCTTCGGTCCGGTCCAGACGTTCGAGGTCTTCGACGACGAGGACGACGCCGTGGCCAAGGCGAACGCCACCATCTACGGTCTGGCCGCCTCGGTGTTCAGCTCGGACTCGATGAAGGCCCGCCGGATCGCCCGGCGCATCCGCACCGGCACCGTATGGATCAACACCTGGGGAGCCATCAGCGAGGACTTCGAGGAGGGCGGCGTCAAGGGAAGCGGTTACGGCTATCTGTGCGGCCCGCGAGCGATCGAGGAGTTCCAGGCCCTCAAGGTGTACGTGGAGCAGGACCACGCCCAGTCCGCTCACTGATCAGATCATGACCTGGCCCGGCGCCCACCTGGGCGCCGGGCCGTCGGCCTTGACCCCTGCACGGGAAGGTTGCACCAGGCGTCGATTCTGATCACCGGAGCGACGAACGGTCTTGGTCTCGCTCTGGCTGAGGAGCTTGCGGAAGCCGTGCACCAGTTACTTCTGCACGGTCGTGCCCCGCAGCGACCGGTGCCGATCGCGCAGCGTTTCGGGGCCGAGCAATACATCGCCGACCTGTCCGCTCTGGCCGAGACCCAGCGAAACCATCTGAGCCCTGTGCTGCTCACCCGGCAACTGCTGCCGCTGTTGCGCGGGCAGCCCATCACGCAGCGCCAACATCGCCTCGGTCGAGCAGGAACCGGTGGAATCACAACGACACGCAGCATTTCGATTTGGAGTGGTCCATGAACGAGAGAATTGTTTCCCATGCCTACGGTGCCGACGATCCTGGACTGCCAAGCCCACCGGCAGTGACAGACATCCGGCACACGCTCTGGGAGCAGAGCCGGGACGCGTCCGCGAACGCCGAGCCCCGGCTCGGCCCCACCGTTCCGGCCGCCGTCCGGCGTTGGAAACTGTGGCTCCTCACCGTGTGCGGTATCTACCCCACCATCGTCCTGCTGGGCCTGGCCACGAACCCTGTTCTGGAGGATCTGTCCCTGCCGGTGCGACTCGCCGTACTCGTCCCGGCGGCGGCAGCAGCGATGGTCTGGCAGATCAATCCCCGACTGCAGCGGCATTTCGGAGCTTGGCTCACCAGATGACAAGCAGCCCGGCTCCGCCGCCGGTGTGCTCCGCGGCGCCCGCACACCACAGACCACTGCGCAGGCTCACGGCGCGAGGCCGCGACGAGACCCACCGCGGCGTCTCCTCACTGGAGCTCTTCTTCGACCTGTGCTTCATCGTGGCCATAGCGCAGGCAGGCGCCCAGTTGGTGCACGCCATGGTCGAGGGACACACGGGCGAGGGGATCCTCAACTACTTGATGATCTTCTTCGCCATCTGGTGGGCGTGGATGAACTTCACGTGGTTCGCCTCGGCTTACGACAACGACGACGTGCTGTACCGGATCGTCACGCTGATCCAGATAGCCGGCGTGCTCGTCCTGACGGCAGGCGTCTCCCAGGCGTTCGAGGAACACGCGTACCTGGTCGTCATCCTGGGCTATGTGATCATGCGGCTCGCCATGACGGCGCAGTGGCTGCGCGTGGCGCGGTCGAGCCAGGGCCCCGAGCGGACGATGGCGCTGCGGTACGCCATCGGGCTGTGCCAGATCGGCTGGCTGGGGCTACTGGCCCTGCCGGAGGCCGGCCGCCCGTGGGTCTTCCTGGTGATGGCGCTGCTGGAGATGGCCGTACCGCTGTATGCGGAGCGGGTCCACCCCACGCCGTGGCACCCCCGCCACATCGCCGAACGGTACGGGCTGCTCACGCTCATCGTGCTCGGCGAGACCATCGCGGCGGCCACCGTCGCCGTGAAGTCGGGGATCGACGAGCACGAGGCCCTGGGTGAGTTGCTGCCCATCGCCGCCGGCGGACTGCTGATCATCTTCGCCGCCTGGTGGGTGTACTTCGCGGTCCCCATCCACGGGCACCTCCGGTCCAACCGGCAGTCCTTCCTCTGGGGCTACGGCCATTACCTGATCTTCGTCTCGGGTGCCGCGATCGGGGCCGGCCTGGAGGTGGCGGTGGAGCAGGCGGTGGGCAAGGCGCACCTTTCGGCGCTGTCGGCGTCGGCGGCGGTGACGCTGCCGACAGCGCTGTTCCTGCTCACGGTGTGGGCGCTGCACTCGCGCTTCTACAAGGTGGGGATCGCCCAGCAGTCGGTGTTGCCGGCCACGGCGCTGCTGGTGGTCGTCTGTACGTTCCTGGGTCACTGGGCGGTGCTCGCGGCGGGGCTGGTGGCGGCGCTGGCGGTGGCAGCCGGGGTGACGCTGACGGCGCTCGGGACGAGCCCGGAGCGTGGGAGGGGCGAGGAAAGCGTCGCGGTGCCAGTTCTGTGAGGGAACCCTCGCCGCCGTGGGAACCTGGCCGGCACGGCGTACGACGGCGCCCGTGCCGTGCGCCCGGTGCACCTGCTCAACGACGGTGACACGTTGTTCACACCGGCTACGGGGACGCACCCGCTCGGCACCGCGAACCCGCTGGCCCTGGACGACGTCCTCGCCGCCGGTGTCGGCACCGATGATCCGTCCGTCTTCGTCGCGTCGGACGTGGATCTTGCGCTGTCCGCCGGTGCGGGCGCGGGAGGCGAGCTGCTCGACGAGTCATTCATCACGACTGCGCAGGCCTCGGAGGACGGCGACGAAGGGGCGATAGCCGGCGGAGGCGACCATGCCGGCCGGGTCTTTGCCAGGCCGGGGGAGAGACCGGCACGATGACCCGCGTGACCTTCGTGCTGTCGTTGCGGTGGGGCCGCAGCGCCCGACGGGTGTTCTGCATGATCTTCGTCTGGGAGCTGCGGGTGTCGGCGAAGCAGATGGCTTCACACTCCGTTTGCCGGTGGGTGCGATAATCGCTGGTCAAGTGCGTGGCTGGTGGTTCGACCGTCTCGCGAGGCAGAGCGAGGGACACGGCGGATGTGGGCGAAGTCAAGGACAGGCATGGGTGTCGGCCCGACTGGGCTGGTCGGCCGGGAGGGCGAGCTCGCAGAGCTTGCGGCGTTCCTGGACATGGCCGGGATGGACGGAGCCGTCCTGCTGCTCACCGGTGATCCGGGGGTGGGGAAGACGGCGCTCCTGGACGCGACCGCCGAGCTGGCGGTGGCGAAGGGAATGCGGGTCGTCCGCGGGAGCGGCGACGAGTACGAGACGGACATCAGCTTCGCGGGGCTCCATCAGCTCGTCGGCTCGCTGCCGGACGAGCTCGGTCGTCTGCCGCGTTCCACGCGGGAGGCCCTCGAGGTCGCCCTCGGTCTCGGCGCCGGTCCCGCGCCGAGCCAGATCGCCGTCCTGAACGCGGCACTGTCCCTGTTCGACGAGGCCGCGAAGGAGCGGCCGTTGCTCCTCGTGGTCGATGACCTTCATGCCGTCGACCAGGCGAGCCGGGCTGCGGTGGGTTTCGTCGCCAGAAGACTGGGCGGTCGCCGCATCGGGCTGCTCGGAGCAGGGCGAACGGAGTCCGACGAATCCTTCCGGTCCACCGGTCTGCCGGAGCTCGAGATCGCGCCGCTGGGTGACTCGGACGCCCTGCGACTGCTGTCCCGGCGCTTCGCCCACCTCCCCCGTCGGGTCCTTTCGACCGTGGCGCACGAGGCGCAGGGAAACCCCCTGGCTCTGCTCGAGTTCGCCGGGGCGTCCGGCGGCCAACACGGCCAAGGGGCGGGGTGGGCGAGCGGCCAGGGACGGGACGTGCGCGCTCTATACAGCGCCCGCGTCGGGCGGCTGCCGCACAGAACGCGCGAGGTACTGCTGCTCGCGGCTCTCGAGGGCTCCGGCGACATCGGCATTCTCGAGGCGGCCGGCGGGCCGGGCGGGCTCGACGGGCTCGCTCCCGCGGAGCGCGACCACCTGGTCATGGTCGCGGAGAACGGCCGCGTGGTGCGCTTCAGGCACCCACTGGTCAGGGCCGCGGTGGTCGACGGTTCCACCGGCGAGCAGCGGCGCAGCGCCCACCGCCGGCTGGCCGACGCGCTGGCCGACCAGCCCGAGCGGCGCGGTGATCACCTCGCGAGAGCCACGACGGCGCCCGACGAGGCGGTCGCCGCCGTCGTGGAGTCGGCGGCCCGGAGCAGCCTGCGACGCGGTGACGCCGACGGCGCGATCGCGAGGCTGCGGCGCGCGGCCGAGCTGAGCCCCGACCGGATGGTCCGCAGACGCCGCCTGTCGCAGGCCGCCTACGTCGCCGCCTGGGTCGCGGGTCATCTGGAGGTCAGCCACGAGATCATGCGTGAGGTCGAGGGCGATCCGGCGGCCCGGTCGCTCTCGGCGGCCGCGACGGCCGGCTTCCTCGTGCTCGTCACGGAAGGGGACGCCGACACCGCCCACGCGCTGCTGATGGAGGCGATCGAGCAGGCGCCGATGTCGCCCGGTCCGCCGTCCGGCGAGCTGGAGACCGCGCTGTTCACCCTCACGCTCGCCAGCCAGTACTCGGGTCGGCCCGAGCACTGGCAGCCTCTGTCCAAGGTACTCGCCCAGCTTCCCGCGGCGTCGCCCGCCGCCGCGGCGTCCCTGGGGCGCGTCCACCACAACCTCGGCTCCCTCACCGACGGCATGCTGCGCCGCCTGGACGAGGAGATCGCGCGGCTGAGGGACCAGAGTGACGCCGACGTGGTCATCCGCACCGCCCTGACCGCCTCCTACCTCGACCGGCTTCCGGGCTGTCGCGAGGCCGTGTCCCGGGTCATACGCGACGGCGGCGCGGTGGGGTCGAGCATGCCGGCCCTGATGTTCGTCGCCCTGGACGACCTGTACACCGGCCGGTGGCAGCCGTCGGCCGACGCCGCGGACGAGCTCATCGCCCTGTCCGAGGAGATGGGATACCACTTGTTCGCCCAGGTGGGGCACTACATCGCCGCGATGGCCGCGGCCCAGCGCGGCGACCTCGACGCGTGCCGCCGCCACTGCGAGGCCGTCTGGGGGTGGTCGGGGCCCAGAAGACTGCGGCGGCTGGAGAACTGCGCCCACCAAGCGGCGGCCCGGGCGGCCCTTGGCGCCGCCGACTTCGAGACGGCCTTCCGGCACGCCACAGCGATCTGCGCCCCGGGTGTGCTGCCGCCGTTCAACCCCGAGGCCGTGTGGTCCGCGCCGGACCTCGTCGAGGCCGCCGTGCGCACCGGGCGGCACGAGGAGGCGCGACGGCACGCGGACGCGCTGCGCGACGCCGGTGTCGGCCACCTCTCGTCGCGGCTCGCGCTGAGCTCGGCCACGGTCACGGCGATGACATCGGCTGCCGAGGACATGGTCCGGTGCTTCGAGGAGGCACTCGCACTGCCGGGCGTCGAGCAGTGGCCCTTCGAGGTCGGCCATGCTCGTCTGGTGTACGGCGAAGCGCTGCGCCGGCAAGGACTCAACCGTGACGCCCGGGTGCAGTTGGCCGCCGCCCGCGACCGCTTCGAGGAACTCGGGGCCCGTTCGTGGGAGGCCCGGGCCGCGGCGGAGCTCCGCGCCACCGGCATGACGCGGACCGGCCGGGGCAAGGCCGGTGAGGCCCTCACCCCGCAGGAGCTGGAGGTCGCCAGGCTGGCGGCGACGGGGCTGTCGAACCCGCAGATCGCGTCGCATCTGTTCCTTTCGCCGCGGACCGTGTCGTCGCATCTCTACCGTGTGTTCCCGAAGCTGGGGATCACGTCGCGGGCCGGGCTCCGCGACGCTCTGGAGGCGCTGCCTCCCGAACTTCCGGCCACCGGGCTGTGAGAGCTACCGGTCGGGTCTCAGCACTGCCCCGGTACTGACGTAAGCGAGCCGTCGGCCGGATGTCAGTCAGCTGACGGAGGCTGTCGGTACGGTGGCCGAGCCATTCTCGTGGAGACATCGAATCCGCCCGGTACCCGGGCGAGACCACGAGGAGCAGACCATGCCGTTCGTCACCGCCAGCGACGGAACCGAAATCTTCTACAAGGACTGGGGCTCGGGTCGGCCGGTCATGTTCCACCACGGCTGGCCGCTGAGCTCGGACGACTGGGACGCCCAACTGCTGTTCCTCGTCCAGCACGGCTACCGCGTCATCGCCCACGACCGCCGCGGGCACGGGCGCTCCGCCCAGGTCGGCCACGGGCACGACATGGACCACTACGCGGCGGACGCCGCCGCCGTGGTGGCGCACCTCGGCCTGCGCGACGTCGTCCACGTCGGCCACTCCACCGGTGGCGGCGAGGTCGCCCGGTACGTCGCCAGGCACGGTGCCGGGCGGGTCGCCAAGGCCGTCCTCATCGGAGCGGTCCCGCCGCTCATGGTCCAGACCGAATCGAACCCGGGAGGGCTGCCGGTCGAGGTCTTCGACGGCTTCCGCGAGGCCGTGGCCACCAACCGCTCCCAGTTCTACCTCGACCTCGCCTCCGGGCCGTTCTACGGGTTCAACCGCCCGGGCGCGGACGTCTCCCAGGGCGTCATCCAGAACTGGTGGCGTCAGGGAATGACCGGCAGCGCGCAGGCGCACTACGAGGGGATCAAGGCGTTCTCGGAGACCGACTTCACCGACGACCTCCGGGCGATCGACGTGCCCACGCTCATCATGCACGGCGACGACGACCAGATCGTCCCGATCGCCAACTCCGCCGAGATGGCGATCACGTTGGTCAAGAACGCGCGCCTGAAGGTCTACCCGGGACTGTCGCACGGCATGTGCACCGTGAACGCCGACACCGTCAACGCCGACCTCCTCGACTTCATCGAGAGCTGACACCGGCCCGGTACCGACACACAGCCCGTCAGCCCGGAACAGAAAAGAAATGACCATGACCGCAACACCCACCGGCTACGTGACCGTCGTCTGGGACGCGAAGGCGAAGGCGGGCAGGGAGGACGACCTCAAGGCGTTCATCACCGCCGCCGTCACCCCCTCGCGCAACGACCTCGGCAACATCGACTACGAGGCCCACGAAGTCGAGGGCCGACCCGGCGAGTTCGTCATCTACGAACGCTGGGAGACACGCGCCCACCTCGACGCACACCTCGCCGCGCCCCGGATGCGGGAACTCGTCCCGCAGATGCTCGAGCTGATCGACGGATCCATCGAGGACGGCATCCGCCTGCTGCGCCCGTTCCGTCCCGCCCACTAGCGCCGGACGCCCGCCGGCATCGACGCCGGCGGGCCGCACCGCCGCGAACCGATCCCGCGGGTGCTCCCGGTGACCGCTTTCCGGGAGCACCCGCTCCGACGACACGCACAGGAGAGACACGACGTGACCACCACATTGATCACCGGCGGCAACAGGGGCCTCGGCCACGAGATCGCGCGCCGACTCGTCCAGGCGGGCCAGACGGTCTGGATCGGAGCCCGGGACGCCGGGAACGGACGCAAGGCCGCCGGCCGGCTCGGCGGTCGAGACGCTGCGCGCGCGGGCCGGCCACCTGGACGTTCTCGTCAACAACGCCGGCATCCTCGGTGAAGTGACGGCCCCCGAGGACATGACGGCCGACCAGATCCGCCACGTCTACGAAACCAACGTCTTCGGTCTGGTGCGCGTCACGCACGCGTTCCTGCCCCTGCTGCGGAAGGCGGCTGCCCCGTCCGTCGTCAACGTCACCAGTGGTCTCGGGTCGTTCACGCTGACCCACGACCCGGAGCGGGTCGAGTCGCAGTATCCGCTCGCCGCCTACGGCTCGTCGAAGAGCGCGGTCACCATGCTGACCATGCAGTACGCCAGGACGATCCCCGACGTCCGATTCAACGCGGTGGACCCCGGCCAGACCGCGACCGAGTTCACCGGCCACATCGGGCAGAGCGTCGAGGAGGGCGCGGAGGCGGCGGTGCGTATCGCCACCCTGGGGCCCGACACGCCCACCGGCACGGTGACCGATCGCGCCGGCACACTCCCCTGGTGACGGCGGCAGGTCCGACCCCGCGACAGTCCTGGCAACCACACCCACCCGGCGCACCGGTAAGGGCCGACGGGCCCTTACCGAGGGAATCAGGACTCAGTCGCCAAGCCCCTGATTAGACGTTAAGTCCGCTTCTTTCAAATAGGACTGGCCCGCTGATGCCGGGATCGTCCTGCAGTAGATAGCCCAGGCCCACCGGGAGCGGGAACGCCACCAGCGCACCGAGTTCGCCGCATCGCGGGCCGTCGGTGCCCGCTATATGACTTGTGCACAGCCGTGTACCAGAAAGAGGACTCGAAGCCGTTCGTGCGATGGTCGATGAAGGGACGACCGTGCGGCGGGCCAGACGGCTGTCCGTCATTGCCGGTCACGAGTGGGCGGGGATTCGGCTCATTCTCAGCCTGCTCCAGCCAGGTTGGGCACTGGTTCGGGCGAAGCCATCCGGCTGTGGTCGGGACGTGCTGATGCACCGGGGACGATGGGACGGTTGCGCGATGCCGTCCCGTACGGGGGTCTGACTCTTGAGATCTTTGACCGAAGTGTCCAGTCACAGGCCTGTCGACTGTCGTTGCGGGATGGTTTCTGCTGGTACCGAGCCACAGGGCGTGTCCCTATAGGGGCCTTGCCGAGTTCCAGGCGCCATCACGGTTCAGACCGACCGAGCGGGCCGGTGCCATCCACCCAGCACGTCAGCACGTGGGAGGCGAACCATCATGACGACCAGAGAACGCAGCACCTCCTCCAGCATGGATCCGCCCAATCGGCGCGAGGTGGTCCTGGGCGTGGACACGCACGGCGAGGTGCATGTCGCCGCCGTGGTCTCCCCGCTCGGGAAGATCCTGGGCACCGAGTCCTTTCCGGCGACGGCGGCCGGCTACCGAAAGTTGCTCGTCTGGGCCCGCAAGCGGGGGACGGTGCGCCGGGCCGGCGTGGAGGGCACCGGTACCTTCGGAGCGGGCCTCTCCCGGTACCTGCTGGCTCAACACGTCGAGGTGTTCGAAGTGAACCGGTCCGACCGCACGGCCCGCCGGCTGCTCGGCAAGTCGGATCCGCTCGACGCTCAGGCCGCAGCACGGGCCGTGCTCAGCGGTCGCGCCCAGGCCCGGGCCAAGTCCGGCGACGGACCCGTGCACAGCGCCCGGATCTACAAGCTCGCCAAGGACTCCGCGGTCAAGGCCCGCACCCAGGCGATCAACCAGCTCAAGGCCGTCCTGGTCATCGCCGACTCCGCCCTGCGGGAACGCATGTCGAGCCTCGGCAACGCCGAGCTGTTCCGCACCTGCGCGCGCCTCGACTCGCATGACGGTGGGGGAGACGAGGACGCGGTGACCCAGGCCACCCACATGACGTTACGCATGCTCGCCGAGCGCATCGGACAGCTCACCGCGCAGATCAATGAACTCAACCAACGCCTGACCCGGCTCGTCGAACACCACGCCCCACAGCTGCTCGAACCGGTGGGCATCGGTCCGGACAGTGCCGTCACTCTCCTGATCACCATGGGAGACAATCCCGAGCGACTGAACACCGGGGCGTCCTTTGCTGCCCTTTGCGGAGTCAGCCCCATCGAGTACTCCTCCGGCCGGCGAAGAACGCGCCGGCTCAACTACGGCGGCGACCGGCAGGCCAACGCCGCCCTGCATCGCATCGTCTTCACCCGGCTGCGCCACGACCCGCGCACCCAGGCGTACTTCGAACGCCGCACCCAGGAGGGCAAGACCCGTCGTGAGATCATCCGATGCCTCAAGCGATACGCAGCCCGCGAGGTCTTCAACCTGGTCAGACCAGTTTCCCGCGCCCCCGCGTTATAGGGGCGTCAGTGAGACGACCAGGCCCCGCCGAGTGTTTGGCGGGACCTCGTCGTCACTGGCTCAGGGCGCCGATGGCATCAGCTGCGGGCTTCGTTGTACTCCGGTTCTCCGCTTTCGAGCATGCGGAGCAGGGACGCTGTGACGACGCGCGAGCTTCGTCCGATGCGAAGCACGCGGCACGGAAACCGCCCCCTGCGGATCAGGTCGTACCCCTTCGCTCGCGAAAACCCAAACGCCCTTGCGGCGTCCTCCACGCTCCCCGTTCCGTTCCAAGTGGCAGGAATATGCGCGGGACTGTATCGGGCGCTCACAGGCTCGCTTTCCCTTATGTGCATTAATTTCCTTCGTTTTGGTGGATGTTGCTTGCGTCGGGTATGCAGTGCGCAGACGCAGGTAGGCGCGGTAGCCCCCAACTGTCCGCGGAGCCGCCGGTTTGGCTAACCGGCGGTTCGCTGCTATGTTTCCGCGGCCTGGACCCAACGGCCGTTAGTCCAGGCCGCCCCGCGCTTTAGCGGAGCATCGCCCCTGCCTGCTGGTGGAGAAGGCGATGTGGAGAGATCGCCGTATCGTGGCGGCACTGAAGTGTCGTCCGCAGCCGTCGGTATCGAGTCTGCTTCAGGCCCGCAGTTATTAGACTCGTGCGGAAATGTAGGCCGCCCACGCATGCAGCGTGCGCGGGCGTGTGGTCTCTCGGGGGGCGACATCGGGCGCGACCCTGGGGACGTGAGCCGTGGCCGCCTCGTCACGGCGCTGCGCAGCACGTTGGTCGAGGCGGAACCGGCCGTGCGGTAGCCCGAGCAGGTCGAGGCGACATGGATGGGTCAGGTGCTGACCACGGATGCGGGGGATGCCGCTCGGCAGCCGTCACCGCGGCGACCGCCCTGGCACCACCGACGACAGCGAATGACCCCGGCGGCTCCCTCGGCCGGGTGTCCGGCGAGGGCGCCGTCGACTACTGGGCCTCTGGGCGTATCGAGCCCTCGACTGACGCGCCTCTACTCGTGTGGAGCGGGAGGTCCGGTCGCCGGGTGGGGAATCCCGTTCGTGGTATGCGCCGGAGCCGTGGCCCGCTCCTCAGCTCTTCGCCTCCGGCACGACGGTGTACATGACGGAACGCTGCTCCTTGTGGCGGCGGATGCGGCCCTTGGCGACCAGCGACTCCAGGGTGTTCCGCACCACCTGTGGCGTCGGGTTGCGATCCGGGTGCGCCTCCAGCAGCTCGTCGCGCAGGTCCGCGGCTGCGCAGGGGGCGTCGTGCCGGCCGAGCAGCTCCAGCAGCAGGTCGCCGAGGAGGGGCCGCTGCGTCTTCCCCTTCGCACCGGTCTTCGTCCTCCCACCCACCGGAGCGGCGGTCCCGCCGGAGCGTCGCGAAGCCGTGCCTCCGGTCGTCCGCTTGGTCTTCGCGGTGACCGACCCGTCCCGCAGTTGCTCGGGGAGCGGGGACCGGTCCGCGATGCCCTCGTAACGCCGGGCGAGGTCCAGGATGTCCGTCAGGAGGGCTTCCTCCTGCTGCAACACCGCCATCCGCTCGGTCAGTTCACGCTGCTGACGGCGGTTCTCCTCCAGGTCCGACGCGGCTTGCTCCACCAGCCGCGATCGGACGGTGTCTGTCGACTGGCTGGTCACGACGTTTCACTCCCTCGTTGAGGACGGTGGTGCGCATGCTACCCACCTCGGGAGCACACGTGGGCAGGTGTCTACGCGGGTGACACTCCGGACATGCTCACCTGTCACGACCATCATGGCCCGCCGGGGCCCTTCTGTGGGCGCACATGTCACATGTCAGGGGTACGCGACGGGCTACGGCCGTGCGGGCCGGGCCGCCGTAGCGCGGAGGCCGCGTGGTCCGGCTGGAGGTCGCGGCCTCAGGTTGTTGCGAAGGGGGAGCGGTCCGTGGGGGACGCACCCACATGTAGGTGACACGGGTCGGTCAGGTGTGCTGGACGCGTCCGGGGTGGGCAAGACGGCGCGGCCGGGGGAGGAACGCGAGGGAGCGGGCGGCCACGGCGCCGATCAGCGCGGTGGCGGTCCCGACGACCGTCCAGCTCAGGGAGGTGTGCCAGGTCGACGGCGACAGGGACAGCATGCGCACCCCGTAGGTCGCGCTGGCGGCGAGGGTGAAAGTGAACGCCCAGAAGCCGAGGGTGAACCTCATCCGCAGGTACCTGGGGAGCAGGAAGAGGTGCGGCAGCAGGAGGGCCGCCAGGGTGCCGAGCAGGGCGGGCAGGACCTCGTCCTGGCCGGGGCCGGCGATCGCCCGCCAGGCGTTGCCGGCGACGGCGGGCGGCGCGGAGAACACCGCGAGCGTCGGCAGCAACTGCTCCGGAACGGCGGGCCCGGTGGCGAACCGCACCAGCAGCAGCCCGCCGATCAGCAGCCAGAAGAGGACACCCGCGGCGAACAGCGCGGTGGCGACCCTCCGGTGGCCGGTGGCGACGACCGACTGCGCCGAGATCAACGACGCCGCCACGGTCGGCAGCAGATAGGCGCCGTGCAAGGCCCTCGCCTCGCGCGGCACGGTGAGCAGTGTGGCCACGAACCAGGCGCCGAACGCCGCGCTGAGCACCAGCATGGACCAAACCAGGAAGGGCCCAGCGCGGGCTGCTCCTGCGCCAGCCGGGCGCCGAGGAGCGAACCGACGACGGGTGCCAGAGCGGCGAACGGGCCGGTGGCCGGGTGGCGCAGGTCCTCGGCGACGCCGTGGGGACCGGCGGCCACGAGGTAACGCGCGAGGATCAGGAGCCATGCCCCGGCCGCTGCCGTCCACAGCACGTCACCGACCGCGCCGGGCGCTCCGCGGAGATCGCCTGCCGCGCTTCACGTCCCCGTCAGCCCGGCCAGACCCAGCGCGACACCGAGGGTGTTCAACGCAAGTCTGGGGCGGGCGGAAGTGTCACTGGCCATGATCGCGTCCTTTCCGGGTGGCCGCGACAGCGTTCGGCCGATCGACGATCAGGCAATATGGCCGGTCGTATTAGTGGTCAAGCGGGTGTCGCCCGCTGCTCGGCGACGGGAGTCTTGACGAGGCCAAGCAGACCGGCCATATTGGATAGATGCCCCAGGTGAGCGTCAAAGGAAAGCTGATCGAACACGCGGAGACCGTGTTCCGTCGCCAAGGTTTCAACGGCGCGAGCGTGCAGGACATCACCAGCGCGGCAGGGGTGCCGAAGGGGTCGTTTTACAACCACTTCAAGAGCAAGCAGGAGCTGGCCGCTGAGATCGTCCGCCGCTACAGCGACGGTACGGATTTCACCATGCTGGAGGCGGCTGACGGCCGCCCGGCGGTGGAGCGGCTGCGGGCCCACTTCGCCGGGCAGGCGGCCCGGACCAAGGGTACCGGTGTGGAGTTCGGCTGCCTGTTGGTCACCATGGCTAGTGAGACGCCGACGGCGGGCGACGAGGTCGGCTCGGCCGTTCGCGGCAGCCTCAGCGAATGGACCGACGCCTTGGCTGACATCATCGAGCAAGGGCGCGAGGCAGGGGAGATCACCTCCTCGGAGCCCGCCCGCGACCTGGCGGCCTTCCTCATCGACGCCTTCGAGGGCGGTGCCCTGCGGGGCAAGGCCACCGGGGACGCCGACGCCTCCATGCGGTCACTGGACCTGGCTCTCGGCGTCCTCACACGCTGAGTCCCCGCCGACTGCCCCATCGGGCACCGTTCGGCGGCTTCTGGTCGTACTCCGGCTGAACCTGGGAACGTGCGGGTACGTGTGACCGCGAGGTGCCCCCCACCGTCCGGACCGGTGGGAGTCGCCAGTCGACTGACAGATGCGCCGTGATCCCGAGCCCTCCCACAATGGCGTGTCGGCGGGGAAGACGCCCGCCGGCGCGGGAGGAACGGTGTCTTTGGTAGGCCGTGCGTCCGAACTCAGCGCGCTGGAAGCGGTGCTGGCGGACACGGAGAACGAGGGGGCGGCCCTACTGCTCCAGGGCGACCCCGGAGTCGGCAAGAGCGCCTTGCTGGAAGCCGTGGCGGACAGGGCGAAAGAGCGCGGGCTGCGCCTGTTGCACGTGGTCGGCGTCGAGAGCGAGCAGGAACTGGCGTTCTCGTCTCTGCACCAACTGCTCCACCCCCTGTTCGAGCACGTGACAGAACTGTCGGACTTCCAGAGCGGCGTGCTGGAGCAGGTGCTTTCCGTCCGGGAGGGGGCGGCGCCGGGACGTTTCGCCATCTCGGCGGCCGCCCTGGCGCTGATCCAGGTTGCCGCCCGGCGCCGGCCCCTGTCGGTGGTGGTCGACGACGTGCACTGGATCGACCGCTCCAGCGCCGAGGTCCTGACGTTCATCACCCGCAGGCTCACCGGCTGCCGGGCGGCCTTCGTCATGGCCGGCCGCAGCGGATCGGGCGGAGCCTTCGACGCGACGGGCCTGCGTGTCCTGCCCGTTGGCCCGCTGCCGGCGGCGGACGCCCTGACGCTGCTGGACAGCAACCACCCCGGCCTCGCGGAGTCGACCCGCCGACGCCTGCTGGACGAGGCGGAAGGCAACCCGCTGGCCCTGGTGGAACTGCCGACCCAGCTCACCGAGGCGCAGCGGCACGGCGAGGAGTCCCTCCCGGTGACCCTGCCGCTCAGCAGCAGGCTGGAGAGCGTCTTCGCCGACCGTATCAGCGCGCTTACCCCCCAGGCACGTTTCGCACTGCTCTTGACCGCCCTCGCGGGAGAGCGCCGGGGCAACCTGCGGGACATCTTCGCCGCGTCGACCCAGGCCGGTGAGAAGTGGGACGACGACATGCTGGAGACCTGCGTGCGTGCCGGGCTGGTCCGCCTCGACCACCTCGCCGAGCAGATCACCTTCCGGCACCCCCTGGCGCGTTCCTGCGTCGTCCACATGTCGCCGGGAGGACGGCGCCGGGCGGCGCACCGGGCCCTGGCCGAGGTGCACAAGACCGACCCGGAGCGCCGGGCGTGGCACCTGGCGCACGCCGCCGACGCACCGGACGAGGCCGTCGCCGTGGAGCTGACCCGGGCCGCCCAGCGGGCCCTGGCCCGCGGCGGTGCGGCGGAGGCCGCCGCGGCCTTCCGCCGGGCGGCCGAACTGAGCCAGGACCCCGCGGAACGGTCCCGCCGCGTGGACGAGGCCGCGTTCGCGGCCGGCATCGGCGGCCTGCTGGAGACGGCGCACGAACTGGCCACCGCGCACAGCACGGAGTCGTTCCGGGCCGCCACGGCCGCGGCGTACGTGCAGTTCCACCGCGAGGGTGACGTGGACGCGGTCTTCCGCATCCTGCTGCCCTTCATGCGGACGGCCTCCACGAGCGAGTCCGCCGAGGACCCGGAGGCGTCGGACGACGCCTTCTACGTCCTGCTCAACGCCGCTGTCTGGGGCGGGCGCGCGGAGTTGTGGCCCGGGGTGTACGAGGTGCGCGACAGGATGTCCGAGGCCGCCCGCATGTGCTTCGACGCCGTGGCCGACCCCGCGCGCACCGCGCACGGCGTCCGCGAACGACTGGAACGAGTGGCCGACACCCTGTCGCCCACCACCTCCCTGTGGCGCGTCAACTGGCTCATCTACACGGCGATGTACATCGACTGCTTCACCTTCTACGACGCCCAGTGGCGGGAGCGCATCGGGCCCGCCCGGTACGACAGCCTGCGCTTCGGGCCGGTGGCACGGACCCACGAAGCGTTCATGCGGGGCGAATGGGACAAGACCGAGGCCATCGCCTCCCGGGGCATCGCGGACGCCACGGAACACGACTACCAGCTCATCCACGTCATCCTCACCTACGCCCTGGCCATGGTCGCCTCCGGGCGCGGCGACGAACAGGCGCTGCGCAAGCACTGTGACACCATCATCGCCTGGGCACAGCCCCGGCGCATGCAGCTCCTGCTGGCGGCCGTACCGGAGACGCGGGCCCGCGCCGCGATCGGCCGGGGCGACTTCGAGGAGGCGTATCAGCAGGCGATCGCCGTCACCCCGCCGGGCGAACTGCCCTCCCACTTCCCCCACTACCAGCGGGTGTTCGTGGACCTCGTCGAGTCCGCGATGCGGACCGGCCGCACTGCCGAGGCCCGGGCACACGTGGCGGCGGGACAGCGGGCCCGGCTGGACACCGTCTCCCCCCACTTGGCGGTCATCCTCGCCCTGGCCACCGCCGTCGCCGCCCCCGACGACGAGGCGGGCCCCCTCTACGAGGCCGCGCTGGCACTGCCGGACGCCGACCTGTGGACGTACGACTACGCCCGTCTGCGCCTGCTGTACGGCGAATGGCTGCGCCGTCGCCGGGAGTACACGGCTGCCCGGGTCCACCTGAGCACCGCCATGGAACTGTTCGAGCAGCGGCTGAAGGCACCGTTGTGGGCCCAGCGGGCCCGCAACGAACTGCGGGCCGCCGGTGTGGGCGTCGGGATGCCCGACTCGGGGAACGGCGTCGCGATGAGCGCGCAGGAACGCCGTATCGCCGAACTCGCCGCCAGCGGGCTGTCGAACAAGGAGATCGGCCGCCAGCTCAACATCTCGCCCCGCACCGCCGGCGCTCATCTCTACCGGGTCTTCCCCAAGCTCGGCGTCACCTCGCGCGCCGCGCTCCGGGACGCTCTGGACGCCTACGACGAGTCCTGCGGCACGCCGTGGGGGACACCGCAGCGCAGCCGGTGACCCGGTGGGCGCGGCGGCTCACCGAGCCCGGCGACCGCGTCCGCGCGTGTACGGCCCCGCCGTCGACGGGGCCGCCGGCAGGGCCAGTTCGAGGACGCTCCCGTCGACGCGCAGGGTGCGGGAGCCGAGTGTGC
Source organism: Streptomyces sp. NPDC044984 (assembly GCF_040646935.1). Lineage (NCBI taxonomy): Bacteria > Bacillati > Actinomycetota > Actinomycetes > Kitasatosporales > Streptomycetaceae > Streptomyces > Streptomyces sp. NPDC044984. The sequence goes on from NZ_JBEZBE010000046.1 coordinate 18,234, forward strand.
GGCAGATGGCCCGCATGCGGTGGTTGGACCAGTCGGTCATCACCAGCACCGTGTGCAGGCCCAGGCACCGGGACCGGTCCAGCACGTGTCGTACCAGGGCCGTCCCCAGACCGAGGTCCTGCCAGGCGTCCTCCACGAGGATGCCGAGTTCGCCGACGCCCTCGGTGGGCGTGTGCAGCAGGTGGCAGACGGAGACGACCCGCAGCGGCTCGGTGTCCGGCCGGGAGACGTAGCTCTCCCCGGTGCCGGGGCGGACGAGGGCGGACCACTCACGTCGGCTGGGGCCACCACGGGCGCTCTGGTAACGGTTGTAGCGGGACTCCAGACTGGAGCGCGTGTGCATGGCACCGACGGCCTCGTGGTCGCTGATCACGGCCGGGCGGGTGGTGACGGAACCGCGGGGGGCGAGAAGGTGAAGGCCCGGCCGGACGGTACCTGACAGGTCACGGGGGCGGAGGGGGACACGTCGTGCTCCAGTTGCTCGGGGGCGGGGGACGGGACCAGCCCCCCGCCGCTGCGCAAGGCGGTGCGCGCCGGTGAGCGGCCCCCTATGCCAGACCACACCGCTGCGGATCGCGTACGCCACGGCCTGCGTGCGGTTGCGCAGGCCGAGTCGCGTGATGACGTCGTGCAGCACGCTTTTGATGGTCCGTTCCAAGTAGTTGAACCGCTGGGCTACCTCCGACGTGGTCATGCCCTCCGCCAGCATGCGCAGCACGCTCACCTCACGGGGGGACAGCCCGGCGGCCCGCGCGCACTGTGCCTGGACCGCCCGCATGCGATCCAGCAGCGTGAACACGAGAGAGGGGGACATCGGCGGCTCGCCGCGCAGCGCGCTCCACACGGCCTGCACCAGTTGGGCGGGGTGGAGCCGGTCCCGCAGCAGCACTCCGGTGACGCCGAGGGAGACCGTTCGCCAGAGCGTGTCCTCGTCGATGGAGCCCACCACCAGCAGGACCGGTCGGCCCGGGGCGCCGGCGGCCTCGCCGACCAGGCGCAGGGCCCGGTCTCCGGCCGCGTCGGCGAACACGACGGCGACACGTGCGTCGTCCCGGTCCGCCCAAGCCACCAGCCGCACGCCCTCCACCGTGGAGAGGAACGCCGCGGCATCCTCCGCGGCGTCGGTGTCATCGCCCGTCGAGGCGAGTGTCAGCGGCGACGCGTCACCAGGTCGTGAGTGCGCCGGCCCCCAGGGGTGCGCCAAGTTCGTGTTCATCTGCCCATCACCGCGTTGTTGACATAGCCGAGTGATCGCGTGACCGGGGGCACCGGTGTCGGTGGTGTCTCCGGACGATCGCACCTTAGGCGACCGATGCGCACTAGCCATCTGTCATACGACTAACACCCCGATGATATGTGGCATGTCTCGAGAGGATCACACGTGTGATTCTGCAAGGCCGCCTCGCTCACGGCCGGCCCAGCAGCTTCCCCTCCAGCGTGTCCCAGTCCAGCCGGTCCGACTCCGTGCCCCTGGGCACCCGTGCGAACGTTCCGTCCAGCCAGTTCAGGACCTCGGCCCGGTCCGCCTCGAAAGTGACGAGCTCCGCCGGCGTCTGGAAACTGAAGTACAGCCTGGGCCGCGAGGACGCGAAGGAGCGCCGCGACGGCCAGATCCGGTAGGTCCCCGCCCCTCTGGGACCGTGGGCGGCCTGCGCCAGCAGGTCCCGGGACAGTTCCCACCGGACCGGGGCCCGCCACAGCTGGTGCAGGGCGACCAGCACGGAGTACGGGGCGTCCGGGTCGTAGCGCAGGGAACAGGTCTGCCAGGCCGGCCCGCTCTCCGTGAACAGGCGGCGTACCCGAATGCGGTGGACGGGGCGGAAACCGCCGGCGGTCCTTCCGCGCTCGTTCCCCGACTCCTGCGTGCCCATGCGGTCTCCGCCCTTCGGTGTGCTGATGACGGACGTCATCCTCCGGTGCGCAGGCCGGGGGCGCATCGGTTGAAAGACTGCCCGTCCGGGCTGTCGGCACACGTGTGAAGCGTCGCCCCCCCCCCCGGGGGGGCGGTGCATACCGGGGTGTGTGTCCCGGCGGGACGCGGTGGCCCCTTCGCAGTCATGTGACGGATCACGGTGAACCACGGGTCGCCCAGGCTGGGAGGCCGGACGCCGTCCGCGTCCCACCGCCGACGCCGGCTCCCCACCTCCTGAGCGAAAGGCTCGTCACCCATGGTCTCCTCTCCTCCGCCGCCGGTCGCGGCACCGCCCGCCGCGCGACTGGGCCGCGTCACGTTCATCGCCGCCGTGGCCGCCCTCGGCGGCTTCCTGTTCGGTTACGACAGTGCCGTCATCAACGGCGCGGTCACCGGCATCCAGCACCACTTCGGCGTGGGCGCGGGACGGACCGGCACCATCGTCGCCGTGGCCCTCCTCGGCTCGGCACTGGGCGCGGCCGTCGCGGGCCGGCTGGCCGAGCGCGTCGGACGGCTCCGCGTCATGCGGGTGGCCGCCGTCCTCTTCGCCGTGTCCGCCGTCGGCTCCGCCCTGCCGTTCTCCGCCTGGGACCTGGGCGCCTGGCGCTTCGTGGGAGGCATCGCCATCGGCCTGGCCTCCCTGATCGGGCCCACCTACATCGCGGAGGTCGCGCCACCGGAGTACCGGGGCCGGCTCGCCTCCTTCCAGCAGGCCGCCATCGTCCTCGGCATCACAGCCTCCCAGCTCGTCAACTGGGCCATCGCCCAGAGCGCCGGCGGGCGCAGCGAGGGCGCGCTCGGCCCCCTCGACGCCTGGCAGTGGATGCTGCTCGCGGCCTTCGTCCCCGCGGTCCTGTACTTCGTACTGTCCACCCGCATCCCCGAATCCCCGCACCACCTCGTGGCCCGGGGCCGGCTCGCGGAGGCCGGACGGGCGGTGCGGGACATCGAGGGCCCGGACACCGACGCGGACGCCCGGCTGGCCGAGATCGCCCGCTCGCTCCGCGACACCCACAAGCCCCGTGTCCGTGACCTGTTCGGCGGACGCGCCGGGCTGCTGCCGGTGGTGTGGGCCGGCATCGGCCTCGCGGTCTTCCAGCAACTGGTCGGCATCAACGTGATCTTCTACTACTCGTCCGTGCTGTGGCAGTCCGTCGGCATCGACCAGTCCGGGTCGCTGCTGATCAGCCTGTCCACGTCCATCATCAACATCGTGGGCACGGTCGTCGCCATGCTGCTCATCGACCGGGTGGGCCGCCGGCCGCTGGCCCTGGCCGGCTCCCTGGGCATGGCCGTCTCCCTGGCGCTCGCGGCCTGGGCCTTCTCCGGCACCACCGGCAGCGGTGACGACATCGGCCTTCCGGACCTCCAGGCGGGCGTCGCGCTCGTCGCCGCGCACACCTTCGTGTTCTTCTTCGCGGCGTCCTGGGGCGTGGTGCTGTGGGTCATGGTGGGTGAGATGTTCCCGCTGCGCATCCGCGCGGCGGCGATCTCGGTGGCCACGGCCTTCAACTGGATCGCCAACTGGGCGGTGAGCGAGTCGTTCCCGGCGCTCTCCGAGTGGAACCTGTCGGCCGGGTACGTGATCTACGCTGCCTTCGCCCTGCTCTCGGCCTTCTTCGTGGCCTTCGCGGTCACCGAGACCAAGGGCACCAGGCTGGGCGGCGGCTGAGGCGGCCCCGGCCGGTCCGTGCTCCGCCCACCCGTGGGGACCGGGCCCGCGGTGGGGTCCCGGTCGCTGTCAGCGGGGTGTCCGGGCCAGCCGTGCCCGGGCCGTGGCGGCGACCGGCGAGTCCGGATCGTCCGTCAGCTCCAGCACCTCGTGCCACGCGCGGCGTGCCGCATCCGGGGCGCCGGCTTCCAGGTGCAGGTCCCCGAGGAGCAGCAGGTCCTCCGCCGCTCCGCTCACATGGCCCTGGCGGCGGGCGAGTGCGATGGCGCGCAGGCAGGCCGCGATCGCCGCCCCGAGGTCCCCGCGCCGCCGGTGCACCTTGCTCACCACGCCCAGGGCGGGTCCCTCGCCGTCGACCAGGCGTAAGCGCCGGGAGATGCCGAGCGATTCCTCGGCCAGCTCCAGGGCCCGGGCCGCGTTCCCCAGCTCCAGGTGTGCCTCACCCGCCCACACCAGGGTGGTCGCCTCCAGGTACGGATGGCGATGGACACGCAGCAGGCGCAGGGCCCGGTCCAGGTGAGCCAGGGCCTCCGCGGAGCTGCCCCGGGCTATGTACACGGAGCCGATGTTGCGGAGGGTGTGCACGAGTTCCAGGGTCATGCCGAGGTTCGCGAACTCGCGTTCCGCCTCGTGCAGGAGAGGCAGCGCGGCGTCGGTGTCACCCCGGAAGAGCAGGGCGCCCGCCAGTCCCCGGCATGTCCGTGCGATCCCCTCGGTGTCCCCGGCCCGCCGGGACGCCATCAGCGCGCCGCCCATGCCGGCCGCCCATTCCTGCCACAGGCCGAGCCGCTGCTGGAAGAGCTGCATCGACACGGCCGTCTCCCACGCGGCACGGGCGTCACCGCGTGCCGCCATCTCCTGCACGAGGGTGTTGAGGACCGGTCGCTCGGCGCCGAACCAGGCCATGGCGGCGGCCTCGTCGGACAGGGACTCGACCTGGACGCCGTCCGGCGGCGGGGGCGGCTCGGGCTCGTACACCCTGGACCGCAGCAGCCGGTTGGCCGCGCTCACCGTCTGCCGGTAGTGGTCGTGCAGCCGGGACAGCGCGGCCGTGCGCGCCGCGCCGTCGGATCCGCCCAGCTCGCTCGCGTAGGCGAGGATCAGGTCGTGGAACCGGTACCGGTCGCGTCGTAGCACCGTCAGCAGCCGAGCGCGTACCAGCTCGCCGACGGCCGCGGCGGCGTCCGGCAGAGTGGTGCCCGCGAGGCTCGCCAGGGCGCTCACGCTCGCGTCGTCGCCCGGGTGCAGCGGCAGGAACCGGAAGAGGCGGGCGGCCGGTTCGGACAGCGTGCGGTAGGACCACGAGAAGACGGCGCGCACGTCGTTGTCGAGGTGGTCGTCGCTGAAGCCCTCCAGGCTCCGGCCCGCGCGCGCCAGGTCCGCCGCGATCTGCGGCAGCGGGTGCTCCGGGTACGAGGCGGCGCGGGCGGCGACGATGGCCACGGCCAGGGGAAGCCTGCCGCAGCGGTCGACGATCCGCCGCACCGAGGCGTCGTCCACGTCCGTCCTGACCCCCTTGACTCGCTCGACGAAGGCCGCCGCGGCCTCGTCGGCGGAGAGCGCCTCCAGCGTCGTCAGCCGGGCGCCGTGCGAGGCGGCCAGCCCGGTCAGCCGGGCCCGGCTGGTCACGATGACCATGCACTCCGGCGTGCCGGGCAGCAGTGGTGCGATCTGCTCGGCGCTCCAGGCGTTGTCCAGGACCACCAGCACCCGGCGACCGGCCAGGACGCTGCGGTACAGCGCGGCGCGTGCGTCCAGGGTGTCCGGCATCCGCTGCCGGGGGACGTCGAAGGCGCCCAGGAACCCGGCGAGGACCTCATGGGGGTCGGCCGGATCACCGTTGGGGGTGAAGCCCCGCAGGTCGACGTAGAGCTGTCCGTCGGGGAAGTCGGGTACGGCGCGGTGCGCCACGTGCACGGCCAGAGCGGTCTTGCCGACGCCGGGGATGCCATCGATGGCGATGACGCGCAGGGCACCGCCGCGTTCCCCCGCCATCGCGACCGCCTGCCGCACCGCCTCCCGGCGGCCGGTGAAGCAGGCCAGGTCGGCCGGGAGCTGCGAGGGAGTCAGGGGAGCGGCGGCGGGCCGTTGTGCCGGCCGGTCGTCCCGGCCCGTGCCGTCGTCGTGACCGCCCGCCCCGGCCTCCGTGGCCGCCCGCCCCCGCAGGAGGTGTTCGTACGCCGCAGACAGTTCGCGGCCGGGGTCGACCCCCAGCTCCTCCGCCAGGCGGTGGCGGACGTCCTGGTAGAGGGAGACGGCCTCGGCCTGCTTTCCGTCGTCGGCGAGGGCGAGCAGCAGGTGCGCGACCAGGGCCTCGTCCAGCGGATGGCGCTCCACGGCTTGGCGCAGCGGGGTCAGGACGGCCGACGCGCGCCCGCAGCGGACGGCCGTCTCGGCCGCCTCGCAGACCACGGACACGTATTCGTGCTCCAGCATCACGAACATGGGATGGCTCCGGCCGACGGGTTCGAGACCCGCGGCGCAGCGGTCCTGCCACAGCCCGAGGGCGGTGACGTAGAGGTCCGCGGCCGCGGCCGGTTCGCCGGCCCTGCCTGCCCTGCGGGCCCGGTCGGCAAGGTCCCTGAACCGCAGCAGGTCGAGGCTGTCCGCGTCGACCCGGAGGCGGTAGCCGCCGGCCTGCCGGGTGAGCCACCGCCCCGCCGACCTGGCGGGGAGATCCGGTTCCAGCAGCCGGCGCAGGGCACCGATGTACCGGTGCACCGCGTTCGCGGCACTGGCCGGCGGCCGGCCCTCCCACAGCAGCTCGATGAACTCGGCCAGGGGGACCGGCCGGCCCCCGCGCGCGAGCAGCGCCGCCAGGACGAGCCGTTGCTGCTTCGGGCGGACCGGCAGTTCGTCGTCGCCGCGCCAGACCCGAACCGGGCCGAGGACCGAGAAGCGGACACGCGGATCGCCCGTCACGGGATGGGGCCTGGGCAACGATGGTCTCCCCTCGGACGTCGGCTGGTGCACAGTCGCTGTTCGACCGGGCGGAGACGGCCGTGCCGGGCAGTGCTGTGAACGCGAGCGTGATGATGCGAATATGGCCGGTCAGTTTGATTCGTGTCAAATGGTCCGCCACTGCCGCGGATCCCGTCGTCCGCGCCCGGCGGGCGCACGGCTTCCCCCGGCCTCAGGTGTGAACATAGGTCGGTCGGACAGCGGCCGTATAAGTAACCTGACTGGTCTGCCGCCCGCCCGGGAGGCCCACCGGTTCTCCGGCCGTGTCCCGGCCCCGCGCTCCCGGCCGCCCGAGGTGCGGGGGGGCGTTCCTCGCGTATGCGTCGAAGGGTGCCGAGCGATGGCGAACCGCAGGAAACCAGTTGATAGTGTCGCGCCCTTAACGATCTTCGAGTCCTTCGGGACGCGGCTGGGAGGAGCCATGGTGACCGGCGGCGAGCAGGCCCCGCCGACGACGGAGATCTTCGGCCGCGACGCCGAACTGTCCCGTCTGCGCGACTTCGTCCTCACTCCCCGGCGGGAAGGGCCCCCGTCCCTGGTCCTCCTCGGGGAGGCCGGGACCGGCAAGAGCACCCTCCTCGACGCGGCGGCCCAGGAGGCCGCGGCGCACGGCAGACGCGTACTGCGGTGCACCGGGCACGAAGGCGAGCGGGAACTCGCCTTCGCCGCGCTGCACCAGATGCTGGCCCCCCTGCTGCCGGAGGCGGCCGGCCTGCCGGACGCCCAGCGCCGTGCGCTGCTGGGCGCCTTCGGACGCGCCGAGAACGCGCCGCCGGCGGCCGACGACCGTCCCGAGCGACTCCTGATCAACCTCGCCGCGCTCACCCTGCTGTCCGATGCCGCCGCCCGGCGGCCGGTACTCCTCGTCACCGACGACGCGCAGTGGACCGATGCCTGTTCCCTGGACGCGCTGGCCTTCGTCGCGCGCCGGGTGACCGGTGAGCCGGTGACCCTGCTGATGGGCGTACGGGGCGACACCGTGCCCCGGCAGTTCGGGACGGACCTCGCGCGCCTGCCGCTACGGCCACTGGATGACCGGGCGGCCGAGCGGGTGCTCGACGCCCAGCCCCACGCCCCGCGCGGCCCGCTGCGCGAGCGCGTCCTGCGGCAGGCCGACGGCAATCCGCTGGCGCTGGTGGAACTGGCCCGCGCCGGCGCCGGGTCCCCGTCACCCCGGCCCGGCGGACCGGCCGGCGCCCTCCCGCTCACCGAACGCCTGGAGAGCGTGTTCGCCGAGCGGCTGGCAGGGCTGCCGCCGCAGACCCGCCGGTTCCTGCTGTACGCGGCCGCCGCGGACGCCCCGGACATGCCGGCCGCCCTCCTGGCCGCCTCCGCCTCCGGAGGGCCGGACGCGTGGTCGGTGGCGGAGCAGGCCGGCCTGGTGCGGGTGGAGAGCGGTCGGGTCGTCTTCCGGCACCCGCTGGTGCGGTCGGCCGTCTACGGTTCGGCCTCCTTCGGGGAACGCCGGCAGGCGCACCTGGCACTCGCCGACCTGCTGAGCGACGATCCCGACCGGCAGGCCTGGCACCGGGCCGCCGCCACCCTGGTCCCCGACGAGGACATCGCGGCGGCGCTGGTGCGGACGGCGGGGCGCGCACGGCGACGCGGCGGTTACCGGGTGGCCGCCGCGGCCCTGGAGCGGGCCGCGGAACTGAGCCCGGACGGTCAGGCACGGGCCCGGCGGCTGCTGGACGCCTGCGACCTGGCGATGAACGCGGGTGAGCCCCTGTGGGTGGAGAAACTGGCGGGCGGGGTCGCGGCGGCCACCGACGACCAGGCGATGCTCCGGGCGGCCACCCTGTGGACTGGCTGGGCGCTCGCCGCCACCACCCGGCAGAAGGCCGCGCTGTCCCACCTGCTGCCACTGGCGGACGAGACGGTGGACCGGGCGCCGGACGCGGCGCTGGTCGCCCTCGGGCACGCCGCCATCATCGCCTACAACACCGGCGACGAGACCTACCGGCAGCGCATGCTCCGGCTCCTGGCGCGCATCCCCGTCGACGTGGGCAACGACCACGACCAGCTCTGGACCCGCGCCTGCTGCGACCCCCACGGGGACCGCGAGGGGCTGCTCGCGTTCCTCCGGGACTGTCTGGCGCGGTCCGAGCGGGACGCCGAGCAACTGACCGTGCTGGGCGCCGGCGCGTGGATCCTGGACGACACCACCGTCGCGGTCCGGCTGCTCGGCGAGGCGATGGAACGGCTCAACGCCGTGACCACGGCCGGGTCCAACGCCACCCTCGGGCAGGCGCTGGCACTGGCCCAGTTCGAGGCCGGCGCCTGGGAGGCTGCCTGGTCCTGCGCCGAGGACGCCCGGCGGGTCGCCGCCGAGAACGGCCTCGACATGGCGGGCCGCGCCGCGATGTACGTCACCTCGGCCCTGCTGGCGCTGCGCGGCCGGGCCGACGAGGCCAGGGAGATGATCGACCGGGCCGTGGCCGGGGTGGACCCGGCCCAGGGCCGCGCCCTCTGGGTCCGCTCACGCTGGGTCCGCGCGCTCGTGGCCGGCGCGGAGGGCAACCACCCACTGGAGTACGAACTGCTGCGCGGACTGTTCACGGTGGGACCCGAACCGAGCCCCGTGCACTACCACGCGTCCTACTACGCGCTCGGCGATCTCGCCGCGGCGGCCGTGCGGGTCGGCAAGCGGCGGGACGCGGCGGAGGTGCTGGCCGCGGCGCGGCGGCGGCTGGACGGCCGGATGTCCCCGCGGCTGCTGCTGCTCACCCGCCGTGCCGAGGCCGTCCTCGCCGACGACGAGCGGGCGGCGGAGCTGTTCGAGGCCGCGCTCGGCGACCCCGCCGCGGAGCAGTGGCCCTTCGAGCGGGCGGTCGTCCAGCTGGAGTACGGGCAGTGGCTGCGGCGCAGACGGCGTACGGGAGAGGCCCGCACGGAGCTGTCCCGGGCACTCACCGTCTTCGAACAGCTGAACGCGCGACCGTGGGAGGAGCGGGCCTCCGCCGAACTGCGGGCCTGCGGTGTCACCGTCCGCGGGGGCGACGGTGCCTCGCGGGGGATCGATCGGCTCACGCCCCAGCAGTTGCAGATCGCCAGGCTGGCGGCCACCGGCCTGACCAACCGGCAGATAGGGGAGCGGCTGCTGCTCTCCGCCCGCACCATCGGCTTCCACCTGTACCAGACGTATCCGAAACTGGGCATCACCAACCGGGCGCAGCTGCGCGACGCGCTCGGTGACACGGGGACGCCCTGAGGACGCCGCGGGAGGTCAGTCCCGCGACGGGAACTGGGCGGCCGCGGAGACGTACAGGGTGTACGGGTTGCCGCGGTCCCCGTGCGCCCGGTTCATCGCCCGGACCACGTCGCGGGCACCGGCGCCGGCCTCCACCGCCGCCTCGAAGTCGGTCAGGTAGCGGCGGGAGGAGGCGATGACGGCGGCGGCGTCCCGGTCGTCGGCGCCGGGGGGCTGGTGGCCGGCGACCAGCCGGGCCGGCCGGAGCGCCTCCAGAGTGTCCAGGGCCCCGAGCCAGCGCTCGCGCGCCCGGCTGTCGGTCTGCGCCAGCCACATGTGGATGCCGTTGTAGGCGACGTCGCCGCCCACCACGGCGTCGAGGTCCGGGACGTGCAGCACGGTCGACGGATCGGTGTCGCTCTGCCCGACCCGTACCGGCCTCAGCTCGTGCCCTTCCAGCTCGATGACGTCCCCCGTCAGCGCCCGGGGCGCCACGGGCCCGGCCGGCAGAGCCCCGGGGAACAGCGACTCCCAGTACGCCAGGACCGGCCCGGTGAGCTGCTCCTCGGCGTGCGGCACGACCTCGGGCAGCGCCACCGCGACGGCCTCCGGGAAGGCGTCCAGCACGACCGGCAGGCCGAGGAAGTGGTCGGCGTGGCCGTGGGTGACGTAGACGGTCGTGAGGACCTTGCCGGTGGCGCGGACGAAGTCGGTGAGGCGGTGTGCCTCGGCGACGGTGATGAGCGCGTCGACGAGCACGGCCTCCCGTCGGCCGTGGACGAGCGTCGCCGTACTGGCCGGCCAGGTCGCGCCCACGCCGCTGTCCCAGCCCGGTGCCGTGGCGGCGATGGGCTTGTAGTCACTGGTGAAGACGTCGATCGTCAGCATGGTGTTGGCTCCGTTCGTCGGCGGGCGGCGAGGCCGCGCGTGCCGGTCCGCCGACGGCGGACGGTGCGGTGACCGGGTCGTCCCCGACGGCCGCACACGGGGCGGTGGTCGAGGGGATACGGCGCGGGTGCGCAGCCTCGGCCACCCTAGGCACCGGAAGTGGAAGGACTGTGGAGTCCTCGCCTTTGTGGTGCCCAGGGCGGCCGGGGGACGGTCAGAAGCCGGTCATCGTGATCTTGCCGATGGCCTTGCCGGACTCCAGGACGCGGTGCGCCTCCCGCAGGTTCTCCGCCGTGATCTTCCCGAGGTCGGTGGTGGCCGTGGTGGTGAGGATGCCGGCGTCCACCAGCCGGGCGATCTGGTTCAGGATGCGGCCCTGCTCGGCCTGGTCGGCGGTCCGGTGCAGCGAGCGGGTGAACATGAACTCCCAGTGGAAGGAGATGCTCTTCGACTTCAGCAGGCCGATCTCGACCGGGCCGAAGTCGTCGATGGCCACGATCCGGCCGAAGGGCCTGACGATGTCGGCGTAGGCGGCCAGGTTCTGCTCCGTACCGGTGGTGCCGAAGACGAAGTCCACGCCGTTCGGGGCCACTTCGCGCACCTGCGGGGCGAGGGGCCGGCGGTGGTCGACGATGTGCGCGGCGCCCATCCGCCGGGCGAACTCGACGGTCTCGGGACGGGACGCCGTGCCGATCACCGTCAGGCTGGTCAGGGCGCGGGCCAGCTGGGAGACCATGGCGCCGACACCGCCCGCGGCGGCGGTGACCAGCAGGGTGCCCGACTGCTTCAGGGCGTCGGCGTACAGCCCGAGGTGTTCGAACAGGCCCTCCCAGGCGGTCAGCGAGGTCAGCGGCAGGGCGGCGGCCTCCGCGAAGGAGAGCGAGGCGGGCTTGTGACCGACGATGCGCTCGTCCACCGTGTGGAACAGGGAGTTGGCACCGGGCCGGTCGAGGGCGCCCGCGTAGAACACCTCGTCGCCGACCTGGAAGGACTCGACGTCGGCGCCGACGGCGACGACCGTGCCCGCCGCGTCCCAGCCGAGGACCTTGGGCTCGCCGCCCGGGTCGTTGCTCTGCCGGATCTTGTAGTCGACCGGGTTGACCGCGACGGCCTCGACCCGCACGAGCAGGTCGCGCGGCCCTGGCTGCGGCACCGGCAGGGTCGTGTCGAGGAGACTCTCCGCGTCGTCCACCGGCAGGCTCTTGCGGTAGGCGACGGCCGGCATGGTCTCGGGGAGCTGGCTCATGACTGTTCCTCCTGGTGATGTCACAGCGGACTGGTGATGTCACAGCGGACTTCCGCTGTGCCCGTAACGTAGCTCTGAGGAGGTAGTAACCTGCAAGGGATATTACTTCCCCAGGGGAAGTAAGCTGGTGGGAGAGGTAATTCAGGAAAGGGAGACCCCATGGTGACACTCTGCGAGTCCCAGCGGCACGACCATCACGACGTGTACGCCGCCCAGTGCCCGTGCCGAGAGGTCCTCGATCTCCTGGCCAACAAGTGGTCGGCGCTGGCCATCGGCGCCATGGAGGAGGGGCCGCAGCGCTTCGGCGCCCTGCAGAAGCGACTCGAAGGGGTGAGCCCCAAGGTGCTCACCGCCACGCTGCGCCGCCTGGAGGACCGGGGCTTCGTGGAGCGGACCGTCTACCCCGCGGTGCCCCTGCACGTCGAGTACGAACTGACCGCGCTCGGGCGCAGCGTGGCGCAGCCCCTGGGGCAGCTGCGCGGCTGGGTGGAGGAGCATATGGACGAGATCGCCTGACGGCTGCCCGCGGCGCGGGTACCCGGCTGCCGGTCAGCGGCCCAGGAACTCGTTGACCTCGCGGGCGAAGTCCTCCGGGTGCTGGAAGAGGAATCCGTGCCCGGCGTCGCTGTAGAGGACGACCTTGGCGTCCGGCAGCCGGTGGGACATCGCGTACGTGGCGTAGGCGTGGATCATCACGTCGTGGGCGCCGTTGGCGGCCAGCACCGGGAGGGTGAGCTCGGCCTGCCGGTCCCAGTACCCGCGGAAACCGCCGATGGCCGCGATCTGGCCGCGGAACGTCTCGGGACCCACCACGGCCTTCGACTCCCTCAGCCGCCGGTCCAGGCGGCGCAGGGAGGCCAGTCCGGCCGCCCGCGCCTTCTCCGTGTCCGGGTAGAACAGGTAGAGGAAGTCCTCGTCGTCGTTGGCTCCCTTGCCGGTGATCTGCGCGACGCGCTCCGGCGGCGTCGGCAGGTCGGGCACGCCGCCGGGCGAACTGCCGGCCACCACGAGCCGGTTCACCAGACCGGGCGCGGTCAGGGCCACGCCCTGGGCGACGATGCCACCCATCGACCAGCCCAGGACGTCGATGTCCTCCAGCCCCAGGGCGCCGATGAAGGCCAGGGAGCCGTCGACCAGGCCCTCCACGGTGGACGGCGGCTCACCGGTGGAGAAGTTGGTGCCGCGGTTGTCGAAGACGACGACCTCCCGCTCGGCCGCGAGCAGGTCCAGCAGCGCCGGGTCCCAGTGGTCGATCGTCCCGCGCAGACGCATGTGCATGACCAGCGGCCGGGTGCCGGCCCGTCCGAAGCGGCGGTAGGCGAAGCGTTCGCCGCGCGGCCCCGTCACGTACTGGGTCTCGGCCTGATCGGCCAGGTAGGCGGACATGGAATCTCCTGTCGGTTCGGATGGTGCCCGGCCGTGGGGCCGGGCGGTCAGGTGCGCCGGCGGACGGCCGGGCCGGGGCGGAGAACGCCCTCCCGCCGGCCGTACCACCAGCATGGAGCCGCCTTGTGGACACTTAGTGGGCGGCGCCTTGAGGAGGGGACGTCCCTACCGCCCGGCCTGTTCACGGGCCCGTGCGACCGCGTCGCGGACGGAACCGCGGTGCAGGGGCCCGTGGCCGGGCAGGACGGCGCCGGCGTCCAGTGACTCCAGCGCCGACAGGGCGTCGAGGGCGGTGGGCACATCGGCGTGGAACATGCCGGGCAGCGGTTGCGGACCGGTCTTCCGGGACGTCGGATGGGCCGTGACCAGCGCGTCCCCGCTGACCACGATGCCCAGCGAGGGGAGGTGGTACGCGCAGTGGCCGCCGGTGTGCCCCGGTGCGTGCACGGGCACCGGCGCGCCGGGCAGGTCGAGGGCGCCCGTCGTGCCGAACGCCCGGGGTTCGGCCACCGGCACGTGTGCCGTACCCCCCGAGCGGATGGCGTGCACCGCCCACGGCACCACGCCGGGGCGCCAGGCGTTGGCGAGCACCGCGCCGACCGACACCTGCTGCAGGAACTCGCGCCGCGCGTGAGGCACTTCACGCTCGTGCATGAGGACGGGAACGCCGTGCGCGGTGCGCAGCCGCTCGGCCGCGCCGATGTGGTCGTTGTGCGCGTGGGTGACGAGGATCGCTGTGAGACCGCCCGGCCGGACGCCCACGGCGCCGAGCGAGGCGACGACCCGGTCGTGGTCACCGGGGTAACCGGTGTCGATGAGAAGGGCCGCGTCGCCCTCCTTGACGATCACCCAGTTGGTGTTGCTCCCCGAAACCAGGAACACCCGGTCGTCGACGCGGACGATGCTCTCACTGAGCGGGACGTCGGGCATGTGCCCTCCTCCTGTCGGCGCACCGCACGCACACCGCGCAACCACGGTCGGCGGGCCCGCCGACCGGAAAACCGACACGTGTGTGCAGGGCGCATATGTATCAGCACATGTATCAAAGGTTGGGAGCTTGCCGTGCTTCCGGTGACACGACCAAAGTGAAACACGTATCTCGCTGCCCACCCATGGCAGTACGACTCTCACCGGGAGCACCATGTCTTCCTCCGGGGACCGCCTCGACCAGGCGGCCGACGCGTACGCGTCGCATCTGCGCGACTACCGTCAGTGCCGGGCCGGCGCGCGGGAGTGCCAGGCCGCGAAGTTCCTGCGCCGCGCGCACAACAACCTGCTGCGCGAGGCACGCAGGCGCTCCGGGGCGGAGCGCCGGTGACCGGTCAGACCCGGGCGGACAGGGCCAGGTACTGGTGCACCGACCGGACGGCGCTCGCACCGTCGCCGGCGGCGGCGGCCACCCGCTTCAGCGACGTGGTCCGCACGTCACCCGCGGCGAACACACCCGGCACGCTCGTCTCGTAGGGCAGCGGCGCACGCCCCGCGTCCCGCCAGCGGGGCCCCAGGTCCGTGTTCGACAGCGCGAGGTCGGTGCGGACGAACCCGTTGTCGTCCAGCGCCACCCCCGTCAGCCAGTCGGTGGCCGGCTCCGCGCCGATGAAGCAGAACAGGCCGGCGCAGGAGATCCGGCGCACCGGGCCGCCGTGCCGGGCCAGCGTCACCGCCTCCAGCCGCTCGGCACCGTGCAGCGCCGACACCTCGGTGCCTGTCAGGACCGTGATGCGCGGGTCTCCGAGGATGCGGTCCACCAGGTAGGCGGACATACGGGACCCCAGGTCGGCACCGCGCACCACCAGGGTGACCGTCCGCGCGTGGCGCGCGAGGTGCAGCGCCGCCTGTCCCGCCGAGTTCGCCCCGCCGACGACGGCGACCGGGGCTCCGGCCACCGTCTGCGCCTCCATGTCCGTGGCCGAGTAGTGGATGCCGCGCCCGGTCAGCTCGCTCCACCGGTCGACGGGCAGGGCGCGGTAGGCGGCGCCGGTGGCGAGGACCACGGCCCGGGTCCGGATCAGTGCCCCGTCGGAAAGGGTGACCACATGCTCCCGGGTGCCCGGCTCCAGCGCGACGACCGTGCACGGACTGGCGATCCTGGCGCCGAACTTCAGGGCCTGCACGGCGGCGCGCGTGGTGAGGTCCGCGCCGCTCAGCCCGAACGGGAAGCCGAGGTAGTTCTCGATGCGCGCGCTGGTGGCGGCCTGGCCGCCGGTGGCGACCGCGTCGAGCAGCACCGTCTCCAGCCCCTCGGAGGCCCCGTGCACGGCGGCCGCCAGCCCGGCGGGTCCCGCGCCCACCACGGTCAGGTCGGCCGTACCGCCGCCGGTGTCGCGGAAGGAGAGGTTCAGGCGCTCGCTGAGCGCGCCGGGGGTGATGCCTGTCAGCACCTCGGCCCCGATCGAGGCGACCGGCAGGTCGGCCGCGGTCAGTCCGGCGGCCCCGAGCAGGGCCGTCCCCTCCGCCGAGCCGTCCGGCACCCAGGAGTGGGCGACGCCTTGGCGGGCCAGGAAGGTGCGCAGCCGCAGGCCCTCGGCCGAATCCGGGTCGCCCACCATCCGCAGCGTCTGGGCGGTCGCCTGACGCAGCAGCCGCCGCCGGGCCAGGAAGGAGCGCAGAAACAGGTCCGACAGCTCGGTCTCCCGCGCCATCAGCAGCCGGAACGACCCGGCGGCCACCCGGTGCACGGTGCCCGGCCTGCGCACCCGTACCCGAAGGTGTCGGCGCTGACCGGTGAGCAGCCCGAGCTCACCGACGAACTGGCCGGGGCCGTACCGCAGCAGGACCTCGTCCCGGCCCGGCGCCGGGGACGGCCGCACCGCCTCCAGCCGGGCGCTGCCGCACAGGAGGAGGTCACCGCAGTCGTCCCCGACGTCGAACAGCACCTGTCCGTCGGCGACCTCCTCCGGCTCCGCGTACCGGACCGCCCGGGCGAGCTGCTCCTCGGTCAGCCGGACCGAGGCCAGGCCGACGAGGTCCTCGGGTCGGTCGCCGATCTCGGGAAAGGAGGTCGCCATGGAGGTGATCCCTTCGACGCGCGTCGCGCGTCTTGCTCGTGCTGTCGGGGAGGTGGGGCCGGTCAGGGGGACGGACGCGTCCGTGCCTCAGAAGTCGGCGCGGGACAGCAGTTCCTCGGTGGTGAGCACGTCGTGGGCGATGAGCGCGTAACGGTTCACCATCTGCTCGTAGGAGTCGGCGCCGCCGTCGGGCGCGGTGGCGTCCTTGACGAGGGTCACCCGGTAGCCCCGCTCCATGGCACTGCGGGCGGTGGACTCCACACACATCGTCCCGATCATGCCCGCCACGGCGATGTGCTCGATGCCGCGGCGCTTGAGCTGGATGTCGAGGTCGGTGGTGGCGAAGACGTCGAGGTTCTTGTGCGGGGCGATCGTCACGTCACCGGGGCCGGGCCGGAGGTCGGGGTGGAACTCGGCGCCCCAGCTGCCCGCCTCGAACATGCGGTTGTCGAACATCATGTGGTGGATGCCGGAGCGGTGCTTCCAGTTGTCGTACTCCTCTTCGGTGTAGGACATCGGCGAGAAGAAGGCGGGGTAGCCCTTGTCCCGGAAGCCGGCCAGCAGCCGCCTGAGGTTGTCCAGGGTGCCGATCCGCTCGAACTCCGCCTTGAAGCCCGGGTAGCCCTTGCCTCCTTCGGCGAAGACCTCATTGACGGTGTCGATCAGGACGAGACCGGTCGGGGCGGATGTACTGGTCATGTGGCTGTTCCTTTCGTTCTGCCGCACCGCGGCGGTGCGGACGGGCGGACCTGGGGGCCTGCCGCCGCCAGCGTGTCAGCGGGCGGCGGGAGCGGCATCGGTTGTTTGACTGCCGGCCGGTCCCACGCCGTATGTCTCCGCACCACGCGACACCTGGAAGCGGGCCCGGTGCGGTGCCGGGGGAGCAGTCGAGGCGGCCGGGGCCGTGGCGTTGGCCGTGGCCGCGAGGACCGTGAGCAGGGTGATGCCGCCCATGGCGGCGAGCTGCTGACGGGCGGTGGAGAAGCGGCGCGGGACGGCACGGCGGCCGGGGCCGTCGGGCGGCAGCGCGGAGAAGGCGGAGGGGGCGGGCACGGAAGGCTCCCGTCTGGTTGTCGACCGCCCCGTACCAGGGGCGGACGCGTCGGTGATCAGGGACCGAGTGAACCCGGGGGCGAATCACCGCGCTTCGGTCGATCGACCGGCGTTCCGGACCGGACCTATGCCCCTCGGCACGGGCACATGTCTCAATCCCCTCTATGCACACACGTGTGAGTTGGCGACCATGGACATGGCCTGGGCACACGTCCACGGAACGCCCAGGCCTCCTTCTCCCCCGGCAGCCCGACAGCAAGGTGGCCCCATGACGCGAAGCCGTACCCGCCACGTCCTCGCGAAAGCCGTCCTCGGCGCGGCCACCCTGGCCGGTCTCACCGCGACCGGCCAGCCGGCCTCGGCGGCCGCCTTCCCTTGGGGCATCTCCCTCTACACGGGCTCCGGCCTGACGGGCACGCAGACCGTCGTGGACCTCGACGACACCTCGTGCCACAACCTCTCCGCGCCCGCCCTGTCCGCCGTGGACGTGTCGGACTCCGACTTGTACGCCTACTACAACCCGGGCTGCCGCACCGGCTTGCCGGGACAGAGCGGCGACTCGTACTTCATCGTCGGCAGCCTGCACAGCGCGGAGTTCCCGCTGCCCGTGGTCAGTTACCGAGTAGTCCACAACAACTAGGCCGACCGTCCGCCGCGCCCCAGCAGGGCGACTTCCAGGGCGTCCCAGTCGAGCAGCCGGCTCTCGTGGCCGGCCGGTACCAGGGCGTACGTGGCGTCCAGCCACCGCCGTACACCGCTCAGCCCGGTCTCCAGGCACACCCGGCCCTCGGGACGCAGGAGGGTGAGGCGGAGGGCACCGGCCGTCCCGTACCGGTCGCCGACCGGCCGGACCCGGAAGTCGCCGACCCCGCTGGCGCCCCGCGTTCCCCGGTCCAGCAGTTCCCGGGACACGACCCAGGTCACGCGCAGGTCGGTCACCGGGTCCACGAAGAGGTCCAGGGCGACGGCGTAGGGATCGTCCAGGGTGTAGCGCAGGCGGCAGCGCAACGTGTCGGGACCCGTGGGGACGAACAGCCGCCGGACCGTCGTGACGAGGACCGGGGGAACACGGCCGTCCCGGGTCCCGGGGCCGGCGAAGGCACTTATGTCGCTCATCGGGTGCTCTCTCTCCCGTCGGGTGCGCGCTTTTCGGTCAGGTGCGCGTGTTCACGTCCCTCATCCTGGGCAATCCCCATCCGGCCGCGCATCGGTAGAACGACTGCGGATGAATCGGTGCGAACACCGGTCTCATGACGCACGCGGGGGCCGGGCCGGGCCGGCGGGCAAGGGGCTAACCTTGGCCATCGGCGGCGTCCGTGACGCCCCGGCCCGTCGTCCCGCCCCGCCCGCCGTGGCGGCTACGGAGACGACTGCCGGTCCGGCTCCCGGGCCCCGGCCCGCCCACCGCGGCGGCCCGCGGGCCGGCACCCGGACGGCGAGATCCGATCCGCACCGGCGCGACAGGGGCCCAGCCCGAGCCGTGCCCCTCGCGCGCGCAACCCGATGTCAGGGGAACACGTGAATAGCCTCCGCAGGCAGGCGTCCGGCCGCCGGAGAACCGTATGAGCACGCCCATCGATCCGTCCTCCCTCACCGGGCGGACGCAGTGCAGCGACTCCTCCCGGTTCCCGCTCCGCGACTTCCTGCGCACCGAGACCGGCAGCGCCGCCGTCCTGTCCGTTGCGGTGGTCGCCGCTCTGGCCTGGGCGAACGCGGCACCGGGCGGGTACGAGTCGTTCTGGCGGACGGACCTGTCCGTGACGGCCGGCGGCCACGGCGTCGTCCTGTCGCTGCGGGAGTGGGTGAACAGCGGCCTGATGACGGTCTTCTTCTTCCTCGTCGGGCTGGAGGCACGCCGTGAGTTCGACATGGGGGAACTGCGCGAACGCAGCCGGCTGACGTTGCCGCTGGCCGCGGGTGTCTCCGGCATGCTCGTACCCGTACTCCTTTACCTGGCCGTCAACGCGGGCCAAGGGACGGCGGGCGGCTGGGGTGCCGCCATGTCCACCGACACCGCCTTCGCGCTCGGTGCGCCGGCCCTGGTGGGGCGCCGGATGCCGGCCGCGCTGCGGGTCCTGGTGCTGACGGTGACCGTGGTGGACGACTTCGTCGCCCTGGTCGTCATCGCGGTCGCCTACAGCGACGACGTCGGCCTGCCCGCCCTGGCCGTCGCCGTCGGCGCCTTCGGTGTCGTCCTGCTGCTGCGGTCCCTCGGCGTGCGGCGCGGGGTCGCGTACGCGCTGCCGGCGGCCGTCGCCTGGCCCGCCCTGTTCTTCTCGGGAGTGGACCCCGTGGTCCTCGGCCTGGCCATGGGGCTGCTGACGTACGCGCGTCCCGCCGGGCGTCCCGCACTTGAGCGGGCCAGCGGACTGTTCCGGCTCTTCCGTGAGCAGCCCACCGCCGAACTGGAACGCTCCGTCCGCCTCGGGCCGGTCTCCGCGCTGTCCCCCGACGACCGTCTGCAGCGCATGTTCCACCCCTGGGCGAGCTACGTGATCGTCCCGCTCTTCGCCCTGGCCAACGCCGGCATCCCGATCACCGCCGGCCAGCTCGCCGACGCCTTCACCTCACCGGTCACCCTGGGCATCGTGCTGGCCTACGTGGTGGGCAAACCCGTCGGCATCATGGGGGCGTCACTGCTGGTCACCACCATCGGGCGGGGCCGCGTGAAGCTGCCCGTCGGCGTCGGCGCACTCGCCGTCGGCGGTACCGTCGCCGGAGTCGGTTTCACCGTCTCCCTGCTGATCGCGACCCTCGCCTTCGACGGCGCGGCCCTCCAGCAGGCCAAGATCGGCACCCTGACCGCCGTCCTGTGCTCCGTCGCCCTGAGCTGGGTGGTCAACGCGGTCCTGGCGAGACTCCCGCACGGCCTGCGGCTGCGCAGTGTCATCGGCCGCGCCGAGGCCATCGTCGACCTCGCGGTACCGGTCGACGACACCCGCGACCACGTACGGGGCCCGCGGGACGCGCCCGTGACGGTGGTGGAGTACGGCGACTACGAGTGCCCCTACTGCGGGCTGGCCGAGCCCGTCGTGCGCGAGCTGCTGGGGGACTCCGGCGACGTGCGCTACGTGTGGCGGCACCTGCCGCTCACGGACGTCCACCCCCACGCGCAGGCGGCGGCGGAGGCGGCCGAGGCCGCGGCGGCGCAGGGCCGGTACTGGGAGATGCATGATCTGCTGATGGCGCACCAGGGCGCGTTGAGCGGGCGGGATCTGCGGGGATACGCCGTCGAGGCGGGGCTCGACGTGGAGCGGTTCATGGCCGACGTACGGGCGGGAACGGGTGCGGCGCGGGTCGCTGAGGACGTGGACTCCGCCGATCTGAGCGGCGTGGCCGGCACCCCCACCTTCTTCGTCGACGGACGCAGGCACGACGGTGCCTACGACATCGCCGCGCTGTCGGCCGCCGTGCGCGCCGCCCGCGCCCGTGCAGCCCTGGACGCCGTGTGACACGGGCGTGGGCGCACACCGCGAGAGCCCTCCGGGCAGGTGTCCCGGGGGGCTCTCGCGACGCGCGTCCGACGGCGTTCCCCTCCCGGGGAAGGCCGCCGGCGCCGGATCATTTGGCGAGGAAGGCGAGGAGTGCCTCGTTGACCTCGGCGGCGTGGGTCCACAGCAGGCCGTGCGGGGCACCGTCGATCTCGACGTAGTCGGCGTGCGGGAGGGCCTTGTGGAAGGGGCGGGCGGTCGAGTCGATGGGCAGGATGTTGTCGGCGGTGCCGTGCAGGATCAGGGCCGGCACGTCGATCTTGGGGATGTCGGCACGGAAGTCGGTCGGCCAGGTCAGGGGCGCGGCGGAGGCGGCGTAAGAGCCACCGGCGGCGGCCGTGTTCCAGCTGTTGCGGACGGCCTCCTCGCCGATCCGGGTGCCGAGGTTGTCGTCCAGGTTGTAGAAGTCCCGGTAGAAGGCGGTGTAGTAGGCGTAGCGGTCGTTCTTGACCGTGTCGGAGATGTCCTGGAAGAACGCCTGGCCGGCGGCGCCGTCGGGGTTGTCGTCGGTCTTCAGCAGGAAGGGCTCCAGGGAGGCGAGGAAGGCCGCCTTGGCGACGCGGGCGGAGCCGTAGGTGCCGAGGTAGCGGCCGACCTCGCCGGTGCCCATCGAGAAGCCGACGAGGGTGACGCCCTGGAGATCGAGGGTCTCCAGGACGGTGTTGAGGTCGGCGGCGAAGGTGTCGTAGTCGTAGCCGGTGGTGGGCTGCGAGGAGCGGCC
Source organism: Streptomyces sp. NPDC044984 (assembly GCF_040646935.1). NCBI lineage: Bacteria > Bacillati > Actinomycetota > Actinomycetes > Kitasatosporales > Streptomycetaceae > Streptomyces > Streptomyces sp. NPDC044984. Next base: position 39,762 of record NZ_JBEZBE010000046.1, read on the forward strand.
GAAACCGCGGCGGTCGTAGGTGATGACCCGGTAACCGGCGTCCAGCAGCGCGGCGGTCTGCTTCTCCCAGGAGTGTCCGTCCAGCGGGTAGCCGTGGATCAGGACGACCGGACGGCCGGTGCCGTGGTCCTCGTAGTACAGCTCGATGTCGGTGGTGTTCTCCTGGCCGACGGTGATGAACGGCATGGTTCTTTCCCTCCACGGTGGTCGGGCCGCGGGCGCGGCGCCGAGTACGGGTCCAGCTTCACGGCGCTCGGCGGCGCGGGAATCCGTCTAACGACTTACGGGCCGGGGCGGCGTGACTCACAAGGGGTCAGGGCCGGTGGAGCCAGGTACACACCCGGTCGGACACATGTGTTTCACTTTGGCGGTCCCTGTAGAACATGTATCTCGGGCTCCGGGGAACGGAGCCCGACGCAGCCGATGCCCAGGAGCCGGGTGCGACGACCTGTCGAGGAGTCTTCCCATGAGGCCGGTGGTGTGGATCCCGTACGAGCCGAAGGACCTGCCGGCGCTGCCCGACGGACTCGACTGCCATTACTGGGACGGCACGGACACCTGTCCCACGCCGCCCGAGGAGGTCCGATTCCTCACCGGTTTCCCCGGGGCGGGCGGCTACGAGACGCTGGTCGCGATGGTCTCCCGCGCCAGGTGTCTGGAGGTGCTGCAGGTCCTCAGCTCCGGCCACGACTACCTGGCCCCGCACCTGGGCTTGCTGCCGCCGGATGCCCTGTTGTGCACCGGGCGCGGTGTGCACGCCGAGGCGACCGCGGAGCTGGCGGTGACCCTGCTGCTGGCCTCGGCGGGCCGGATTCCCCGCTTCGTGCACGGGCAACGGACGGGCGCCTGGGCCCCGGCCGGCCGTTTGACGCTGCGCGGCAAGCGCGTGGTCGTCGTGGGGGCCGGAGCCGTCGGGACCGCCGTCGCGCGGCTGCTGGAACCCTTCGGCTGCGACCTCGTCCGGGTCGCCCGCTCCGCCCGGCCCGGCGGCGACGCACCCGCCGTGCACGCCGCACGGGAACTGCCGTCCCTGCTGCCCGCGGCGGACGCCGTGGTGCTGTGCGCGCCGCTGACCGAGGAGACCCGCGGCATGTTCGGCGCGCACCGGCTGGCCTCGCTCAAGGACGGCGCGATCCTGGTGAACGTCGGCAGGGGCGAACTGGTCGACACCGACGCCCTGACCCGTGAGGTGTCCTCCGGGCGGCTGCGGGCGGCGCTGGACGTGGTGGCACCCGAGCCACTGCCCGGCGCGCACCCGCTGTGGCGGCAGCCGGAGGCGCTGATCACCCCGCACGTCGGCGCGTTCACCGACGCCTTCGCGGAAGACTCCGCGGCCTTCCTGGTGAGGCAGCTGCGGCGCTACGCGGACGGGGCGCCCCTGCTGAACACCGTCGCCGTCGGCTGACCGCCGCACCAGGCCGCACCTGCCGTCCGGCTCACACGTATCCATGCCATGTGCGCACCTTATGGATATCTGCAAGAACAAGCATTGGCCTCATCGCCGCACCACGGCGAGAGTTGATACCGCCCCGCACACCGGCCCGGTGCCGGTCCCGTCGAAGGAGAAACCGTGAGCAGCACGTCCACCACCCCCGTCGGCGCCCCCCTCAAGCGCGCCGGCCAGCGTCTCGTCGTCGTCGGAGCCGGCTCGGCCATCGGACGCCGCCTCGCCCGGACCGCCTCCGCCGAGGGAGCCGACCTGGTCCTCGCGGGCCCGGACCTCGCCAAGCTGGAGAAGACGGCCGCCGAACTGCCGGGCACGGCCCGTACCGTTCGCTTCGACATCACCGACGAGGCGTCGATAGCGCACCTGGCAGAGGAGGCCGGCGCCTTCGACCACTTCGTGTCCACGGCGGCCGTACCGGCCAACGGGCCGCTGTCCGAACTCGTCCCCGAGGACGTCCAGCGGGCCTTCGCGGCCAAGGTGATCGGCCCCCTGTTCCTCGCCAAGCACCTGGCCGGACAGGCCCGGGAAGGCGGCTCCCTCACCTTCTTCTCCGGCGTGGCGGCCTGGCGCCCCGCCCCCGGGCGGACCGTGATGGCCACCACCAACGGCGCCCTCGCCTTCCTGGTCCAGGCCCTCGCCGTGGAGATCGCGCCACTCCGGGTCAACGCCGTGTCCCCGGGTATCGTCGACAGCGGCGCCTGGGACAAGCTCGGCGCGGACAAGCGGGCGTTCCTGGAGTCGGTGGCCGCGAGCAACCCGGCCCGCCGGGTCGGCACCCCCGACGACCTCGTCGCCGCGGTGCTGTTCGCCATCGACAACCCGTATGTCACCGGCACCGTCCTGCACGTGGACGGCGGCGGACGCCTGGCCTGACCCACCGGCCGACCCATTCCGACGGACCACCCCACTGAGGAGAAGCGCATGACCGACCGTCACACCGGACCCATCGTCCTCGTCGCCCGCATGAAGGCACGCCCCGGCAAGGAACAGGAGCTGTGGGACGCGCTGCCCGCCCTGGTGTCCGCCACCCGCCAGGAGGACGGCTGCCTCACCTACGTGCCGCACGAGGGGCTGGACGACCCCGGTCTGCTCGTCATGCACGAGGTGTGGCAGAGCGAGGAGCACCTGCGGGCCCATTCCGCCAGCGCCCACCTGCGGGCCTTCGCCGAACGGGCGGCGCCCCTGACGGTGAACGGCATCGAGATCGAGCGGCTGGCCGAGATCGAGCTCTAGGTCCTGTCGTCGAACTCCCGTCGTCCGCCCGGCAGGCGGGAGTTCGACGACAGGGCCTGGACCGTTCCGTTCGGGGACCGCGGGCTCCCGGCGGTCAACGGGCCCTGGCGCTCAGTCATTCGACGGAAGCGTGCCGGGGCCGCCCGCGGTCCACTGGACCGGTACCGACCGGCACCTCACGACCTCCGCGGTCACGAGGGCGACGAGAAACACTGGAGTCACCCATGTCCATACCCTCCCCCACCTCGCACACCGGCCCGGGCCGCAGGGCGGTCCTCGGCCTGTCCCTCGTGGTCGGAGGGGCACTGGCGGCCGGCGCCGCGCCGGCCGCGGCCCGCCCCGGCACGGGCGGCGGCCACCACCAGCCCCGGCTGGAGACGGTCGCGACCTTCGACGGCGCGATGCCCACCGGGGTCACGGTGTCCCGCTCGGGCCGGATCTTCGTCAACTTCCCGCGCTGGGGCGACGACGTCCCGTTCTCCGTGGCCGAGATCCGGGACGGCAAGGCCGTCGCCTACCCCGACCGGGCCGTCAACCGACCGGACACCTCGCGCCCCGAGAAGCATTTCCTCGGCGTGCAGAGCGTGGTCGTCGACGCCGCCGAACGGCTGTGGGTCGTGGACACCGGCCGCATCGAGTGGGCCGACGCACCCTACGGTGGACCGAAGCTGGTCGCCATCGACCTCGCCACCGACCGGGTGGTCCGCACCATCCCGCTGCCCCGCTCCGTCGCCGGGCCGCGCAGCTTCATCAACGACGTCCGCTTCGATCTGAGCCGCGGCTACGCCTACCTCACCGACGCCACCCCGGACGGCCCGAACGGCCTGATCGTCGTCCACCTGGCGAGCGGCACCTCCTGGCGCTGCCTGGACGACGCGCCTTCCACCCGGCCGGCGCCCGGGTTCGTCCCCGTGGTCGAGGGCCGCCCGTTGACGAACAGCCCGGACGCCACCACACCGGCCACGCCCGTCAACATCGGCGCGGACGGCATCGCGCTCAGCCCCGACGGTGAGTGGCTGTACTACTGCCCGCTCTCCAGCCGCCGCCTGTACGCGGTGCGCACCAGGGACCTGATCCGCGCGCGGTCGGACAGCGGCGCGTCCGCCGTCCCGGTCCGCGATCTGGGCGCCAAGGGCATGTCCGACGGCCTGGAGACCGACCGGGCCGGCCGCGTCTACGGCGGAGACCTGGAGAACAACGCCATCGTCCGCCGTGAACTCGACGGCACCTACCGCACCCTGATCCGTGACGAGCGCCTGGTGTGGCCCGACACCCTGTCCGTCGGCCATGACCGGCACCTCTACGTCGTCGCCAACCAGCTCAACCGCCAGGCCGCCTACAACGGCGGCGTCGACCTGCGGGTGAAGCCGTACGCGCTGTACCGCTTCCCCATCGGCAGCGGACCCGCCCGCCGCTGACCCGGCGGCACGACGACCGGTGGCCGTACCGGGCACCTCCAGGTGCCCGGTACGGCCACCGGTCGCGTGTGTCCCGCACTCAGGCGCCGGTGGTGAGCACCATACGGAAGCGGGCCCGGTTGTCCATCATGCGCGCGTACGCCTCGGCCGCCCGTTCCAGCGGCATCTCCTCGACATGGGGCCGGACCCCGGTCAGCGCGGCGAACCGCAGGGTGTCCTCGATGTCGGCCGCGGTGCCGCTGGGCAGGCCGGAGATCCTCTTCGACAGGTCGATCAGCTGCAACGGGCCGATCCGCATGGGTTCCGGGTCGACGCCCAGGACGACCAGTTCACCGTCCGGCCCCAGACCGTCGACGGCCGCCGACATCGTCTCCGAGTTGCCCGCCGTGGCGAGCACCGCGCGCGCTCCGCCGAGCGCCTGCAGGGCGGGACCCATCTCCTGAGCCGTGGAGTCGATGTAGTGGTGCGCGCCCAGCTCCTCGGCGAGCGCCCGCTTCTCCGCGCCCCGCGCGATGACGACCGTCTCGAACCCCATCCGGACCGCGAACTGGACGCCCAGGTGCCCCAGTCCGCCCAGTCCGAGGATCGCCACCAGGTCGCCCGGCCCCGCGCCCGAGCGGCGCAGGGCGTTGAAGGTGGTCACCCCCGCGCAGGCCAGGGGAGCCGCGTCCACCGCGCTGATCCCGTCCGGGATCCGGGCCAGGGCGTTGGCGGGGACGTTCAGGGCTTCGCCGTAGCCACCCGGGTAGGACCAGCCGGGGACCTTGAGTTCGGTGCAGTGGATGAAGTCGCCCCGGCGGCAGGGCACGCAGTGGCCGCAGTGGCCGCCGAACCAGCCGACGACGACCCGGTCACCGACCTGCCAGCCGGTCGCGTGAGCGCCGACGGCGTCGATCCGGCCGGCGATCTCGTGTCCCGGGGTCACCGGGTGGACCAGGCCGGGCACCAGCCCCTCGACCATCAGCGAATCGGTGTGGCACACCCCGCACGCCTCGACGGTGACACGTACGTCGAAGGGGCCGGGGTCGGGGACGCCGCGCCGGCCGGTGCGCAGGGCACCGGCCGGCTGGTCCACCAGGACCGAGCGGACAGATGACAAGACAGGAACCTCCTGTTGGTTGCTGAGGGGGGAAGCTGCGGTACGGCCTTCAGCCCAGGACCTCGATGGTCCCGGTCAGGGCGAGCGGGGTGCCGTCCGGCAGGGTGATGCGCGAGTGGACCCGGCCGCGTTCGAAGTCCTCCAGGTGTGTGATGGTGGCCCCGGACTCCTCCTTCCACGAGGTCAGGAACACCTCGGGACGGATCTCCGCGGAGGTGATGCCCACGGTCTCCGTGTGGCCGTTCGGTACCAGATCCCCGCCCTCGACGACGGTGAAGGTCATCCGCCCGCCGGCCTGGAACCGCATCTCCAGGGTGAGCCGTCCCAGATCGACGAAGATGTGCCGGTCGGCCACCTGATCCTGTGTCATGACATGCCTTTCCGTACGGACCCGTGTGGGTCCCCGCCAGAATCACGCGGCCCGGTGACGGGACCATCCGTCATCCGACGTACGGCCTCGAAGGCCGGTGTCCGCGCCCCCGGCCGGACACCACCGGGCAGGCGGCGGCGGGCGTTCCGGGGACGGTGCAACGGCACACCTTTCCCACTCACACATGTCTCACCCGGGCCGGTAGTCGTTTGACGGATGCCCGGCAACACCGGCCGCCCGCAAGCTATTCCCGGCAAACACGACAGAAGTCACCCAGTCAAGGAGGAGCAGTGGCCACCAAACGCGACATGATCGTGCGCCCCGCGCACGATCTGGGCGGGCTGCCGGCCGGACCGGTCGTCCCGTCCGACCACGAGATGACGCCCTTCGAGAAGAGCTGCCACGCGCTGCTCAACGTCCTCGCCGCGCACAAGCTCGTCAACACCGAGGAGAAGCGCCGGGGGGTGGAGGACCTCGGGGCCGAGATCATCGGCGAACTCACCTACTACGAGCGGTGGGCCGTCTCCGCGTCCAAGGTGCTGATCGAGAAGGGCGTCATCACCTCGGAGGAACTGGGCGCCAAGATGAACGAGATCCGGGACCGGCTCACGGAGGCCGCCGCATGAGCACCCGCTTCGTGCCGGACCAGAGGGTCCGCATCGCCGACCGCAACGCTCCGGGCCATGTCCGCACCCCGGTCTACGTCCGCGGCAAGGAGGGCCGGATCGAGCGCGTCCTGCCCCGCTTCCTCAACCCCGAGCGGGAGGCGTACGGCGTCAACGAGGGCGGCGAGGTCCGCCTGTACCGGGTCCGCATCGAGCAGTCGGCGCTCTGGCCCGACTACGACGGGCCGGCGGACGACGTCCTGGAACTGGAGATCTACGAGCACTGGCTGGAGCAGGTCGACGACCGCTCCGGCACGGAAGGACGATGACGTCGATGACGAGCGCCCACGAGACCGGCACCATCGACCACGGTGACCACACACACGGCGGCCCGGGCACCCCGGACCCGCACGCCCCCATCGAGACGGCCGCCGAGGAACCCGACTACTTCGACGTCCTGCACCAGGCCATCCGCGAACTCCTCGTCGACAAGGGCCTGATCACCGCGGACGAGGTACGCGCCATGGTCGAGACGCTCGACGCGCACCGGCCCGCCCTCGGCTCCGCCCTGGTCGCCCGCGCCTGGACCGACCCGGACTTCAAGGAACGCCTGCTCGCCGACGGCACGTCCGCGATCGAGGAGTTCGGCATCGACAACTACGACGGCACCAAGCTGATCGTGCTGGAGCAGACACCCGAGGTGCACAACCTCGTGGTGTGCACCCTCTGCTCGTGCTACCCGCGTCCCGTGCTCGGTCTGCCCCCGGACTGGTACAAGAGCCGCCCCTACCGGGCCCGCGCCGTCCGCGAACCGCGTGCGTTGCTGCGGGAGTTCGGCACGGACGTGCCCCAGGACGTGACCATCCGCGTCCACGACAGCAACGCCAACATGCGCTACCTGGTCCTGCCGATGCGCCCCGCCGGGACCGAGGGCCTGAGCGAGGAGGAACTCGCCGCCCTCGTCACCCGGGACACGATGATCGGCGTCACCACGCCCAGGCTGCCGTGACCGGGTTCCGCCGGCGGCCGGACGGCCCCACGGCGGCGGACACCCACGGCCCGCCCGCCGCGCCCGCCGCGCGGTGGGTGGTCCGGGGCCGGCCGCTGTCCTCGTACCTCGCGGAGGCGCTGGGCTCGGCCTGGCTCGTGCTGGCGGCGCTCACCGCGGTCTCCCTCACCATGCGGGCCGACGGCGCCTACCTCTCCTCGTGGCCGCTCCTGCCGCGCCTGGCCGTCGTCGGTGTCTCGGTGGGCGGCGCGGTGGCGGTGTTCGCCCTCACCCCGCCCGGCAAGGAGTCCGGCGCCCACCTCAACCCGGCGACCAGCCTCTTCATGGCCCTGCGCGGCGCTCTCGGCGTCGCCGACCTGATCGCCTACGGCGTCTTCCAGCTGACCGGTTCCGTCCTCGGGGTGCTGCTCGCCCGGACGCTCTGGGGAGAGCGGGTCACCGAGGTGCACTACGGGCTGATCCAGCCCGGCACCGGCTGGGACGGCCCCGTCGCGGTGGTCCTCGGTGAACTCCTCAGCACCGCCGTCCTGCTGTGGGTCCTGGCCGCCATGACCAGCCGGCCCCGGCCGCGCTCCACACCCTGGGTGCTCGGCGCCGTCGTCGCGGCGCTGATCACGTCCACCGGCTCCCGGACCGGGGCCAGCTTCAACCCGGTGCGCAACTTCGGCCCGCACGTCGTCTCGGGCGACTACCACCTGTTCTGGGCCTACATGCTGGCGCCCCTGGCCGGAGCCGCAGTGACCGCCTTCGTACCGGCCCTCCTGGGCGCCCCCCGGGCCTGGACCCACCGGGTTTGCTGCGCCCACGACATCCACCGCTACCACCTGCGCCCGCCGCGCTCGCGGCACCGCGTTCCCACTTCCTCCCGGTGATCCCATGCCCCACACCCTTAACGGCCCCGCGACTGCCGTCCCCGACCACACCGACGAAACCCTGCGCCGGCAGGCGCGCCACATCGTCACCACCCTCGACCTCCACGACGTGGAACTGGCACCCGACCTCGTCCACGCCCTGCTGCGCGCGGGCTTCGGCATCCAGGCCGACACCCCGGCCGGAGGCGCCCTGACCGGAGGAGTGGAGATCCGCTCCTGCCCCGAGCACTACGGGCCGGGGTCACTCCTCGTCAGCTGGGCCCCGCACGAGGCGGCGTACACTCCGCTGGACCCGCGCGTCACCCACGTCGAGGACCTCATGACGTGTGCGCTGCTGGACATCATGCGGGCCCTGGGCTTCCGGGCCAGGCGGCTGGGCGCCTCCTACTCGGTCCAGGTCCAGCCCTGGGGGTCCCGTGCCACGGACTGAGACGGCCACCCGGTCCGCCCGGACGCCCACGACCCACCGGAGCACAATCCTGCTGGTCTCCGCGATCGTCGCCGTCACCGTCGCCGCCTTCGCCGCGCTGGCCGGCGCCGTGTCCGGGCACCGCTTCTCCGTCGGCACCCAGGTCTTCGGCACCGGCCTCGGCCTGACGGCGTACATGCTCGGCGTCCGGCACGCCTTCGACGCCGACCACATCGCGGCCATCGACAACACCACCCGCCGGTTCCTGGCCGAGGGGCGGCCCTCGGCCCACCTCGGCTTCTGGTTCGCCCTGGGCCACTCCTCGGTGGTCGTGCTGCTCAGCCTGCTGACCGCCCTGGGGGCCCGCATGGCCTCCCGGCTGACCGACGACTCCTCCGCCGCCCACCAGGTCCTGGGCGTGCTCGGCACGTCCGTGTCCACGGCCTTTCTGTTGCTGCTGGGCGTCCTCAACCTGCTGGCCCTGCGCCGCATAGCGGCCCTGTACCGGTCCACGCGCCGGGGCGAGCACGACGAGGCGCGCCTGGACGAGGTACTGGACGACCGGGGACTGCTCTCGCGCCTGCTGCGCCGGCTGACCGCGTCGACCACGCGTCCCTGGCACCTCTTTCCGCTCGGCCTGCTCTTCGGCCTGGGCTTCGACACGGCCACCGAAGTGTCCCTGCTGGTCATGTCCGGCGCGGGTGCCGCCTCCGGCGTCCCCTGGTGGGCGCTGATGCTCCTCCCGCTCCTGTTCACCTGCGGGATGACGCTCTTCGACACCCTCGACGGCGCGTTCATGTCGGCCGCGTACCGGTGGGCGTTCGTCCACCCGCTGCGCCGCATCCACTACAACCTCACCACCACCGGCCTCTCAGCCGCCGCGGCCCTCCTGGTCGCCGCCGTGAACCTGGTGACGCTGCTGGGCGACGGCATCCCCGCCCTCGGCCGGGCCCTGCCCTGGCTGGTCGGCATCGACCTCAACACCGTCGGCTACCTGATCGGCGCCCTCTTCCTCACGGCCTGGCTCAGTTCCTTCCTGCACTGGAAGGCCGTCGGTGGACGGGCGCTGGCCCCGTCGCCGGACCCGGAGGCGTGAGCCGGCGCCCGCCGAGTGGACCTACCGCCCGGACACGGGCAGTTCGCCGTACTGGCCGCCGCGCACGCGCCCCGGCGCGAACAGCGCGCCGAGCGCGGCGACCTCGTCACCATCCAGGGTGAGGTCCGCCGCCGCGGCGTTCTCCCGCAGGAACTCCGCCCGTTTCGTGCCCGGGACCGGTACGACGGCGTGCGGCTGGGCCAGCAGCCAGGCCAGGGCGACCTGGCCGGGGGTGACCCCCCGCTCCCGGGCGAACCGCTTCAGTCCGTCAACCAGCCGCAGGTTGTGCGGCAGGTTGCCGGGCGAGAACTTCGGCAGGGTGCTGCGGAAGTCGTCACCGTCCAGGCGGGTGCCGGGACCGACCCGGCCGGTCAGCGCGGCCCTGCCGAGCGGGCTGTACGGCACCAGTGCGATGCCCAGTTTCCGGCAGAGCGGCAGGATCTCGTCCTCCACCCCCCTCTCCCACAGGGAGTACTCGCTCTGCGGGGCGGAGATGGGTGCGGTACGGGCCGCCCGGCGCAGCTCGTCGGGGCCGGCGTTGCTCAGCCCGAGCGCCGTGACCTTTCCCTCCGCGACCAGTTCGGCCATGGCGCCGACGGTCTCCTCGACCGGGACGGCCGGGTCGAGCCGGTGGCAGTAGTACAGGTCGATGTGGTCGGTGCCGAGCCGGCGCAGGCTGGCCTCGCAGGCCGACCGGACGTAGGCGGGGGTGCCGTCGTAGACCACCCGGCCGTCGTCCGAGGGCCGGGCGCCGAACTTGGTGGCGATCACGGCCCGGTCCCGGCGGCCCCGGACCGCCTCGCCGAGCAGTGTCTCGTTGTGACCGAACCCGTTGGTGTCCGCCGCCGCCCCGACGGCACCGTAGACGTCGGCGGTGTCGAGGAGGTTCACGCCCAGGTCGAGGGCGAGTCGCACGGTGGCGATCGATTCCGCGCGGTCGGCGGGGCCGTAGAACTGGGACATGCCCATGCAGCCGAGGCCGATAGGGCCGACGCGCAGGCCGCCGGCGCCGAGGGTGACGTGTGAGGTGTGCACGGTGTTGCTCCCGTCTGCCGCTGTGGAGCAGGGCGTGCCCGATCGGGCACGGGCATCGCGCCCGGGCTGGTGCGGGGGTCCTCGATGGATTCACCCACGACATAAAGC
>NZ_JBEZBE010000047.1:0-48088 GCF_040646935.1 Streptomyces sp. NPDC044984
TGCCGCAGCCGCCCGGAGTACGGGCCGTACTCGCCGACCGGCAGGTACGGCCCGATGACCTCCCACTCTGCGTCCGTCAGTTGCACTCACGTCATGCAGAACGGCCTACCGGATCGGGCACCGTCACAAGAACAAGTCCCGCAGTTTGATCACAACCCGATACGCGCCCTGGCCCTCACCATGTCCAGCTCCTCTCAACGATCAGCCCACACTGCCCGACCTTCATATTTGCTTCATCATTTGACCATGTGATGCTCACGGGTTCGCTACGCATCCCGGATGCTCCATAGGCACCATGCAGCCCGGCGACTACATCAAGCTGCGCGGCGGCCGCGGCACCGACTCGGATGCGGGCAACGTCGTCTACCGCCAGCACTGCAACTTCATCTGGAACAACGACAAGGACACCATCTACTTCTACAAGCCCTCCGGCTCCCACGCGGACGTGCACTCCTACACCACGACGGCCGACGATCGCGACGGCAACGGCTACATCACTTACCACGGCTGATCCAGCAGCCGTCGCCAGACGCAGCGGCGCCCCATCCTGTTTCACGGGCAGGGTGTCGCCTGCCGCTTCCGGCTTTCGTGGAAGGTGGTCACCGGCCGTCGTCTGACCGCCGCAGTCCTGAATGCCGGCGTCCTGACCGTGGTCCTGACCATGCGGGCGTCGGTCGAGTGTGCAGACCTCTGACGCGCCGTACGACTCCCCGGCCCGCCCGCCGTGCCGACCAGACCAGGTAGGGGGTACCCGGCCACTCATGAACGTTTCCCTGTCGGTGGAAGTGCTGCCCGAGTCCACACTCCGGGACGTGGTGGACCTGCTGGTGAGACTGGTGGAGGCGGCCGGGGCCCTGATCATCTTCGTGGGGGCCGCCTGGGCGTTCGGCCACTTCCTCCTTGCAGGAATCCGCGGCGGCGGCGTGGGCCGCCAGTTCAACCGGATCCGGCTCTCCCTGGGCCGGTTCCTGGCGCTGGGCCTGGAGTTCCAGCTCGCCGGGGATGTGCTGCGCACCGCCATCGCGCCGAGCTTCATCGAAATCGGACAGCTCGCCGCGATCGCCGCGATCCGGACCGCCCTGAACTACTTCCTCAGCCGGGAGATCGCCAACGAGCGCGCCGAGATCGAGCGCGAGCGCCGCAAGGAGACGGACGGCTCCCGTGCCCCGGCAGGGCCGGCGTGACCGCCCTCCTGCACCTGGCTGCCCTCGCCGCCACCGCCTTCGGGCTCATCGCAGCCGCGGTGGTGTTCGCGGCGGCGAGACGGCTGATGCCCGCACTGGCCGTCCTGCTGGACTTCCTCATCGCGGCAGGGCTGCTGCGGCTGGCGGGTGAGCCGAGCTGGGACGCCATCGTGACGGCCGCCGCCGTGATCACCGTCCGCAAGCTCGTCACCGCAGGCCTGCGCTTTTCCCCACCGCACTGACCGAGCGGGCCGACAAGCTGCGCCGATGGCAGATACCCGCTCTCCAGTGGCGTGCGGCCTGGCCCGCGCTGCCGGGGCAGAAACACCACCGGGGCGGTGCGGCCTGTGTGGGCCGCTCGACCGGCTCGTAGCGGACCGGGCCTGCCAGCTGTCGGCGCAGGACCGCGTTCTCGTACCGCAGCACGAGCAGTTCCGCGTCCTTGGTGGTTTCACAGCGCAGCAACACCGACAAGGCGGCCAGCAACCTCCGGGCCACCTTGCACAGCAAGGACACGGTTCCCGGACATGATCCCAGCCGCCGAACTGCACCACTCTCACCTGCGGCGACGACTTTTCGAGCGGCGCAGGACCACCCGGTGATCAGACCACCGCATGATCCCGCCACGTTCATGGCGTCCAGCATTCAGGGCCCCACCGCGCCACTCGATCGGGTCGTAAGCGGCTGCGTTCAGGACATCCCAGCTCTCCAGACGGGCGGTGCGGAGGAACACGGTCAGATCGTGCAGTGAGTACGCGGTGCCGATGGTGCGCCCACCGGTGTGCACCTGCCGACCCCGTACGCGCCGGGCGGATACACGATCACGGGCTGCCCACCGGTCATGCCCCCAGCCTCTTCCTTGGCGCGGGCTCAGTGCACCCCGAGCCGTTCGCCTTCCCTCGGATAGCCCAGTGGCCTCTTTTTCTTTACGCGCATCCGGGGGTATCGGATGGTTCATGGCGCGGCACCTCGTTCAACGAGGACAACGCCCGGCAGGTCGCGGAAAACACGAAGAGACGCGTGGACCGGCTCAGCCCGAGCGCGCGGAGTGGCCGGTGGAGTCCCCATCGTTGTCGCCGTCAGGTGCGGCGCCTTCTTCGGCCTCGATGCCCTCAAGAGGCTTGCCCGCCGTCGTGCCCCGTTCCGGTTGGTAACCCTCCTTGCTGCTCGCTGTGCCTGGGATGGAACGGTCCTGAGCCTGGCTCTCTGCACCCGAGTGCGATCCAGGCTCTTCGGGGTCGCGGGCCCGGCCGTAGCCGTCCTCGTGGCGGTCTTCATGGCTGGCCATGTCTGTGCCCTTCCACGTCGGGTCATCGCCGGGTTCCCTCGGGTGCGATACCGGAAACGGCGGCGCACCACGAGACCTGCGGGGTCCCCTGCCAGAGTGTGAGCTGGTCGCCCTGGTCGCCCGCGCGTGGCACGACGGGGCCACGCTGGAGGGCATCCGCCGGACGGCACCTTTCATACCCCTGACCGGCCGGTTCGAGGTGCCCGACCACGATCCCGTACGCCTGACGGAGTCGGAGTGGCGGGGCATGCGCCAGGAAGCAGACGAGCTGGAGTACCCCTGGCAGAAGACGTATCAGGCCCTGATCGAGTCGGCTCACGCCCAGCCGGCGCTGCGCGCCCTCTACCCGTTCACGAGCCACTGGGTGCTGCGCTTCTCGACCACGACCCGTCCACGCCTCACCGTCGTCGGCCCCTGCCTGACCGCGAACAGTGAGGGTACGTACGGAGTGGGCAGGGGCATCATCGACGCGGACCTCGGCCGGTTCGCCACAGCGCACGAGGCCGTGGCGCTGGCCGTGCGGCACCTGCCGGCCGGCCTCGACCCGATCGCCCTCGGCGGATGACGCCGGGCACCGGAGCCGCGTGAGAGACGATCGCGTGGGGTGGACGGCTCGGCTCGAGGACCGAGCGCCCCGGTCGGCGGTGGGTTCTCGGCTTCGCCCGTGGACTGTACGACCGGCGTTGTCACGTTGGCTGATCGGTTTGGGGTGATTTTTGAGTTGGTTGTGCCGGGGAGGGTTCGCTCGTGTCGTCCGCGTCGTCGTCGTACAAGGGGCACCGGTACCCGGTCGGGGTGATCGCGCACCGCGTGTGGCTGTACTTCCGTTTCCCGCTCAGCTTCCGCGAGGTCGAGGAGCTCATGCTCGAGCGTGGTGCGCTCGTCTCCCACGAGACGGTCCGGCGCTGGTGCGCGAAGTTCGGGCAGATCTACGCGAACGGCCTGCGCCGTCGGCGGCCCCGGCCGGGCGACAAGTGGCTCTACCTTCTTGAACGGGTCGGTTCTCCCATTCGTAGGGTGAGGACACCCAGGGGAGTGGGGTGTGGCTGACAAGTGGCTGCCATTCGTGGCTTCAGGCTGCCGGCCGGCCCACCACGGCCTGAAGACCTGCCCGACCCCAAGGCCCATCACGCCCCGACGCGCCGTCAGACAGTCACGCACCCAACAACGTGACAGTGCCGCCTGGTCCGTTTCGAACGGCCCACCTTGGCGCTGGCCCGGACGCTGGACCTCGACTCCGCGCCGCCTGTTTGCAGCGCAGGGTGTGGGAGGCGGTGGCCTCGGACAGCCCGCCCGAGACCCTCAACCCTCTCCATGAACCCGGGCGCTGTGGAGCCCGCACATCACCCTTGGCCGCACCCGGCGGGCCGGTGCCTTCACCGACCGGCGGGTCTCTGAGCTGCTGCCGGCGCCGCCGCTGTCGGTTCGGCTCACCACCCTGCGCAGTCACGACACCCGGAGCGGCGCTCTGGAGGTGCTGGAGCCCGCCCCTGAAGACCGTGTCCCACCCGGCAGGTTGGCAGTGGTGCCGGCCTCGGGGCGGGGACGGTGGGGACGGATCGTTCCGGACGGCCTGTGGGCATCGCGAGGCCGTTGCCGCCGCCGGCGCGGGTGCGCCCGCAGGGGGTCGCCTCGAACGTCGATGATGAGGCCGCTCCGCGTCGCGATCACCACGTGCGGTTCACAGCAGCTGCGCTCGGCGGGTCCTGCCGTCGACCCTCGCGACGGAGCCGTGCGGACGCCGGCCCACGGACGCGCGCCCCACCAGCCCCCGGCCCCGACCGGATACCCAACGGACGCGCCGGCAACCCGTGGACATGGCCCCGGCTGTCTCAAAGGGGCCCCATCGCGGGTGGGGAGCGGAACAGCGAGGTCACCGGCCGGCCCACCGGACCGGGGCCGTCCCCACGGACACGGGGACGGCCCCGGCGCCCACCGGCCGGAGGCGCATGAGCCGGGCGACCGCGTGCCGGTCCACGCCGGTGCGCGCGGCCCACCGCGCGAGGGCACGACCGCCTCGGGCCAACCCCGCACGCCCTACCAGTGCCCGGGGGCGGCGGAAATGATGAGCCCACCGCACACGAACCACGTGATCCGCGGTCCCCTGTGCCTCGGCCGGGCGGACTGGCGGTGGAAGGAGTGCACGGTGTTGCTTCTCATCTCCCCGGACGGTGTCGAGGAGGCTCTCGACTGTGCGAAATCGGCGGAGCATCTCGACATCGTCGACGTCAAGAAGCCCGACGAGGGCTCGCTCGGCGCCAACTTCCCCTGGGTCATCAGGGAGATCCGCGACGCGGTCCCGGCGGACAAACCGGTGTCCGCCACCGTGGGAGACGTCCCGTACAAGCCCGGCACGGTGGCCCAGGCCGCGCTCGGCGCGGTCGTCTCCGGCGCCACGTACATCAAGGTCGGCCTCTACGGATGCACGACGCCCGGTCAGGGCGTCGAGGTCATGCGCGCGGTCGTCCGGGCGGTGAAGGACCACCGCCCCGAAGCACTCGTCGTCGCCTCCGGCTACGCCGACGCCCACCGGATCGGCTGCGTCAACCCGCTCGCCCTGCCCGACATCGCCGCCCGCTCCGGCGCCGACGCCGCCATGCTCGACACCGCGGTCAAGGACAGGACGCGGCTGTTCGACCACGTTCCACCGGACGTATGCGCCGAGTTCGTCCGTCGGGCCCACGCGTCCGGTCTGCTCGCCGCCCTCGCGGGCAGTGTCGAACAGAGCGACCTCGGCGCGCTGACCCGCATCGGCACGGACATCGTGGGTGTGCGGGGAGCGGTCTGCGAGGGCGGCGACCGCAACGCCGGACGGATCCAGCCCCACCTGGTGGCCGCCTTCCGGGCGGAGATGGACCGGCAGGCCCGGGAGCACGCGGCCGGCGTTCCCGCCGCGAACTGACCACCGGTATGCCGGCCTCTGAGCCCGAACGCGTCCCCGGACACCGGGCCGCGCGTTTCCCCGTCGTCGACCCGGCCACCGGGGAGACCTTCGACGAGGCCCCCGACCAGCAGCCGGACGAGCTGGACTCCGTGGTCGACCGGGCCCGGCGGGCCTGGCACGGCTGGCGCGCCGACCCCGCAGCCCGCACCACCGCGTTGCGCGTGGCGGCCGATGTCGTGGAGGCAGCCGGCGAGGACCTCGCCCGGTTGCTCACCCGGGAGCAGGGCAAGCCCCTGGCCGAGTCGTACGCGGAGATCGCCCGTACGGCGGCCCGCCTGCGCTACTTCGCCGACCTCGCCCCCAGGACCCGACGCATCACCGACGGTCGGCCCGTGGACAGCGAGATCCGCTGGCGGCCCCTCGGACCCGTCGCCGCGATCGTGCCGTGGAACTTCCCCCTGCAGCTCGCGGCGGCGAAGTTCGCGCCCGCGCTCGCGGTCGGCAACACCGTCATCCTCAAACCGTCCCCCTTCACCCCGCTCGCCACCAGGCTGCTCGGCTCCGTCCTCGCCACCGTCCTGCCCGAGGACGTGCTGACCGTCGTCACCGGCCGCGAACCGCTCGGTGCCCGCCTCGCCTCCCACCCCGGCATCCGCCACGTCACCTTCACCGGCTCGGTGCCCACCGGGCGGGCCGTGGCCGAAGCGGCGGGGGCCTCGCTCGCCCGGGTCACCCTGGAGCTGGGCGGCAACGACGCCGCCGTCCTGCTGGACGACGTCGAGGTGGAGCGGATCGCGGACCGGCTGTTCTGGGCCGCCTTCCGCAACTGCGGACAGGTCTGCATGGCGGTCAAACGCGTCTACGCCCCGGCCCGGCTCCACGCCCAGGTCGTCGAGGCCCTCGCCGAGCGCGCCAGAACCGTCGCCGTCGGGCCCGGCCTCGACCCGGACACCCGGCTGGGACCGGTCAACAACGCCCCCCAGCTGGCCCGGGTCGAGCAGATCACGCGGCGGGCCCTGGCGGACGGCGCCCGGGCGGCGGCCGGCGGCCACCGGCCGACCGGGCCGGGGAACTTCTTCGCCCCCACGATCCTCACCGACGTCCCGCCCGACAGCCCGGTGGTGACCGAGGAGCAGTTCGGGCCGGTCCTGCCGGTACTGCCGTACCGGAGCCTCGACGAAGCCGTCGACGCCGCCAACGGCACCGGCTTCGGACTGGGCGGGTCCGTGTGGGGCACCGACCTCGACCGGGCCGAGGCGGTGGCCGACCGGCTCGAATGCGGCACGGCCTGGATCAACCACCACGCCGAACTGTCCCTCGCCCAGCCCTTCGCGGGCGTCAAGGACAGCGGCGTCGGCGTGGCGGGCGGACCGTGGGGGCTGTACGGCAACCTGCGGCCGTTCGTCGTCCACCGTCCGCGGGAGGCGTGAGGTGAGGTTCCAGGCGGCCGTACTGCGCTCGTACGAGAATCCGTTCACGCTCGAGGAGGTGGCCCTGCGGACGGAACCCGCCGCCGGTGAGGTCCTGGTCGAGATCGCCGGCTGCGGGATGTGCCGGACCGACCTCGCGATCCGGCGATCGGCCGGCAGCAGCCCGCTGCCGGCGGTGCTCGGCCACGAAGGGTCCGGGGTCGTGGTGCGGACGGGCGGCGGCCCGGACACCGCGATCGACGTGGGTGACCACGTCGTGCTGAGCTTCGACTCCTGCGGGCACTGCCGAAACTGCCGCGGCGCGGCCCCTGCCTACTGTGACTCCTTCGCCTCCCTCAACCTCTTCGGGGGACGCGAGGAGGAGGCGCCGCGGCTCACCGACGCGGCCGGGGAAGCGCTGGCCCCCCGGTGGTTCGGCCAGTCCTCCTTCGCCGAGTACGCGCTCGTCCCGGCCCGCAACGCCGTCCGGGTCGACCCGGCACTGCCCGTCGAACTGCTCGGGCCGCTCGGCTGCGGCTTCCTCACCGGCGCCGGAGCCGTGCTGAACACCTTCGCCGCCGGCCCGGGCGACACCGTCGTCGTTCTCGGCGCGGGAGCCGTGGGTCTGGCCGCGGTGATGGCGGCCACCGCCGCCGGCGCGCTGACCGTGGCCGTGGACCGGCACCCCCGACGGCTTGCCCTGGCCGAGCGGTTCGGCGCGATCCCGCTGCCCGCCGAAACGGCCGGACTGGCCGAGCGGATCCGGCGGGTCAGCGACGACGGCGCGCAGTACGCGCTCGACACCACGGCCTTAGCCCCGCTCATCAACGACGCCCTCCGGGCACTGCGCCCCACCGGCAGCCTCGGCCTGGTGGCACGGCTCCGCACCACGCTGCCGCTCGAACCGGGCACGCTCGACCAGGGCCGCGGCATCCGCCACATCTGCGAAGGGGACGCCGTCCCCGCAGTGCTGATACCGCTGCTGACCCGGCTCTGGCAGGCCGGACGCTTCCCCTTCGACCAGCTCATCCGCACCTACCCGCTGGCCGACATCAACGAGGCCGAGCGCGACTGCGGCGCCGGCCGCGTGGTCAAACCCGTCCTGCTCCCGACCGGAAGAAGCCGGTGAGCGCGGCCCCCCCCAGCATCGCGGACCCACCGCATCCGACGAGCAGGAAGCTCGTGGTCCCCACTTCCGCCAACGGAGGAGACATGACCGGCACGGCACCGCAGCACACGGACGTGGAAGGCGTGGAGGGAGGCGTGGGCCTGACCGCCTTCCTGGTCGCCGCGGCACGGGCGATCGAGACCCACCGCGACGACAGCCTGGCCCAGGACCCCTACGCGGAACACTTCGTGCGCGCCGCCCCGGCGTGCACGGACTGGCCGGTGCGCATCCACCAGGTCCCGGAGGGGGACGGCAACCCGCTGTGGGGGCGGTTCGCCCGCTACTTCGGCCTGCGGACCAGGGTCCTCGACGACTTCCTGCTCCGGTCGGTCCGGACGGGCCCCCGGCAGGTGGTCCTGCTGGGAGCGGGGCTGGACACGCGCGCCTTCCGGCTGGACTGGCCGTCCGGCTGCGAGGTCTTCGAGATCGACCGGGCGGGCGTGCTGGAGTTCAAGCACCAGGTGCTCACGGACCTGGCGGCCACCCCGAAGGTGAAGCGCGTCACCGTACCGGTCGACCTGCGCGCGGATTGGGTCAGCGCGCTGACCAACGTCGGCTTCGACCTTGCCGCACCGAGCGTCTGGCTGGCCGAGGGACTCCTCTTCTACCTGCCGGGCCCCGCCGAGACGTACCTCGTCGACACGGTGGACAGGCTGACCACCGAAGGCAGCGCCCTGGCCTTCGAGGCCAAGCTGGAAAAGGACCTGCTGGTGTACCGCGGCAGCCCGATCTACACGGCGACGCGAGAACAGACCGGCATCGACCTGCTCCACCTCTTCGACAAGGGGCCGCGACCCGACTCCGCGGGTGCCCTGACGGCCAAGGGCTGGTCCACCTCGATGTACACGCCCTTCGACTTCACCCGTCGGCACGGACGTGGCCCCCTCCCCGAGCCGAACGACGCACTGGAGGGAAACCGGTGGGTGTTCGCGTACAAGTCACGGCCATGACGCCCGCAGCGCTCACGACGACGTCCGCACGGGAGCTGAGGACGGGGCCCGCCGCGGGCCCGCACGGTGGGACGCGTCCCGATGGAGGGGGCAGCCCGGTCGCGTCGCAGCGGTTGCCGCCCGCGCCCGGCGCTGCCCCTCACGGGCCGTGTCAGGCGGACCGGGCAGTCACGAGCCGGTCGCCCGGGATCCCGGCCAGGTCCGGTGCGTAGTAGTCCTCGATGCCGGCGGCCCACGTACCCACGGCGATGCGGTCCTCGGCGTCCGGGCCGAAGGCGTCGAAGAGGGCGTGGATGTTCGCCTCCTCGAAGCCGATCGCCGTCATCAGGGACACGAAGAGGGGGCGCTCGATCAGACCGTCCCCGTCGGGGTCGCCGAGTGCGGCGAGAGCCTCGGCGAACTCGGTGATCGTGGGGCCGAAACGCTCGGGGTCCAGCACGAACGGACGGAACTCGTCCACAGTGATCACACCGTCGCCGTTGGCGTCCAGTTCAGTGGTCAGCGTCGTCCAGTAGCGGCGGAACGCCGCCCGGATGGCGGCTTTGGCGCCGTCGTCCGACGCGGCCGCCGCCTCCAGAACACGGCCCGTCATCAGGTCGAAGTCTCCGGAGTCGATGACTCCGTTGCCATTGGCGTCGAAGAGGGAGAAAACCAGTTCGACCCGCTTGGCGGCCTCAGTCCGCATTTCCGTCACCTGTCTTCCGCGACCCGACGATTCCGGGCCTGCCCGATGAGTGCCTCTACCTGACGGTGTGGGGGACATGCGCCCAACCCCGCGCGTGCAGCGGCCATGACCCATGGAACCGCCATGAAGAGCCGCGGACTCTCGATCTTCGCTTGTGGTGACAGAAGGACTGCTGAATGAGCGTGTGTGACAAGTCGGATGCCTCGCCTGTGACAACCAGACCGCTTCGACCGATCCCGTTCATCAGCTCAAACGACTCCGCTGGTGGCAACTCCTGAGCTTCGGCTCAATCCGGCGGGCCGCCGTACAGCGCTCTGGCGGCGGCCCGCTCCCGGATCCGCAAGGCGCCATGGACCGCTCCGGGCACGGCGCGGGCGGGATGCTGATGAGGAGGAGCCGCTGTCCGGCGGGCGGGAGGCGTCGGTGGCCGGCGTGGGGAGGAGCGGCAGGTCGGCAAGTGGTTGTCTCGGTTTGGCGACAGCCGGTCCGTTGTACGCCCGCGTTGTCCCTGGCGCCTCCGTACCAGCCGCTACCCCCGCGCCAGTCCCGCCCGTCCCGGCCCCGGCCTGCCATTGCTCGTCCCAGCGCCATCACCCGCGGTCCTCCCGCCGTCCTCCCGCCGTCCGCGTCGCCGTGCCCGCCCGCGCTGCGCCTGCCCGCCGACCCCCGTGCCGACGCGCTCGGGCCTCCGCCGGCCGCCTGGTCCGCTCGCCCCCGTCCGCCTACCACCTGCCTGTCGCCATGGACCGCCCCGCCCGGCCCGGGACCACCGCTTGCCTTCGCGTACGGCCCGGCTCCCGCCGTCGCCGATTCGACGGCTCCGACGAGCTGAGCGCTCTGTCGGTGCCGCGCCGGCTCAGCTCGGCACGCCGCCGTGGCCGTGCCGTCCAGGCTGATCAGTCGAGAGCGTGAGCGCGGCAGGTCCGCAGAATCTCGTCGGACAGTTCGGGCCGGACGTGGCGGACCGCTCGGGCGAGCACCATCGCCCCGACCAGCCTGCTGAGCAGCAGCACCGCCCGGTCCCGCGCCTGCTGTGGGGTGATCTCCCCGTGCTGCTCACGGGCGAGTTCTGCGGCGAAGCCCGCGAGGTATCCCTCCACGCCGGCTGCGTACGAGCGCTGGATCGTGTCGTTGTGCCGCCCGGCGTCGGTGACCAGGGAGGCGGAGGGGCATCCGCCGTCCGGAGCGTCGCGGTGGGCGACCGAGAGGTAGTCGTCCACCACTCGCCTCAGCGGTGGGCCGGCGAGATCGTCCCCTTCCTCGACGGCCTGCTCCAGGACGTCCAGAGACGCCGCGAACGAGGCGTTGCACACCTCGGCGGCCAGGTCGTCCTTGGACGCGAAGTGGTTGTAGAAGCCGCCGTGGGTCAGGTCCGCTTCCTTCATCAGGTCTGCGATCCCGACGGCGTCGATGCCCTGCGCGCGGAACATGCGCCCGACGGCCTACCGCCGCAGTGTCTCCAGCAGGCTTCCGAGCTGCCGTACCGGCTCCGCTCCCGTCACTCGCAGGACGACCGTGTCGGCGCCGGCCGCCGCCAGTTCGCGTATGTGGCCGACGGCGTCCTCCGGGCGGCCGGAGACGGTGAACACCTCGTCCGCCGGGCGGCCGAGCCAGGCGGCCTGGCCCTCCGTGTGCGGGCGCAGCGCCTCGGCGGCGCGGGCGGGGTCCTCGTCCACGCAGGTGAAGGCGAGCACCGTCATCGTGTGCTCCGCGCCCGCGCCGCCCTTGGTCACCAGCTCCCGGGCCGCCGTCACCTCGGCGGGGCCGTGCCCCTCCGCGATCACCGTGCCGTCGGCGACCCGCCCGGACAGCTCCAGCGAACGCGGCCGCACCACTCCCGCGACCACCGGCGGCACCTCGGCCGGCGGGTGCACCAACCGGATCCCGTCCAGCCGCACCTCCCGGCCCTCCAGCTCGACGCGCTCGCCCCGCAGCAGCGCCCGTACGGAGGTGATCGTCTCCTCCAGCAGCGCGAGCGGGGAGCGCGGGGCGAGGCCGACCGCCGTCATCCACTCCCGCACCCCGTGCCCGACCCCGGCCACCAGCCGGCCCGGGAACACCCGCGCCAGCGTGGCCAGTTCCATCGCGAGCAGCGCAGGACTGCGCAGCGGCGCCGGGGTGATCCCGATGCCGACCCGCAGCCGCTCGGTCGCCCCCAGCGCCACGGCCGCCGCGGACAGGCCCCCGTTCCAGCCGAGGTCCTCCACGACCCAGAGGTCGTCCGCGCCGAGCGCCTCGACCTCCCGCGCGAACCCGGGCAGCCCCTCGGGCGCCCAGTCCCGGTCGTACATCACGCCGATCCGAACGCCGTTCTGCGAAGTCGTCGTCATGGACCGCAACCTATGCGCCGTTCGTACCGATGATCAACGGTCGGGACACCGCTCCCGCTTACGCCACCGTTCCCACGCCCCGTAATTCACCGCCGGCGCTCACTCTCGGTACGACATCCCGGCAGGTCACGGGCACACCACCGATCAGCGGAAGCTGAGATGGCCCACAGCGGCAACGGACACGACCACCACCATCCCCACCACCACGGACCCGGCCACCAGGTCGTCGAACCCGACGCCGTCCCGGCGGCCTTCGGCCTGGCCGTCCCCGACGAGGAACTGTCGCCCCAGCAGCTTCCCCGGCGCTCCATGGTGCGCCGCGCCGGTCTCCTCGGCGCCGGACCGGCCGTCGGCGGCGTGCTCGGCGGCGTCGGCGCCGGACAGGTCGCCGCGCAGACCGCGCCCGCCTCCGACCACTCCCGCGGGGAGTCCCGCGCCGCCCGCTGCCGGGCCGGACTCCCGAAAGCAGGAGCAACTCAATCGCGTAGATCGTCGAAACCGTTCGCGAGTGGGGCTGAGCCGGGGCTCTGACAGGACTCAAACCGCCGTCCCAGTCGTGTGGAGATCATCACCCGACTGTGCGCGCAGCGCAGTCGTGTAGGGCTCCAGGTCTTCCGAAGCGGTGCCGCTCCGCCGTCCTGGTCGGTTGCGGCGTCATGGGTTTTCTCCTCGCTCCACGGCGCGGCCGATGAGTTTGTGGCTCCCGGCCGGTCCAAGCTCGTGACACTCCAGGAAAGGACACCGCCATGTCGGAGCTTCTCGTCGACTTCATCACTTCCCTCGACGGCTGCGCATCGGGAGAGGGATGGCCCGGATTCTGGGGCCTCGAGGGCCCGGAGTACCTCGCGTGGCTCGGCGAGCAGCCCGAGGCCACCTACCTGATGGGAGCGAACACCTACCGCCTGATGTCGGGCTTCGCCGCAGGCGAGGTCCCGAAGGGCCAGGACGAGTTCAGGCCGGAAGAAGAGGCGTCCGTCGACGAGCTCACGCAAGCGTCCAAGGTGGTGTTCTCCTCCTCGCTGGCGGAGCCACTGACGTGGGCCAACTCCACGCTCGTCCGCGACGACGCCGTCGAGGCGGTCCGCGCCATGAAGTCGAGTGGCCCGGGGCTCCTCAGCACGATCGGCAGCCTCAGCCTGTGCCGGTCCCTGCTGCGAGCCGGACTCGTCGACCGCTTCCGGGTCGTGATGTTCCCGGTGATCACCGGTGCCACGGGCGAGGAACGCATCTACGACGGCTATCCGGACGTTGCCCTCGAGATGCTCGAGCACCGCACCTTCGACGGCCGCATCCAGCTGGTCGAGTACAAGCCCCGCGTGCTCGAGCACCCGCCGCTCGGCGTTCCTGCGTGACGTCGCCCCGTCCACTTCTCAGCCGGGGCAACCGCACCCGTCCGGGCACGCAGATCCACAAGGCCCGCATCCCCACCACCCGGCTCGCCCACCCCTGCCTGCCGGTTTCCGCATTCTCGGGACAGCGCCGGATGACGCAGGCTACGAGCCCCTTGGGGGGCACCGGCGACAAGCCGGCGGCGCGCGTCAGGACGGACGTCGCCGGCATCCCGGTGCTGTCCTTCGGTACCGAGTCCCACCAAGGTACGAGGGGGAGAAGTCCCGCCGGATGGAGGCCTGGACCGTCCGGATGCCGCGCCGGTGCGGATGGCCGGCGAGGCGCACCGTCCAGTGGGCCGTCTGCCGGTCGGGCCGGCCGACCGTAGTGGTGCGGACCCGGTCGTAGATCTCCTCGAGGAGAGGGCGGGCCTGGTCGGCGTGCTGCAGCCGGACGGCTCCGTCGCCGAAGTCGGTGTCCGGGCGAAAGCGCATGGCGCGCCGGTCGCGGCGCATCCGGTTGCCAGCGGCAGCGGGGCCGTAACCGTACCGTCCGTAGATGCCGGCCTCGGAGGGCCGGAGCGCGGCGATCGTCTCTCGTCGCCGCTCGTGCGGGCCGGTCAGTCGGGCGCGCATCATCGAGGTGAGGATGCCGCGGCGGGGGTGTGTCGGGGCCACGGCCATCGAGGCGATCCCCGCCACGGGCACGACGCCACCGGGCACGGTCAGCGTCCGGCTGTGGACGGAGGCCCCGGCAACCGGCTCGCCCCGGTCGAACACGGCCAGGGCGCGGGCGAGAGCCGTCGCAGCTCGCTGACCGGCCAGCCCCTCCTCCGACCGGTCCGGACCGTAGGTGTCGGCAATCATGCGCGCCCAGGGCACGAACTCCTGGCACGAACTCCTGCTCGGCGACACAGCGAAGCTGGAACTGAGAAGCGGCCATCGGGCATGCGTACGGCACATCTGACGGAGCCGATGTCCCGGCCCGTCTGCGGCCGGCTCGCCGTCGGCGCCGCCTGAACCCCTGCACGGTCCGAGTCGTCCTCGGCGCCCTCCGCCTCCGCGATCGGTGAACGCCCCGATCGGTGAACGCCCGCCCGTCCGTCCTCCTGGACAACAGCCAGGCCGTCACGGGCTTTCATCCCTCCCCGTCCGGTCACCGCTGCCGCCCGCGACGGCAGCGGGGGACAGGGCGAAGAGGGAGCGGACGGGCGGGACCGTCCGGCCGGCAGGAGACCGGGCCGCTCGCCGCCGCCGGCGGCCCGGTGGGACGGCCCGGGTGACGCGGATGCCCTAGGGGCCGTCGGCGATCTTCTCCGCGATGCGGCCGAGCGCCGCGAGTTCCCCGGGGTCGAGCCGGTCGATGAAGTGCCGTCGCACGGAGGCGACATGGCTCGGGGCGGCTTCCTGGAGCGTGTCCCGCCCCGTCTCGGTGAGCACCAGGAAGCAGCCCCTCCCGTCGGCGGGGTCCGGTGCGCGCCGGATGAGTCCGCGCGCCTCCATGCGGGTGGCGTGGCGGGACAGACGGCTTCGTGACCACCCCATCTTGGCGGCCTGTTCGCGCAACGTGCTGGTGCCGTCGGTGCGCTCGGACAGGGTGCTGAGCACTTCGTAGTCCGGTTCGGACAGCCCCTGTGCGGCCAGGTCCTGCGCGGTGCGGGCCCGTACCGCGGTCACCATGCGCAGGTACGCCCGCCAGACGCGCTCCTCATCGGCTGCGAGCCAGCGGACCGGAGGATCCGTCTCGTTCGTTGACATGTAATCAATCTACCGGCTACTTTCGTTTCCATGACAACGAAACGACTCCGCATCGTCGTACTGGTCTGCAGCACGCGCCCTGGTGCCCTCGGTCCCGCCGTCGGCGAGTGGCTGACCGGGACGCTCGCGGCGAGCGCCGACACCCTCGACGCGGACCTCGTGCCCCTGGCCATCGGCGATCTGGGCCTGCCCTTCCTGGACGAGGAGGAGCACCCCTCGACCGGTGTCCACGAGCACGAGCACACCCGCCGCTGGAGCCGGATCGTCGACGGGGCGGACGGCTTCGTCTTCGTGACGCCGGAGTACAACTACGGCATGCCGGCGACCCTGAAGAACGCGCTCGACTACCTGGGCCCGGAATGGGCCTGGAAGCCGGCCGGCTTCGTCAGCTACGGCCACACCTCGGCCGGCACCCGCGCGGTCCAGCACGCCAAGCAGGTGGTGACCACCTTGCGCCTGGTCCCCCTGGGGGCGACCGTCGCGATACGGATCGCGGACGCGATGCGGGAGGACCGTTTCGCCCCCGGGGCGCGCCAC
The DNA here is from genome assembly GCF_040646935.1 of Streptomyces sp. NPDC044984. NCBI lineage: Bacteria > Bacillati > Actinomycetota > Actinomycetes > Kitasatosporales > Streptomycetaceae > Streptomyces > Streptomyces sp. NPDC044984. The sequence continues at coordinate 15,522 of NZ_JBEZBE010000047.1, forward strand.
GCCGACGCGGCCGAAGGACTGCTGGCGGAACTGGTACGGGTCTCGCGGGCCCTGGCCCCGCTGCGTGAGCGCGGACACGCGGGCGCCGTGGAGGGCCCGCTCCCCGGCTCGTACGCGCGGCGTCTCGGCCCGGACGACGCCCCCGAGGTGACGGTGCTGCAGCGCTGCTGCTGGGCGGAGGAGGCGCTCGCCAACGGCACCCTGGCGATTCCGGCGCTCCACGAGTCGCCGGACGAGGTGCGCGCCTGGCTGGCCGACTGGCATGCGACGGGAGTGTGGCGGGACGGGCGGCTGCTCGGGATGGTCCGCACGCGTCGCAACGGCCCCGACCTGCGCATCGGGCGACTCGCCGTCGCCCCCGACCTGCGGGGGCTGGGCGTGGGACGGTGGCTGCTGCGCCGGGCCGAGGCGGCGGGGGAGGGCAGCCGGCGTATCGTCCTGTCCACCGGTGCCGCCAGCCACCGCAACCTCGCCCTCTACCGGCGGCAGGGATACGTACCGCTTCCCGGTGCGCCGGACGACGGCGTGGTGAGCCTGGCCAAAGCCGTCCCCGCCTGAGCGCGGTCGCCGCCGGCTCCGGCATGCCCGCGGCCGGAGCCGGCGGCGACCGCGGGCGGCCGGTCGCCGTGCCACCCTGCAGACGGGTGACGCCGGCCGCCGCGCCTGCTGGGGCGAGCCGGCGCAGGCCGTTGAACCGGGCGGGGGACATCTCGCCGGCGCGGCCCCGTCCCGGCGCGGCCCCGTCCCGGTGCTGCGCCCGGGTCGGCTGCGGCTCCTGGCCGCGGCTCTTGGCTCAGGCGCGCGGGCCGGCGCCGTGCAGCAGGGTGTCGACGATGCGGGCGGCGAGGGTGTCGGGATCGGCGCCGTCCGCGTTGCCGTGCAGGGACTCCCCGATGAGCGCGTAGTAGACCCGGCGCACCCAGTCGAGGTCGGCCGCTTCGTCGATGAGCTTGTCGTCCTGGGCCCGCTTCAGTACGGCGATGCATCTGCGGGCGATGTCCTGATGGAGGGCGGCGGCCTCGCTGTCCGGGTCGGCCGCCAGCTCCAGGGCGAACGCCCAGGCGCTTTTGACCTGCAGCACGTTGGCCGTGATCCGGTGCATCGCCACCAGCGGCGGCGCGGTGTCCGGCCTGCCGTCGTCCACTGCCCGGGCGAGCTGACGGGCGGCGGACGACGCCAACGCCTCGATCAGTGCCTGCCGGTTGGCGAACCGCCGGTGGATCGTCGTGCGGGCCACTCCCGCGGCTGCGGCGATCTGCTCCATGGAAGCACCGGGCTCTTCGGCGAGCACCCGCTCGGCCGCTTCCAGGATCGCGCGCACGCTGCGCTCCGCGTCCGCCCGCAGCGATCGTCCCGCCGTCTCACCCATCACGCCTCCTGCTGGACCTCTTGTCCGGGAACACCATACATCTGTGACGCGACACCGCCTATAACTGCATCATCTCTGTTGCGGTTCATTGAATTATCGATACATACTTCCCCCAGTTGTCCTCGGCTGAAGGAGAAACTTGTGAACAGCACCGCCCTCATCACCGGAGCGTCGTCCGGCCTCGGCGCGGAGTTCGCCGCGCAGCTCGCCGCCCGCGGACACGATGTGGTCCTGGTGGCGCGCTCCGGCGACCGGCTTGCCGCCCTTGCCGAGCGTCTGATCGCCGAGCACGGCGTCCGCGCACACGTGCTCGTCCAGGACCTCGCCGAGCCGGACGCGGCCCGCCGCATCGCCGACCGGCTCACCGCCCGCGGCCTGAAGGTCGACCTGCTGGTCAACAACGCCGGATTCGGTACCTGCGGCCGCTTCGAGGAAATCTCCGGGGACCGCGACCACGACCAGTTGATGGTCAATGTCGTCGCCCTCGTCGACCTCACCCACGCACTCCTGCCCGGCATGCTGGAGCGCGGCCGCGGGGCGGTCGTCAACGTCGCGTCGAACGCCGCCTTCCAGCCAGCCCCGTACTTCGCCGTCTACGGTGCGGCCAAGGCCTTCGTGCTGAACTTCGGCCTCGCCCTGCGACAGGAGTACCGCCGGCGCGGCATCCGCGTGCTCACCTTGTGCCCCGGCCCGGTCGAGACCGCCTTCTTCGACACCATCGGCACCCGCCGGGCGGCTGTCACCGGCTCCATGACCACCGCGGAGCCCGTCGTACGCGCCGCGTTGCGCGCGCTGGAGCGCGACCGCGGCTACGCCGCCCCCGGACTCGGCAACGCCCTGGCCGCACACCTGACACCCCGCCGCCCCCGAACCCTGGTCGCGGCCATCGCCGAACGCGTCACCCGCAAGGTCCTGGCCGCCCCGGCCGCCCCCTCGACGCCGGAGCACGCCGCATGAGAGCCTCCACCGCCCCTGTCGGCGCCGCCTCGGCGATGCTGCTCGTCGGCACCTCGACCGCGGTCTCCGCCACCATCGCCGACTACCCGGTCTTCGCAGGACAAGCCTTGCGTTATGCGCTCGCCGCGGCGATCCTGCTGGCCGTCGTAGGCCACCGGCGCCCGCCCCGCGCGCACCTGACCGCACGTGACGTTCTGCTGCTGATCGCGCTGGCCGCCACCGGCCTGGCGGGGTTCAACGTCTTCCTCGTCGAAGCCACCCGGCACGCCGGGCCCGCCATGATCGCCTCTGTGGTCGGAGCGGTCCCCCTCGTGCTTGCCCTCCTGGGACCGTTGACGGAACGCCGGCGCCCTGCGCCCCGCACCGTCGGCGCCGCACTCGTGGTGGCAATCGGCACAGCCGTCGCCGCCGGCCTCGGCTCGGGCAGCACGAAGGGCCTCCTCCTGTCCCTCGGCGCACTCGCCGGTGAGGTGGCCTTCTCCCTGCTGGCCGTCCCGCTCCTGCCCAGACTCGGTCCCCTGAGGGTCGCCGCCTATCCCGCCGCCCTGTCCGTACCCATGCTCCTGGCGGCGGGTCTCGCCCTGGACGGTACGGCCTCCCTGCGGCTGCCCACCCCCGGCCAAGCAGCCGCCTTCGGCTACCTTGGCGCGGTCGTCACCGCTGCCGCCTTCTTCCTTTGGTACGACGCACTGCGCCGCCTCGGCGCCGACCGTGCGGGCCTCTTCGCCGGCCTCGTACCGGTGGGCGCACTGCTCACCACCGTCGCACTCGGCCTCGGCCGGGCAGGCCCCGCCGACGTCACCGGCGCCCTGCTCGTCACAGTCGGCGTCGCCGTCGGCCTGCGACGGCCAAGCCCAGGTCTGTCAGATGAACGGCCCTGTCTCACAGTCGGTGGTGCCGGAGAGTCGTGAGGGTCGTCAACCTTCGGCTGACCTTCGCGTGAAGGACGCCAACGAGCTTGTGCGGATGGTGCTTCCGGGTCTGTTCCCGCTGGTCGTCGAGGAAGTGGCCGACGAGGGTGAGCGGATCGTGGTACGGGCGCGTACTCCGCAGGAGGCCGCGATCTGTCCGGTGTGCGGGGCGTCGACGGGGCGGGTGCACGGCTACCACTGGCGGACCGTCGCCGACGTGCCGGTGGACGACCGCCGGGTGGTGGTCCGTGTGCGGGTTCGGCGTCCGGTGTGTCCCACACGCGGCTGCCGGCAGACCTTCCGTGAGCAGATGACCGGGGTGCTGGAGCGATACCAGCGCCGCACGGCCCGTCCGACCAGGCAGGTCAAGACCGTGGCCAAAGAGTCAGCGGGCCGGGCCGGATCGCGTCTGCTGGCGATACTCGCGGTGGGCCTGTCGCGTCACACGGACCTGCGCACTCTGCTGCGCATCCCGTTGCCCACCGGGTGGATGCCCCGTGTGATCGGCGTCGACGACTTCGCCCTGCGCCGACGGCACCGCCACGCCACCGTCGTGATCGACGCCGGGACCCATGAACGGAGCGACGTACTGCCCGACCGCACCGCCGACACGCTGGAAGCATGGCTGCGCGAACATCCAGGCATCGAGATCGTGTGTCGAGACGGCTCCGCGACCTATGCCGAGGTCATCCGCCGCGCCCTGCCTGACGCAGTCCAGGTCGCCGACCGGTGGCACCTGTGGCACAACCTGCCTTGCGCAGGAAACGCCGACGGGCTCTCGCGCTGGATCGTCGAGGTTCGCTCAGCCGATCTGCCCCATCTGCACGCTTTCACCCGAGGCCTGGACCGAGACCGCGACGCCGTGAACGCCGCACTCACACTTCCGTACGGCAACGGCCCCACCGAAGGTGTCAACACCAAGACCAAGCGAATCGCGCGCCAGATGCACGGCCGAGCAAGCTTCCCCCTGCTCCGCCACCGCATCCTCCTCGGATAGCGCCACCCTCCGTCACTACCGAATGCGGGACAGGGCCGTTCATTTGACAGACCCTTCAGCACCCCGGACCGGCGACGAGCGGGAACGGCAGGACGAGGTTCGCCCGGCAGGCGAGCGGCAGGTGGCCTGGTGGTTAGACGTCGTCTCATTTGGTGTGTCTGCGGTGGCGGATGAGGGTGCAGGCGATGGTGGTGAAGGCAGGAAGTGTTCGGCCTTGCGTTCGTAGCGGCGGGGCAGGCGGCGGCAGCCGGCCAGGACATGGTGCGTTCGATGGTCCAGCGGTGTCGGCCGAGCCGGGTGGAGGACTCGATGCCCTTGCGGGCGATGCGGTGCCGGATGCCTCGCTTGCACAGCCATCGTCGCAGGTCGTCATAGTCATAACCCTTGTCGCCGTGGAGCTTGGCGGGTCGGCGTCTGCGCGGGCCGCGCCGGGAGCGGATCGGCGGGATGCCGCGGACGAGGGGCTTGAGGGCCTGGCTGTCGTGGAGGTTCGCGCCGGAGATCCCGATCGAGAGGGGCAGACCGGTTCTCTCGGTGATCAAGTGGATTCTCGAGCCCTTCTTGCCCCGGTCGACAGGATTCGGACCCGTCAGGTCCCCCCTTTTCAGGGCCCGCATGTTCACCGAGTCGATCGCGCACCGCGACCAGTCCAGCTCCCCGCGCGAGCCCAGTTCGTCCAGGACCAGACGGTGCAGCTTCGCCCGGACCCGGGCGGCACTCCACTCGGTGAAACGCCGGTGCGCGGTCGGCCCCGACGGGCCGAAGACCGGCGGCAACTGCCGCCAGGTGCAGCCGGAGGTGGCGACGAGGATGATCGCCGCCAGCACCTCACGGTCACCATGACGACGCCGCCCACCGCCCTGCGGGCGCGTCGGAGCGGGCGGCACCACCCGCTGAAACAACTCCCACAACCCGTCCGGGACCAGCCGCTCCACGATCGTCATGCCTCAAGATTACGAACCCAAATGAGACAACGTCTTAGGCTGCGGGGACTGGGGCCAATTCTTCCGGCAGTTGCGGAGGGGAGCCCTGGGTCCACACCACCCGCAGTGTCGAGGCGGAGATCCGCCAGCCGTCAGCCGTCCTGACCAGGTGGGTATCGGCATGGCCGGCGGAGATGAAGACGCTGCCTGAGTCGTCCGCCAGGACGTGGGTGCTCAGCTGGGCGAAACGGGCAATGGCCCGGGCGCCGTCGATCTCGATGATGGCGTTGGTGCCGAGATGCACGGTTCGGTCGAACAACGCCATTCCTCGCCGGATGCGGGCCAATAGGGCATCGCGGCCATGGACGGTGCCGATGGGCATTTCTGCGGTGACGTCTTCGGTGTGGAACGCGCGAGCCCATTCCTCGTCGAAGACCCCGTCGTCCAGGGAACGCAGGTAGCGGTCCATCAGATCGGTGATCCCAGCGCGGTCGGTCAGGGCCTGCAGCTGTCGTTGCATCTCGTTGGTGTTCATGGCGGCAGACTCCTCCCTCAAGTGCACTTGAGGTCAATATGCCTGCCCCGAGCCCAATCGACCGTCCCGTCACGGCTGTCGTTGAGTCCGCGGTCATGCGGGGGGGCGTGAGGGTTCTCGGTCGGCCGCCCTTGTGCTTCGGGTAAAGAGAGTCGAAGCCGTCGGCGTTGAAGTCACGGATTACATCCCGCACCCGGTCGTCTCTGGTGAACGTCACCTCGGCGATCCTCGTCGCGGGCATGCCCTGAGCTGAGAGCGGAACCATCTGGGCCCCCAGTCAGGTCCCCACCGATCAGGTCCCCCTGCGGATGATTTGCAGCAGGTACCGCCCCTCATCGTCATCGATCTCTCGGACGCGTACTGGTCCTGCCACCCGCCTGGTCTCGCGGGTGGAGGGGCATGTGGGTGGGGGTCCGCCGTGTCTGTGTCAGGCCAGCAGTTCCCGTAGCCACGACTGTTCCGCACGGCTGGTGATGCGGGCGATGGTGAGCATGCCGCGGCGGTAGGGGTCGTCGGTGTCCTCGGCGCCCAGGAGGCGGTCGCCATCATGGAAGAAGCTTGCGGGCTGTTCCAGGAAGTCCAGCCGTCGGCGCAGTACCGCGTGCTGGTCGGCGAGGTCGGGAAGCTGGGAGAGGAAGGCCAGGACCGTGAAGTACCGGGTGCTGTCGCTGATGTCCAGGCCGTCGGCGCCCTGCAGCCGACGCAGCAGCTCGGTGCGGCCGGCAGCGGTCAGGCTCAGGGTGTGTCGCTGGACGGCCGAGGCACCTGGCTCGGTTCTGCGGTCGAGCAGCCCGGCCTTGACCAGGCGGTTGATCGCCGGGTAGAGGCTGCCGTCGCTGACCGGACGGGCATGGCCGGACAAGTGCGCTATCCGGCGCCGTAGTTGATATCCGTGCAGTGGCCCCTCGGCCAGGAATCCCAGGATCGCAAGTTCCAGCATGCTGCTACTCTCGCACATCGAAACGAGGTACCTCGAATCGATGTAAGGGGCGGGGATGACGTATACCGAGGAGTGGGTGACCGCGCGAGCGCGCGACGCCTACGAGCACGGCCGGGCTTCGTTCGACGTACGGTCCGAGTGCACAGCGCTGCTGGTCATCGACATGCAGGACGAATTCGTCCGCCCCGGGTGGAGCCCCTACTGGGTGCCCGCAGCCACTCGGATGGCTCCCCGGCTGAAGCAACTGGTCGAGGACTGCCGAGCTGCCTCGATCCCGGTGATCTGGACCATCTTCGATGACACCCATCTCGGACTGGACCGGCCGCATGCCCTGCCCTTCCTCCCGCATGCCAACACCAACTGGCGCCGCCCCGGCCATGCCGAAGTATGGGCTCCGATGGGCCGCCGCCCTGACGAGGCACTGATCCGCAAGCCCTCCTACGGCGCGTTCTACGACACCCCGCTCGACACGATGCTGCGCAACCTCGGCCGCGACACTGTCATCGTCACAGGCACCCTCACCAACTACTGCTGCGGCACCACGGCCCGGCAGGCGTACGAACGCGGCTACAAGGTCGTCTTCGGAAGCGACATCACGGCCACCGATGACGAGTCCCGCCAGGAACCAGAACTCGCCGTCCTGCGCAAAGGCTTCGCACTCGTGCTGACCGCCGAGGAGATCACAAACCGACTGATCACAACCACCCCAGCACCGGGGGACAGGGGCAGGACGAACGTTGCCTGATGCGGCACTGACCTTAGAAGCCGTATCTCAACCGATCTTGGAGCGTGTGGATCGAACAGGGTTCCTGGTCGGGTGATCTTCCGGTGGTACGCGCATGAAGGCAGGGCCTCCTGGTAGCTCGGGGGTGCGATCCCATTTCGAGCGGTTCCCGGAGGCCCTGTTGTCGTTGTTGTACGCGTCCGAGCCCGTTGACTTCAACTCGTCCGTCGTGTCGTGCGATTGCCTCGCGCACGTGTACGGGAACGCGGCCGATCATCCCGATCGGATGCGCCGGTATCCGTCGGACATGACGGACGCGGAGTGGGCGGCCATCCGACCGCTGCTGCCGGTGCCGGCCTGGTTTCAGGGGCGGGGCGGACGGCCCGAGGGCTACTGCCACCGCCAGCTGCTGGACGCGGTCCGTTACCTGGTCGCGGGCGGGATCTCATGGCGGGCGATGCCCGCGGACTTCCCCGCCTGGGGCCGGGTCTACGCCTTCTTCCGCCGCTGGCGTGAGCACGGGCTGATCACCGAGTTCCACGACCGGCTGCGCGGGAAGGTCCGTGAGCGCGAGGGCCGTGAGGCCGAGCCCACGGCCGGGATCATCGACGCGCAGTCGGTGCGGGCCGCGGCGACGGTGCCGGCCGCCTCACGCGGCTACGACGGCGGGAAGAAGGTGCCGGGCCGCAAACGGCACATCGTGACCGACACCCTCGGCCTGCTCCTGGTCACCCGCGTGACCGCCGCGAACATCGGCGACCGGGACGCCGCGGCGGGCCTGCTTGGGCGGCTGCACCGCCTGCACCGCGACATCACCCTGGTCTGGGCCGACGGCGGCTACACCGGCTCCCTCGTCGGCTGGTGCCGGGACCTCGAGCAGTTCCTCCCGCGCGATCACCCGCCGGTCCAGCTCGATCTCCGCGGCCTCCAACACCTCGGCCAACCGCGCGGCTTCCTCCCGCAAGCCCTCCACTCGCACCCGGGCAGCCGCCTCCCGCTCCTCCAGCATCCCCAGCACCGACGCCACCGCGCACCCCTTGACCATGAAGCGGACACAAGACGTCGCGAAACCTCCCTCAACCCGAGCGAAACCATGCCTGACCTGCAGGAATCAAAGGATCACGTTCGGTTGAGATGCGGCTTCTGACACCGAACCTGGATTGTTTGCCACCGAAGTTGGACCGCCACTCGGTGCGTGACAGCGAAGTTGGACCGGGAGCTGAGAGGCCACAGCGGTGGCGTCACTGTCGGCACCTTGCCTGACCTGAGCGATGCCTACGAGGTCGAGGAGGGTGCTGGGAGAAATCCACGCTTGACCTCAACCAAGGTTGAGGGGCGAGTGTCGAGTCATGACTACTCACGACTCGACGAGTCTCCTCTTCCGGAACACCATGCGCATCACCGAAGGTCACCTGGAGGGCTTCCGCGACGCCGTCACCAGGGCAGTCGCGTTCGCAGAGCAGCACGGTCCTCAGCTGATGGTGGAGACCTTCGTGGACGAGGAGCGGATGGTCGCCCATAGCTTCCAGCTCTATCAGGACTCCGACGCGGTCCGCCTCCACTGGAAGCTGGCGGATCCGTACATCCAAGAGGTGATGAAGCACTGTCAGGTGGAGCGCTTCGAGGTGTTTGGTGCGCCGGACGCTGATGTGGTGGCGGGCGTGCGTTCGGCTCTCAGCGAGCAGTGCGCGCTGACGTTCAGCCCGCGCATCGCCGGCTTCGTCCGCTTCGCCACCGGGCACCGCGCATAGCCTCCGGCTCCTCATCGCCCGGCACCAGCGGTCCAACCCCGATGGCAAACGGTCCAGCACCAATGTCAGAGGACAGGGGTGGTGCGCCAGTGCGGTGCGATGGTCACTGCGTCGGCCGGGTTGCGAGTGGGCTGGGGCCAGGTGCGGTGCTCGTCGTGTTTGACGCCGAAGTTGGACATCTTGCGTTTGACGACGCGGGGGTTGGAACGCCTGCGTCGCGGGGGCAGCAGTCGGGCGGTGATTTCGCGGAGTCCGTCGGCCAGTGTCGTGGCCAGGCGGTCAGGAGGAAAAAGCCGCCTGCGTGGTGACCTGGCGGCGTGCGAGGCGAATGGTGCGGGTGAAGGAGAGCCGGCCGGGGCCGAGGCCGGCGGTCCCGGCGGCAGCGAGAGCATCGACCACGCCGGGCGTGCGGGTCAAGCCGCGTACCGTGTGCCCCTCGCGGGTCAGACGGCGGGCTACGGCTCCGCCGATATAGCCGCTGGCGCCTGTGAGAAAGACGTCCATGATGACTCCTGACGATGTCAGGGTGGTGGGGGTGTCAGCTGCGGAAGCGGCCTGCGGCGCGCAGGGCTTCCTCCAGCGGCAGGCGCTGCTGCTGGTCGCCGAACTCGCAGATGCGAGTGATGCGCCCCTCGTGGACCGTCACCTGGAGGCAGCGTGAAATGCGCACCGGGGTGCCGTTTTCCAGTTCGCCCGAAGCGGTGGCGGCCAGAGCGAAGCCGTGGTGGTCGACGTGGAGAGACCAGATGCGGTCGGCGTGGTTTCTCATGAGGTCGGCGGTCGCACGGAGCATCCGCAGCATCGCACTCGCGAACTCATCGCCGGGAAGTGACACGGTCTCGTGATCGAAGCTGTGCCAGACCTCCACGGTCTCGGCGAAGAGCAGACCGAACTCGGGGTCGACCTGCGTCAGGCCGTATGTCCCGGTGAACCGACTGGCGACCTGGCGCACAGCGGCCAAGCAGGCGGACGACTCGGAGTCCTGCTCGTCGGGTCGGCTCGCAGCGGCTGCGGCTATGTCACTGCTGGTCATCGGTTGCCCTTTCGTACCTACCCCGATGCGGTCAGGGGCGCTCGAGAACCAGCGTCCGCGTAACCGTGCCAATGCGCGAAGGCTCCTTGCTGCTATGGCAAAAATTGCCGATCGGGTGGTCTCAGGTGGCGCGGTGGCACATGAGGCTTCCACCTTGATCGTGGACACCTCGACACTGGATCTTGAGTTCAGAGAGAGGAGTCCCAGGTGGGGGCCTATACATACTCGACGGAGTTCCGGGCCGATGCGGTGGCGCTGGCCCGTTCGTCGGGCCGGCCCGTCTTTCGCGTTGCCGCCGAGCTGGGCGTGCACCACGAGACGCTGCGGCAGTGGATCAGGACCGCGGAGCATGCCGAGCGGCCCGAGGCGGTCGCGCAGTCCACGAAGGACGCGGAGATCGCCGCCTTGCGCAAGCAGGTCCGCGAGCTGGAGAGGGAACGTGACGTCCTGCGCCGGGCGGCCAAGTATTTTGCGGGCGAGACGAACTGGTGAGCCGCTTCGAGTTCGTTGCCGACCATCGCGACGCCTTCGGCGTGAAGCGGCTGTGCACCGTGCTGAACCTGTCGAGGTCCGGGTTCTACGGTGGCTGAAGACCGCCCCGGTGCTGGCGGCCTGTCGGGCCGGCCAGAGCATCGCGGAAAAGCGGTCCATGGCCGGGCAACCGCCGACCTGCTCGCTGCGCTGCGCCACCAGGGTGAGGAACTGCTCGAAAGGCTGGAGGACAGCGTCGTCGATCAGGTTCGGGCCGTGGCGGCCGCGGCCAACGGCTTTCGCGTGGAGAACGGCGGTGGCCGGGTCGACGCGGCCCGCGCACGTTGCGGGCCGTCGCCAACCGGGTGCGGCGGTGACGGCAGGACCACACGGCGCGCGGGGGCCTGCTCCCGTCGACCACCGCCACGGTGTGCAGTGGGCGCGACGGACGGGAATGTGCGGTCGGTGAGACCGTCCGTCGGCGCGGCAGGCGCATCTTCGGCTGACGTGGCCGCGGTCGCCTGCCGTCGGCCAAGTGGCGGTCCCCGAGCACATCCTCGGATCGGCCGATGCGGTTCCGTTATCGTCCGAGCCAGGTCCGGTCACACCGCGGACCTAGCCTCAACGACCGTGATCGCTCAGCACGCGAGGTCTTCGGCATCCCGGTCCCGCGGCCCGGGCGGTCCGCCTCCGGCGGCGGACCCACTGCCGGCCTGTCCTGGCCTGCGTGGGACGGCGTGACGTCCAACCTCGGAGTCATCGCGGGGCGGGCCTGTGTGCTCCAGCCCTTCGTTCCTTCATCCCCCGACGAAAGAGATGGCATGAGCATGTCCTTATCTCCCGGCAGACGAATACGTGCGGCCGCCCCGCTGGGGGCTCTCGCCATGGCCGCCGTAGTCACCGTGACCGGGATGCCGGGGGTGAGCCAGGCCGTCGCCCTGACCCCTGACGCTCCGGCAGGCTCAGGGAGGGCCCTGTCCGTTCCGGGGGCGAAGAGCGCCAAAACGGTGACGCTGATCACCGGCGACAAGGTGTCGATCGCCGCGGACGGCTCTGTCGCCGGGATCGAGAGGGCCAAGGGACGGGAGGGCGTGTCGTTCTCGGTCCGGAAGGTCGACGGGCACAGCTTCGTCATACCGGGCGACGCGGCGCCGGCTGTCGCCCAGGGAAAGCTCGACCGGCGGCTGTTCGACGTGACGCAACTCGTCGCGTACGGGTACGACGACGCGAGCCGGTCCGACCTGCCGCTGATCGTCACCTACGCCGGGGACGAGACACCCCCCGCGAGCGCCTTCCGCGACGCACGGGCCAAGGCCGGCCAGGAGCTGACCAGCGTCAACGGCGTGGCGCTACGGGCCGACAAGCACGGCCACTCCGCGTTCTGGGACACCTTCACCGACGGCGGGGACGGTGGACAGGGCACGGCGCGGCTGTCCGGCTCACCGGCGGTGAAGAAGGTGGTGAAAGTCTGGCTGGACGGCAAGCGCCAGGCCGGCCTGGACAAGAGCGTGGCCCAGACGGGCGCGCCGACGGCCTGGGGCGCCGGGTTCGACGGCACGGGCGTCAAGGTCGCCGTGCTGGACACCGGCGTCGACCAGACGCACCCCGACCTGGCGGGCCAGGAGATCGCCGAACGGAACTTCTCCGACGCCGAGGACAGCGTCGACCGAGTCGGCCACGGCACCCATGTGGCCTCGACGGTGGCCGGTACGGGTGCCAGGTCGCAGGGCAGGTACAAGGGCGTCGCGCCGGGCGCGCGCATCCTGGACGGCAAGGTCCTGGACGACAGCGGCGGCGGTTGGGAGTCCGGCATCATCGCGGGCATGGAGTGGGCGGTCGCCGAGGGCGCCCAGGTCGTCAACCTCAGTCTGGGCGGCACCGACACCCAGGGCATCGACCCGCTGGAGGAGACGGTCAACCGTCTCTCCGCCGAGACGGACACGCTGTTCGTCATCGCCGCGGGCAACGCGGGCGAGGACGGCGAGAGCACCGTCGAATCGCCCGGCAGCGCCGAGTCCGCGCTGACGGTCGGCGCGGTCGACAAGGCCGACGAGCTCGCCGACTTCTCCAGCCGCGGCCCGCGCGTCGGTGACGGAGGAGTCAAGCCGGACCTGACCGCGCCGGGCGTCGACATCACGGCTGCCGCCTCCACCGCGAGCGGCATGGAGCAGGTGTTCCCCTCGGGGACGCCCGGTTACGCCACCCAGAGCGGCACGTCGATGGCCACTCCCCATGTCGCGGGCGCCGCCGCCATCCTGGCGCAGCAGCACCCGGACTGGACCGGCGAGCAGATCAAGGCGGCGCTCACCGCTTCCGCTGAGCCCGGCCCGTACAGCGCGTACCAGCAGGGCACCGGCCGCACCGATGTGGCCCGGGCGATCGGGCAGACCGTCGTCGCCGAGCAGGGGCCGATCGGCTTCGGCCGCCCGAAGTGGCCTCACACCGATGACGAGCCGGTGACGAAGGAGATCACGTACCGCAATCTCGGCACCGAGCCGGTCGTCCTGGACCTGGCGATCGAGGCGCTCGGGATGGACGGCGGGCCCGCCCCCGAGGGCATGTTCGAGATGTCGTCGCGGCAGCTCACCGTTGCGGCGGGCGGTGCGGCGAGCATCACGGTGACCGCCGATACGCGCGTCGGCGGCGAGGCCTACGGCTCGTACGGCGGCTCGGTGACCGCAGCCTCGGCCGACGGCCGGACCCGGGTGCGCACCGCCTTCGGCGTGGAGCGCGAGATTGAGTCGTACGACCTGACCATCAAGCACCTGGACGACGACGGCAAGCCGACCGGCAAGGGTTTCACGACGATCGATGGCCGGGACCGCGACTACTACCAGGAGTTCGCAGACGCGACGGACGGCGAGATCACGGTGCGCCTGCCCAAGGGCGGTTATGCGCTCACCGGGGTCCTCAACGCCGGCGGCGAGTCCGCCGCCCCCGATTCCCTCTTCCTGGCCCCGGCCCTGCAGCTGACCAAGGACACCACGGTCGTCATGGACGCCCGGGAGGCCAAGCCCACGCGCATCACCGTCCCCGACGCGGGAGCCGAGAACCACCACGCCCAGCTCATCCCGGGCTACACCCGCTCCGACGGGCAGCCCCTGGGCTTTACGCCGTCCGTCTTCGACTTCCCCGATTTCCAGAGCTTCAAGGTCGGTCACATCGGCCCGGAGGCGCCGAAGGACGCGGCATACGCCCAGTACAGCGGTTTCTGGACACGTCAGCCGGCCGACGGGCGCGCGGTGAACTACCGTCTCGCGTGGAACCGTACGGGTTCGCTCGGCGGCTTCACCGCCGACGTCCGGCGCGAGCAACTGGCCGAGATCGACTTCGCGGCCGGCAGGCCCGGCCCTGAGCCCACCGCTCAGGTCGCGGTGATGCCCCTGACACCCATCGGCGAGTTCGCGGCCGACTTCAGCACCCCCACCCAGCGCCAACTGCCGCTGCGGACCTCTGAATACGTCCTCGGCAATGGTGTCAAGTGGTCCTACTCCGTACACCACTGGGAGTCGGGGGACGCACAGCTGGGAAGGTTCACGGCGTACCAGCCGAAGAAGAGCTACGCCGCGCGGTTCAACGTCGGTGTCTTCGGTCCGCTCCTGCCCCCGGGTGAGGGTGAACCGCGGTGGAGGCGTCCCGGGATCGCGCGGAGCGGGAACACGATCAAGGCGCATCTGCCCATGTTCGGCGACAGTGACGGGCATGAGAGCAGCGGCGGCTACACGGAGCTGGAGAGTTCGCTCCGCGTCGACGGCGAAGAGATCCCCGCCGAGGGCGATCCGCTGGACATCGCCGAGTACACCGTCCCCGCCGGGGACGGCCGGTACGAACTGAGTGTCGACGCCTCCCGGGACCCCGAGCTACTCGCGGTAAGCACCCGCGTGCGGGCGCAGTGGACGTTCAGGTCGGCCGGCGTGTCCGGGGACAGTTGGGCCCGGCTGCCGCTGTCCGTGGTCCGCTTCTCTCCCGGGCTGTCACTGACCAGTACGGCGAAGGCCGGCGAGAGGTTCCAGGTGCCCTTCACCGTGGAGGGCGCGGCCACCGCTCGGACAGCCAAGAAGCTGGAGTTCGAGGTGTCCTACGACGACGGCAGGACCTGGACCACGGCCAGAGCCGTCAACGGCACCCACCTGTCGCTGAACCACCCAGCGCAGCCGGGCACCGTCTCGCTGCGTGCCGAGCTGACCGACCGTGACGGCAACACCCTGGTCCAGACGATCGACCGCGCCTACCTCACGGTCCGGTAGGGCGAGGGCCGAAGGGCCCGTTCACCGACAGGGCCCGGGGCGAAGTTGAGTTCTGGTGGTCGTCGCAACACCCCAGCTCAGGGGATGCGATGGACTTCGAGGGTCGGGCGGATCGGCGGCCACAGGGGCCGAAGAAGTTGAGCCGCGAGCGGGAGACGTACCTTCTGCTCGTGGATCAAGGAACTTCTCACCTGGATGCCTGTCCGGTCGTTGGCATCAACGACCGGGCAGGCAGGCGATGGCGTAACGGCCGGCAGGCGTCCGGGAAGAACAAAGCGGCACCGCCCCTCGTGGAAACGGGGCCGTGGCGCTACACCGATGACCCAGAGCCGGTGGCCGCCCAGGAGCCCGAGAGCGACGGCCCTTCGCGATATCCGGGCGAGACGGACCGGATCCACATAGCCGACCGGCTCCGGGAGAAGGCACCGGTTCGCGCGATCGCCGCCGAGCTGGGGCGCAGTCCGTCCACGATCAGCCGGGAGATCCACCGCAACCGCACGGTCCTGTCCGGCGGCCAGTGGTCCTACCGACCGCATACGGCCCACCGGCGAGCGGTCCGGCGGCGGCCTCGGCCGAAAGTCGGGAAGATCGGCCAGAACCCGGAACTCCGGGACTTCGTCCAGCATGACCTGACCCTGCGCGGGAGCCCCGAGCAGATCTGCCACGCTCCTGCCAACCCGCCACTGACCCGCGCTTTTTCCGCCTCCATGAGAGCACCAGCCCGGCCCGGCGCAGTGGGATGGGGCGCCCACCGAGGTGATACTCGGGCCTCAGCAGGCCCGCCACCGACGCTGTCACGTTGTCGGGTGGCTGAGTGTCTGCCGGTGTGCCGGGGGTAGTGGGCTTTCGGTTCGATCTCGTGTTCAGATCGTGGTGGGCCGGTTGGCGGTGCCGGTGTTCCGGTTCCGGATCGCGAAGCGGATGGCCGTCCCGGGCCGATAGCCGTGCGCCCTCATCAAGGAGCGGCGAGGCCGGAAGCGCAGTGGGACACCGCTGAACGCGGGGCAGGAACCGCTGCGCCCCGCCTGCCCGAGCGGAAGCCCTCCACGGCGCGTCACGCTGGCGGGTGGGTCGGTGGGTGTTCTCCGCCCGGTTGTTCAAGCCCTTATAGGAGCGGTGTTCGGCCGAGGGCGCCGAGGCGGAAGAGGATGAGTGGGATCTCGCGCACGAGCGGTTCCGGGCTGAGGCCGTCGTGCGTGCTGCCGCCGGAGAAGCCCGGCGGCAGGAGCAGTCAGTTCCGGTCGGTGATCAGGCGGATTCCCGATACCGGCGGCAACGTGCTCGACATCCCGCTCCAGTCCTGACGGGACGCGAAGGCCGCCGGTCGCCTCTTTTGCCGCCTGATGAAGAAGACCCGGGCGGTGCCCAGGACGATCGTCATGGACAAGCTCCGCTCCTGCGGCGCCGCCCGCCGCAAGGGTCGTCCCCTCCGTGGAGCACCGCTTCCACAAGCCCCGAACAACCGGGCCCGAAGCGGCCACGAGCCTACGCGGCAACGCGAACGAGCAAGGAAAGGCTTTCCGCTCCGTCAGCGCGGCACAACGCTGCCTGTCCCGCGTTCAGCGGCGTCTCGCCCTGCTTTCGCTCCCATCGCCATCTGATGACCGCCACCCGGCACCGCGTGGAGATGAGCATCTGCTTCGCCGTCCGGGACCAGGTCATCAGCGTTGCCGGCCGGTCCGTTGCAACCTGACCGCAGGCCTGGAATCCGGCCCATCACGCCCCGACACGTCGTCACGCACAGCCCACCGTTGACGACCGGAGAGCCTGCCATGACGGACACCTCGTCGACCACCCGAAACGACATCGGAGAGGATTCCATATGATTGCCGCAGTGAACGCGGCCGACCTCGTGCCGACGGCCTACGCCTGGCAGATCCAGGCCACAGGGCTGAAGGTGAGGGCCGGCAGGAAGCGGATGGCCGTCGACGGCATCGATCTGTCGCTGGGCACCGGCGTACACGGCCTGCTCGGCCCCAACGGGGCGGGCAAGACCACCCTCATCCGGGCGCTGGCCACCGTGCTGCGCCCCGCCGAGGGCACCCTGGAACTGCTCGGCGAGTCCGTGGGCGGCAGGGGTGAGCACCGTGCACTGCGCCGCCGGATCGGCTACCTGCCACAGGAGTTCGGCTACTACAAACGGTTCACCGTGCGCGAGTTCGTCGAGTACATGGCGTGGCTGAAGGAAGTACCCAAGACGGAGATCCCCGCAGCGGTGCAACGCGCCGTGGAGCGGGTGGGTCTGGCGGACCGTGCCGACGAGCGGATGAAGACCCTGTCGGGCGGCATGGTGCGGCGGGTCGGCATCGCCCAGGCCATCGTCAACGACCCGTCGATCCTGCTGCTGGACGAGCCGACGGTCGGTTTGGACCCGGCGCAGCGGCTGCGCTTCCGCCAGTTGCTGCAGGAGCTGGGCACGGACACCTGCGTGCTCGTCTCCACCCACCTGGTGGAGGACGTCGCCGCCGCCTGCACCGACGTGGTGCTCTTCGCCGAGGGCCGGCTGGTCTTCCAGGGCACCCCCGACGAACTGGCCGCCGCAGGCGGTCCCGAGCACGTGGGCGACAGCCCGCTGGAGCGCGGCTACTCGGCCCTGCTCCAGGGCCCCGAGCAGGGAAGGGGCGCCTGGTGAACGCACGCGTCCTGCGCACCGAACTGAAGCGCTCCGTCGCCCCCTGGGCCGGCGCCCTGGTCCTGACGAGCGCACTGGCGTTCCTGTACCTGGTGGACGGCGCGTGGTGGAGGGGCACCACGATGTGGACGGCCCAGTGGACGTCCCTGGCCCTGACCACCCGCGGCCTGCTGTTCTACCTGTGGCCGCTCGCCGTGGGGCTCGGGGCGCTGCAGGGTCTGCGCGACCACCGCTCGAGGATGTCCGAGCTGCTGACGAGCACGCCGCGGCCCGCCTGGCACCGCGCGGCCACGATGGCCGGCACGACGACGATCACACTGGCATCGGCCTTCGCACTCCTCGTCCTCGTCGGCGCGGTCCAGGTGCTTGCCAACACCGATTACACACACCTCGGGTGGCTGCCGATCGCGCTGGTGGGAGCCCTCTCCCTCGCCGCGGGGGCGACGCTGGGCATGGGGGCCGGTCGCGCCCTGCCGTCCGCGCTCACCCCTCCCGCGCTGGCCATGGGCGCCTTTGTGTTCTCGGCCCTGATGCACATGTCGTTGGGCCGGACGGAGACGTACACAGCGTCGGGCATCCCGATCACGGAACCCAACCGGGTCTCCCTGCTGTCACCGGCGGTGCAGGACGTGCGGGACGTGCTGGTCACGCTCTCCGCGTCCGTGCACGTCGGGCAGACGATCTGGCTGCTCGGCCTGGCCGCGACCGGCTTCGGGCTGCTGGCCGCCACCACCTCGCGCACCCGGCTGATCGCCCTGACGCCGCTCCTGACAGGCGCGGTGATCGCCCTGCTCGTCCTCCCCTCCGACCCACGCCGGATGTACGTCGTCGACGAGGCCGCCGCGGAGCCGGTGTGCGACGGCCCGGTATGCGTGACGAAGACGCACCAGGGACGACTCGCCGGATTGGCGGGACCCGGTAAGGACGCACTGCGCCTGCTGCACGAAACCCTGGGCGACCAGGCACCGGCCTCAATCCGGGAGAACACCGCCGTACTGCCGGACGGCTCCACACCGCAGTGGTCCCAGGACACCGTACTCTTCGACTTCGACGAGGACCTCATCGCCGCCGCAGAGGGCGAGGAACTGACCTGGGCCCTGATCGCCAAGGGCATGGTGCCAGGCTGTGACCCCGTCGGCTGGAGCGGCTTCGGAGGGGACGAGTTCGCGCGGGCCGTCGCGGTGGGCTGGGTCCTCGGGGACCTCAAGTCGCTTCCCGGCGCAGGGTCGGCAAGCCTGCGCCGCGAGGCCGACGCCAAGGCCCGCCCGGTGTGGAGAGAGCTCAAGGCGCTTTCGCGGGACGGGCAGCGCGCGCGGATCAACGCAATGCGCGCCGCCGCGTTCTCCTGCAAGGGCGACGCGTTCGACACGCTGAAGGGCGGTGCGTCCCGGTGAGATGGCTGATGCTGTACACACGCTCCCGGCAGGTGCCTGCGTCGCTCGCCGCGGTGGTGATCAGCGCGGTGGCGGTGTGGGCACTCGCCCGGGACAGCAGCGGAGAGCCGTGGGATCCGCGGCCCCCCGTGCTCGTCCTCGCCGCGGCGGCGATGGCGGTCTCGACCGGGCTCAGCGGGCAGGACCTCGCACTGGACCGGACGGCCGCGATCCGCTGGGCGCCCCGCAGGGCGGCGCACGTGCTGCTCAGCAGCGGGATCGTCACCACGGTGCTGCTGACCGTGCAAGCGGTGGGCGAGGACATGGCCACGACCGCGTTCGTCGTCCGGGACAGCGCGGGCCTGATGGGGCTGGCCGCCCTGGGCGCGACACTCTCGGGCGGACAGTTCGGGTGGACGCTGCCGTTCGCCTGGCTCGCGTTCTCGTTCCTCGCCCCACCCGCCACGAGTGTGCCGATGCAGGTGGCGACCTGGATGCTGCTCCCACCTGGCACGGCGGCGGGTACCTGGACGGCCCTCGTCCTCACGGTCGCCGGCATCACGGCCTACGCTCTGGCGGGGCCGAGACGGTAGCCGGTCCGGACGGTCGGCCGTCGTCTTCACGAGCCCCGACGCGTCGGCCAACTCCTGTACCGTCCCCGAGCGATGGGACCCGCCGAACAAGGCGAGGAGATCCAGCGCACGCAGCACACTGCGCACACCGTGTGCCGCTCGAAAAGTCATCGGCGCAGGTGGGAGTGATGCAGTTCGGTCCTGGGGGGGGGCATGTCCGCGTGATCGTGTCTCTGCTGTACGGGGTGGTCCGGAGGTTGTTGTCCGTCCTGTCGGTGCTGCTGCGCCGTGACACCGCGAATGGCGCCGAGTTGCTCGTGCTGCGGCATGAGAACACAGTCCTGCGCCGGCGGAGTGCCGTCCCGGTCCGCTACGAGCCGGCCGGTCGGTTCTGGTTCGCTGCCCTCTCCGGGCTGATACCCCGGCGACGTTGGCGCGAGGTCTTCCCGGTCACTCCAGGCACCTTGCTCGCCTGGCACCGCAGGTTAGTCGCTGCCCAGTGGGATTACACCGCACGCCGACGCACCGGACGCCCGCCCACCTGAGGGGTGATCAAGATGCTTATTCTGCGGCTGGCCCCGGAGAACCCGCGGTTGGGGCACAGGCGGGTCCAGGGGGAGTTGGCCCGACTCGAGCATCGGATCGCTGCCCCGACGGTCCGGGAGATCCTCAACGCCGCGGGCGTCGACCCGGCGCCGCGTCGTGCCGGTCCAACCTGGCGCGAGTTCCTGGCCGCTCAGGCCGAGGGGATCATCGCGGCAGACTTCCTCCACCTCGACACCGCGCTCGGCACGAGGCTGTAGGCACTGGTGTTCCTCGAGCACGGCACGAGGCGCCTGCACCTCACCGGAGTCACCGCCCAGCCCACCGGGGAGTGGGCCGTGCAACGGGCGCGGAATCCCGCCGCCGATCTGGGCATGGGCATGGAGTCTGTGCGGTTGCTGCTGCGTGAGCGCGATGACAGGTACGGTGCGGCGTTCGACACGGTCTTCGAGGCCGAGGAGCTGGAGGTGGTCTTGAGTGCCCCGCGGGTTCCTCGGATGAACGCCCACTGCGAGAGGACCATTGGCAGCATCCGGCGCGAGATGCTCGACCACGTGCTGATCGTGAACGAGGCCCACGCCCGCCAGGTCCTGGCCGCCTACCGGCGGCACTGCAACGCCCACCGACCTCACCAAGCCCGACAGCAACTACCGCCTGATGCCAAGGAACGGCCCGATGTCACAGTGCACGACCTCGACGCTCGCCGAGTGCTGCGGACCAGGATCCTCGGCGGCGTGATCAGCGAGTACCGCTATATCGCTTGACAGGCGACGATGACTTTTCGAGCGGCACACGGTCGACAGCGTCAGACGGCCGGGCACTTCTCATGTCACCTTGATGACAACCTTGCCCGAGGTGTGACCGTTCTCGACGGTGGCGAGGGCGGCCGGGGCGTCGGAGAGCGGATGGACCGCGGTGATCACGGGTGCGAGGAGTCCGTCGAGGGCCAGCCGGGCCGACCGCTCCAGGTTCTCGCGGTCGACGCGACGCTCGACGAAACGCCCACCGAGATCGGGCACGGACATATCACCCACAGCGATGACGTTGCGGGGATCCTGGGCCAGCGGAGCCACCGTCCGCAGCGAGGTGCCTCCGGCCAGGTCGACGATCCCGTCGAAGCCGTCCGGAACCAGCTCGCGTGCCGCGGCGGCGACGTCCTCGGCGGTGTAGTCGATGAACCGCACCCCGATGGCCTCGGCGTGCTCGCGTTTGGCGGTACTCCCGGTGCCGATCACACGCAGCTCGCGCCCGATGGCCAGCCGGGCGACGGCGAGGCCGACCCCGCCCCCGACTCCGTTGACCAGGACCGTGGCACCGGCCGGGAGGCCGAGCTGGTCGAGCACGTCCACCGCGGTCGTCCCGGCTACGGGCAGCGTTGCCGCCACGGTCGCGGACAGACCCTCCGGGATGCGCGCGGTGTTCGGCGCGGACAGCACCGTCGTCTCGGCGTAGGTGCCGCCACCGGTGAGCGCGAAGCCGAAGACCGCGTCACCCACCTCGAGCCCGTTGACGTCCTCGCCCCGGGCGAGAACGGTTCCGGCTGCCTCCATGCCGAGCACGCGGGGAAACGGACGCCCGCCGTCGAGCCCGTCGACCAGACCCGAGCGCAGAAGGTGGTCGAGGGGATTCACCCCGGCGACGTCGACCCGGATCAGTACCTCGCCGCGACCGGGGACAGGGTCGGGACGATCGAAGAACTCCTGCACCTCGGGCCCGCCATACCTGCCGAAACCCCACGCCTGCCCCATCTTCCGCCGCCTCTCGTACGACCGACCCGGTGATTCCGGGCGTTGACGCCATCCTCACCTCTGACATGGATGTGAGGGGCAACCGGCTGAGACGCAGATCACAGCATCAGGTCGACTGCGCCACCGGTTCCGGGGCCGTGGACAGCTCCGCCCGGTGTCGGCTGTTGGCCCTGATCAGCACGTCGAGTGCATCCCGGGTCTCGATCAGATGCGCGATGTCGGCGTCGATCCGGTCGCGCTCGCGCATCATCGCCGTGAACGTCTCCTCGGCGACGCCCAGGTCACCCGGGACGTCCACACACGGCAGCACAGTCGCGATCACCCTGCTGGACATACCCGCGTCGAACAACTGTCGGATGAGTGACACGCGCTGGACCGCAGCATCGGAATAGTGACGCTGCCCCGCATCGGAGCGTGAGCTGGTCAGCAGGCCCTGCTCTTCGTAGTACCGCAGTGAGCGCGGACTCACGCCCGTGCGCTTGGACAACTCGCCTATCCGCATTCCCGAGAGCCTACGCCCGCGTGCTCCAGGTCCAGACCGGCGTCGAGCCATGAACGCTCGCGGACACCCCCACGGCCGCAGGGTTGTCCTCCCGGTCCCACGACTGAGCACGTTCGTCTGTACACGCCTGAGCACTTTTCTCGGTACGCCGACAGCCCTGGTCTGCGCGGTGTCTGCGCATGGTGTTGGTTTGCTGTGGTCGGGCCCATGGTCGGGGTCCTGACGGCCACGAGCGGGGAAAAGCGGGTAGCGCCGCCACCGGCTCTCCTCCTGCACGGCCAGGTGGTGCCGGGCGCGGGCGCGGGTATGTGCTGGTGGAGGCGGGCGTAGGCGCCGAGTTCGGCGGCGAGGCGCTCGGGGCCATCGTGTCGCGGTCGACTTCGACGAATGCCCGCAGCATCGAACCACCGCCGTCTGTGTCGGTGATGTGCCGGTAGTAGAGCAGGGCGTCAGGGATGACGGCCTCGCCCCAACCGAGGGCGTGGTGGACCTCCGGGATCCAGTCCAACGGCCGGCACACGTCACCGCGGCGGCGGGCGTCCTGCAAGAACGCCAGCGCGGTCTCGGTCACCGTCAGTCCGTGTCCGACTTTCAGCCGCACCGCGGTCCGGTCCACCGCGGTCCGGTCCACCGCGCCCCCCGGGGGTCGTCGGCCGCGCAGCTCGGGCCACTCACTGGCGATCTGCGTCCCGTACTGGGTGGCCACGAGTTGCTGCAGACGAAGCGGCCGGTCCGAGCAGCCCCGGACCGGCCACTTCACAGCGAGGGTCAGCACAGGGGTGGTCGCCGTCCTGCTTGCGTGCGCGAGAAAATCGGCGGCTGGCGAGGCCGTGCGGGTCAAGTCAGCTGAAGACTGCGGACACGGCGTCCGAGAGCTGATTCAGTACGTCCCGCGAGAGTTGCACCGAGCCGGTGAACGAGAGGAAGCCGTGAACGGCTCCGCCGACCGGGAGGTGCTGGACCGGCACGCCGGCGTCGGCCAGCTTGCGGGCGTAGTGGTCGCCCTGGTCGCGCAGGGGGTCGTTCTCGGCGGTGGCGATGACGGCAGGAGCAAGTCCGGCCAGTTCATCGGAGCGCGCCGGCGAGACCCGCGGGTCGGCGCCCTGGTCCGGGGTGCTGAGGTAGGCGCCCCAGAACCACTCGAGGTAGGAACGGGAGAGGACCGGGCCCGTCATGTTCTCGTACATCGAAGGGCTGTCGTCGAACCGGTCGACCGCCGGGTAGGCGAGCACCTGGAGCGTGATGCGAGGTCCCCCGCGGCGCAGGGATTCCTGTGCGAGAACCGCGGCAAGGTTGCCGCCGGCGCTCTCGCCGAACACGGCGATGCGCTCTCCGTCGCCCCCGAAGCCCGGGGCGTTGTCCGCGACCCAGGTCAGCGCGGCGTAGGCGTCGTCGACCGCGGCCGGGAAGCGGTGCTCGGGTGCCAGCCGGTAGTCGACGGAGACCACGATCGTGCCGGAGCGGCTGGCCATGATGCGGGCGATGTTGTCCTGGGTGTCCAGGTCGCCGAAGACCCACCCGCCGCCGTGGAAGAAGAGCGTCACGGGCAGCGGCCCGGCGTCCGGCTCGGTGAGGGGCCGGTAGACACGGACGGGTATGTCGCGGCCGTCGGCAGCGGCCGTGGTGTCCCGGACATCGGCGACCGGTACGGGAGCGCCGGCCAGGGCGCCGAAGGCGCGCCCGAACGCGCGGTTCTCCGCCACCGTCAGGGTTTCGGGCGCCGGGCCGCCCCCTGCGGCCACTTGCTTGAGCAGGGTCTCGATCTGGGGGTCGAGGGGCATAGCACTCACCTGTCTGAAGAGACGGCCACCCGGTATGGAATGACCTTTCCAGGATCATCGGCGGAGCATAATTGGAATGTCAATTCCAACTTGGGTAGCGTGGGTATATGAGCACATCAGTGAAGACCGAAGGGTCGAAGGAGCAGCGGCTCACCGAGGCCGGCCGCAAGACCCGCGAACGCATCATCGAGACCGCTGCGGAACTGATGTTCCACCGCGGCGCAGGAGGCACGAGCATCCCGGACATCCAGGCGGCCGCCGGGGTCAGCGCGTCGCAGATCTACCACTACTTCGGCGACAAGCAGGGCTTGGTCCTGGCGGTCATCGACCACCAGACGGACACCCAGCTCGCCAAGCAGCGTCCGCTGCTGGACAACCTGGACAGCATCGAGGCCCTACGCGAGTGGTGTGACAGGGCAGGGAACCGGCAGGACGCAAGAGGATGCGAAGGCGGCTGCGAGATCGGCTCGCTCGCCAGCGAACTCGCCGACAGCGATCAGTCGGCGCGGACCAGCCTCATTTCTGCCTTCGACCGGTGGGAAGGCCCCATCAGGTCGGGACTCGCACGCATGCAGGCACGCGGCGAGCTGAACGAGCGCGCCGATACTGCCGCGCTCGCCACCGCTCTGCTGGCCGCCATCCAGGGCGGCATGCTGCTGTCCCAGGTTCGCCGGTCGAGCACCGCCTACCGGCAGGCCGTGTCAGCGGTGATCGACCACATCGAGAGCCACCTCGTCCGCTAGCGGATCGGGGCGTCAGCTCACCACTGAAACCCTTTGATCTGCTGATACAGAGTTCAGAAACACGCACTCAAAGAGCGTTTTGTCCCGACAGGGCTGTTTGGCGTTGATTCGCGGGCCGATCCGGCATGGGGCCTTTGGGGTAGATGTGTCTGATGCGGGGCGGGGGATTCGTGTCGTCATTCGGCGACCCGTTTCGTTCCGTTCGTTCCTGCCTGATCCCAACGCGCCCCCGGTTGGCCTCGTTTGCGCCCTGGGGAGGCGGCCTGCTCGACGGTACTACCGAAACATGACGCGACACCGCCCGTATCCCAGTGACCTCTCCGAGGCGCGCTGGGAACTGATCGGACCCACGCTCACCGCCTGGCGGGCCGAGCGCAGGGGCAAGGCTCTCGACATCGGCCGCCCGCCCGAGCACGACCTGCGCCGCATCATGGACGCCATCCTCTACGTCGACCGCACCGGTATCCCCTGGCGGTACCTGCCGCACGACTTCGCCCCCTGGGAAACCGTCTACGGCTACTTCGCCGCCTGGCAGAAGGAAGGTGTCTTCGACCAGCTCAACGGTCTCCTGCGACGCCTGGCCCGTCAGGCCGAAGGCCGCGACGGCGAGCCGAGTGCCTGCGTGCTGGACGCGCAGAGCGTGAAGACCTCCAGCAATGTGCCGACGGCCGGCCAGGGCATCGACGCCGGCAAGGAAATCGCAGGCCGCAAGCGCCATATCGGGGTGGACACCCTCGGCCTGCTCCTGGCCGTCTGGGTCACCGCGGCGAGCG
The DNA here is from genome assembly GCF_040646935.1 of Streptomyces sp. NPDC044984. Classification (NCBI taxonomy): domain Bacteria; kingdom Bacillati; phylum Actinomycetota; class Actinomycetes; order Kitasatosporales; family Streptomycetaceae; genus Streptomyces; species Streptomyces sp. NPDC044984. The sequence goes on from NZ_JBEZBE010000047.1 coordinate 41,047, forward strand.
TTTCCGACAACGTCGGCGGCATGCACCTGATGTCCCACATCGCCGCCACCCACCCCCGCGTGACCAAAGCCTGGGCCGACACCGGCTACCGCACCAAAGCCATCGAACACGGCGCCCGCCTCGGTATCGACGTGGAAGTCGTCCAACGCGAACCCGGAACCAAAGGCTTCAAGGTGATCCCGCGACGCTGGGTGGTCGAGCGGACCTTCGGCTGGCTCATGCACCACCGCCGCCCCGCCCGCGACTACGAAACCCACCCCCACCGCTCCGAAGCCATGATCCACATCGCCATGATCGACCTCATAAGCCGACGCCTCACCCGAGAATCCACCCCGAACTGGCGCGACACCTGAACCTCAAACCAAACAACCCTGCCGGGACAAAACGCTCTTTTAAGGAAAGACGTCCCGCTTCCTGCGGGGAAATGCAGGTGCAAGGCCTGCCTGGCGCTCCACACACGTCCCGTACCTGCCCCAGCAGGCACGGGACTTCTCGATGTCCGCGCCCGCTGCGGCGCGGAAGGCCGCCCAGGGCCGCGACACCCGCAACGCCGTCGACCAGGCCCGCTGCAACTACGTGCGCGACAACCGCCATGCCCCCGCAGGCGCTCGCTGGGTGGTCGATCGCTGAACAGCGGCCTATCGCGCCGGACCTAGAGGTGCTGGCGACAGCAGCGCCTCGATGTCGGCCCTGCCGAGGCTTCCCGCCGCCTGCGCGCGGCTATGAGCCGTTGCGAGCCTTCCTCCCACTACCTCCCACGGGTGACACGCGTTCACGGCGGCCCCGCCAGAAGGGCGTCACCGCCTGGGCGTCGGGGCCGGCCCCGAGGATGCGCCGCCCGGTGTGTGGGCGTGGGGGCTTCGGCTCGGTGGTGGCCCGGGCGGCGGGCAGGCGTTCGGCGGCGAGCTGGACGCGCGGCAGGGCGGTGTTCTGCGTGCGGGACGTGTTGGCACGGTCGGGTCCGGTGCCCAGGGGACGGCGGTCTGTCATCGCCCGATCATCGCGGTGCAGCCGGAGTTCTTCTTCACCGCCCCGGCTGTGCGCTCCGGCCCGGCCCAGGCGCACGCGTGACGCGCACGTGTGGGAGGCGGTGGGCTTCGGCGAGCGCCTGCCGGTGCTCCTGACAGCGGGTGCCAGCCGGGCCCGAGCAGAGCACCAGGAGCTGGCGGAACCGGGCCGGTACTGCCCGCAGGGAGCCTCCCAGGTAAGTAGTCGGCGTGCCGCACTGTCCGGAATCGCGGCGCTGAGCTGGGGTTTCGCTGGGCCCCGGGACGACGTCGGGCGCGACCCAGGCCGGGACCTAGGACACGACCTAGGGCGGGATTCGGGGCGTGACCTAGGGCGGGACCCAGGATGCGACCTATAGGCCGCATCCGTCGGCAGACTGCAGACTCATCTTGATGCGAAGCCTCCACAGCAGAGAAGTGGCCCGACTCCAGGATCGGGCCACTTCGCTGTTTGCAGGTCCTCAGGGCATGGGTCAGTGTGAGCCGTACAAGGATCAAGCCCCGCCACCAAGCCACGGGGTGGCGCTGGGCCGGGGCGTGATACCCCGCGCGTTCGGTGTGCCTGGTGCGTGCCCGGAGTGCCGCCCCGGCCTGGCTGGGAGCCGGGGCGGCGAGCATGTACCCGTCAGTGTGCACCGACTTCGATGGGGGTGCTCTGGCTGCTTTCGGCGCCGACCTGGAAGGTCAGGGAGGTGCGGCCGGTGGCGTTGGGGTCGGTGGCCCTGACCGCCACGAACGCGATGGACTGGGAGGTCTTGCCGGCGAGGGCCAGGTTGACCTTGGGGAAGGTGAGCGTCTGGCCGTCGGCGGAGAGCTGCCCGGGGTAGTGCTTGGCTGCTCCGTCGCCGTCGAGCACGGTCAGCATGTAGCCGGGGTTGCCCTCTGCGACGAATGCCAGGCCCATGCCCGGAGGCAGGCTGACCTGGACGTTGTGCACGGGGACGGGGCCGTCGTCGGTCGTCAGCCGCACGCCGGGGTAGCCGACGGGGCCGTCGGAGGACAGCTTCACGTCGGGCGGTCCGCCGGGGGCGACGTCGAAGCGGGCACCGGTGGAGCCGGTGGCAGTGTAGCGGTAGTAGATGCTTCCGATTTGGAAAGCGTCTTCCAGTTTGGTGCGGTCCCAGCTGAGGATGCTGGTCTTGCCGCTGGCGGTGTCGACGGACTGGGGCCAGACCAGGAAGCGGTAGTACCCGGGCTTGTCGCCCGCGTCCCGCAGGTTGAGGGCCTCGAGGATCTTCTTGTCGCCGGTGCCGCCGCCCTGGTGGCCCTTGACGTTGAGCTTGACCGGGTCGGGGGTGAGGTGGGAGGGCGTGCCGTCCTCGTGCAGCAGCTGCCAGTACACGTGGTCGCTGTAGTTGCTGGCCACGTCCTTCATGTCCTGGCGGGGGTTGACCAGGTCGACGATGAGCTTCTCGGCGACGTAGCCGTTGTCGGACACGTAGCCGAACCCGGCCTGGCTGTTGGGGGTGCCGCCCCAGCCGGTGTCGTAGGGCAGGCGGACGAACGGCCGGCCGGTATACCCCTGGTCCGCGTTGTAGTGGGGCCACAGGACCTCGACGGGCACGTGGGTGGTGCGGGTGGTGCCGTCGTTGAGGCTGAGCCGCACTCCGAGCTGGTAGGTGCGGCTGTACTGCCCCTTCTCCGGGGCCGCGTCGACGTTGAGGTCGCCGCGCAGCGTGAAGGTGATGACGTCGGAGTCCTCCAAAAACGTCAGGTCGGCGACCTCGTACTCCTGGTTGATGCCCATCTGGCCTCGCGGCACGACGACGGCGGTGATGTAGTCCTTGTCGTCCCGGCCGTAGTAGGCGTACTCGACCTTGGAAATCTTCACGCCGACCGGAACGCGGATGCGGCCGTCGTAGCGGAACTCGGAATCCCATACCGCGAACCGGTTCGCGTATCCGAGGGTCTCGATGCCCGTCTCGGCCGAGTCCGCAGCCTCGACGTCGACCGCAGGCTCAATTGTTGTAGTCATGCCAAACTCCCTTGAGTGCGGGACCTGGCCCGTCCGTGACCGGCCAGGCGGAAAAGAGGTGCTGGGGAAGGCGGGGCGCCCGGCTCACATGTGTCGAGTAAGCGGCGCCTGCAGCACTACTGCTCTTCGGCAGCTTTGCCGCATCACTCAGCACGAACCGCCATCTCCCCCATGTGAGTGAATAAATGGGAAGAAAGCGACGGCGTAACGTGCCCGTGGCTGATGCGCCGGAGCGCGGAGTGCTGCTTCCGACGGGATGGCGGGCTGCCGGCGCACCGGCGTGCAGGACGCTGCGCCCGGCGGGGCAGCGAGCTGTCGGCGCTCCGGAGTGCGGGGCGCTTGCGCGGTCAACCAGACGATACGGCTGCGGTGTTGAGTGCTTCCGCGCGCCCACTTCCATTAGACACGCTACGCGTTCAGGTGATTACGAAGGGTATGTAGGTGGGTGCTGGTGCTTTCGGTGTGACCGCCGGGGCATCGGGCCGCTCGGCACGCAAGGCGTGGCCGGGCGGGCGGGCAGCCCGCCATAGCGGGTGTGCCGGCGAACCGTGGCTCGACCCGTTCGGAGAAGAACCTTTTGCGTGTGGACCCAGCGGCACTGCGTCCCTACCGGCTGGCCGCCGCCCCCAACAGGCGGCGGATGTCCCTGGTGGCCCGGGTGTACGGCTACCCGCCGGACCATAATGCGGGCTCGGAGTGGATGCTGCACTCGATGCTCCGCCCCCTGGCCGAACGTGGCCACGACGTGACTGTCTGGCTGTCGCACCCTGGTAAGACCGAGAAACGCTACGAGATCGACGGCGTGCGCGTCGTTCCCTTCCAGGACGGTCTGGACTTCGCTGCCCAGGCCGCCGAGGCGGACGTCCTGCTGTCCCACTTCGAGAACGTGCCGGTCCTGGCGGGCCTTGCCAGAGACCGCCGGATTCCGCTCGCCGTGATCTGCCACGACAACTTCGCCACCAGCTTCCACAACGCCGCCGGCGCCGACCTCGTCGTCTACAACAGCGAATGGATCCGCCGCGACGGCGAGATCTTCTACGCCCGCTACCCGCGCGAGTTCCTGCCCCGCACCAGCATCGTCGTGCGCCCCCCGGTCCTCGCCGACGAGTACCGCACCGAGCCCGGCGAGGCCGCGACCCTGGTCAACCTCAACGCCGACAAGGGCGGCGAACTGTTCTGGCAGATCGCCGCCTGGACTCCCGAGTGGAACTTTCTCGGCGTCCGCGGCGCCTACGGCCAGCAGATCATGCCCCCACCACGCCTGCCCAACTGCGAAGTCGTCAACGGGGTGCCGGGCCAGCAGATGCGCGACCACGTCTACTGCCGCTCCCGCGTGATGCTCATGCCCAGCCTGTACGAGTCCTGGGGACGCGTCGCCATCGAAGCATTCGCCTCCGGCATCCCCGTCATCGCCCACCCCACCCCCGGCCTCGTCGAGTCCCTCGGCGACGCCGGCATCTTCGCCTACCGCGACGACCTCAACGCCTGGATCCACGCCCTCACCGCTCTGCAGGACCCGGCCACCTGGAGGCAGGCCTCCCTGCGTGCCAAGGCCCGCTCCCTCGAACTCAGCGCCGCTCCCGACCTCGACCAGTGGTGCGACGCCGTCGAAACCCTGTGGGACACCAGCCCCCGCACCAGCACCCGCCGGCGCGCCGTCAGCCGCATATGGCGCCAGTGACGAGCCCGCCCCGACCCCGTCACCGCCCGATCCACCCGGCCCGGGCTCGTCACCGCAGTGAGACCTATGCGGCTGCCCGACGGGCCCCGTGGCCGAGGCGCACCGTCACCGCGGCGGCTGCCCCACGACCGCCACCACCTCCTGTGGCAACCCCGCCAGACCAGACCAGGGCGGGGCCATCCGCGCAGCTGCCTGCGGCATACGACCGGTCCCTGCCAGCAACCAAGGAAAGAGACACGCTCCATGACCCAGAACACGATCACCGAGGACACCGTCACCGAACCCGTCAGCGTGATCGAGCCGCGCTCGGCGATCGAGCCGGCCGACAGCGCTCCCGTCGGCCCGTACACCCACAGTCAGCGCTTCGCCTACACCGGCAGCGTCCAGGACTTCACCGTCCCCCCGGGCGTCACCACCATCGACGCCCGCTGCTGGGGCGGTGGCGGAGGCCGAACCAACACAGGAGGCGGGGGCGGCTTTGCCACCGGGCGCATCGCCGTGGTGCCGGGGGAAACCCTGCGGATCGTCGTCGACCTGGGCGGCGGCCCGGACGGCGGCGGCGGAATGAGCGGCCTGTACAGCCAGCGGCTGGGCAAGACCCTGCTGATCGCCGGCGGCGGAGGAGGCGGCACCAGCAACATGGACGCACGCGGCGGCGCTGGCGGCGGCACCAGCGGCTCCGACGCACGGACCTACACCTCCGGCGGATGGACCGGAACCCCGGCACGCGGAGCGTCGGGGTCCACTGGCGGCGCCGGCGGCGCCGTCTCCAGCAACAGCAGCTACGGAGGCCGTGGCGGCAACACCGGTGAGAACGGCGGCGCCCACGTCAAGGGAACCCCCGGGGGCCGAATCCCGATCCCCGGGATGGGCGGAGGCGGCGGCGCCGGCTACAGCGGCGGTTCCGGTGGCGGTGCCGGCTACGCGGGTGGTGGCGGCGGCCTGTTCGTCGGTGGCGGCGGCAATTTTGCCAGTGGTGGTGGGGGCGGCAGTAGTTTCGTCGGCGGTCCTGGCGTAACCGAGGGCCGGACTGTGCCCGGGAACGGGACCCGGGCCGGAGGCAAGGACGACCCCCTGTACCAGTCGCCGGTCGGGGACGCCGGAAACCGTGGCCAGGTGGTCTTGCAATGGTCGGAGTTCACCGTGACGCCGGGCGGCCCGCCGGACGTACAGGTACGGCAAGGAGGAGCGGCTGGCTACCCCGGAGTCCGGGTGGCGGGGGACACGGCCTTCAACCCCGTCTCGGTGACGGTGACACTGCCCGAGGGCCGCGGCCTTCTGTTCGGTACCTCCACACTCGCCGACTATCAACTGACTGTGCAGAACGCCGCAGGGGGGATCACCCGCTACCCCGGGAGCCTGTCCGCAGACGGCACCTCGCTGACCTTCTCGAACGTCGACCTGCAGCTGCCGGGCACCACGGTGATGTGGGTCGGTGTCGGGGCGGGCCACGACGCGCCGCTGGGTGCCTCCAGCCTGGCCTTCAGCGTTGGCGGCAGGGCCTGCCGCTCGACCACGGTCGTGGTCACTCCGGCGTTCACGGTCAGCCCGGGGGAAGGCCGCGTACAAGCGGAGCGGGCAGGGACGCCGGTGTATCCGGGGGTGCAAGTCCGTAACAACGGCTCGCAGACCATCCCCCTGCAGACGGTCACCGCGACTCTGCCCGCCGACGCGGCCATGCGGTTCGGCACCCAGTCCAGCCCCGACCATCAGCTCACGGTGTGGACCGGCGCGGGAGACCCGGTCGTCTATCGGGGGAGCATCTCCGACGACGGCCAGGAACTGACGTTCACCGACGTTGACCTCGCCATCCCCAACCCGGGTTCCCGATCAGTGATGTGGGTTTGTGTCAGTGCCTCCGACGCCACTCCTACCGGCCCGACCGGCGTGGCCTTCACCGTCGGCGAGCACCCCTCACCCTCCACCCCCATCGACGTCATCTGACTCCCCAAAAGTCCGGCCTCGGCACCTGAACACAGCCGGGCGGCACGCCTTCCCCCGCGGTCGAGGGAAGGCGTGCCGCACGATGCGGTGGCCGTGCCGGTGGGGTCCACCGGCACGGCCAGTGGGTGTCAGTGGCGGCCGCTGCGGCGGTGGCCCCAGGACTCGTCGTCGATGAAGCGGCCGTGGTCGTTGCGGAGGGGGCGGTGTCGGAGCGGTTGTCCCAGACGTAGTTGCGGCGGTCCTGGCAGACGTCGGAGCGGGTGTCGCGGCCCTGACCGGTGTGGACGCGGACGGTGGAGCGTCCGGCGAGGCGGTAGTCATGGAAGGTGTAGCGGTGGCCTGAGGTTGATCCCCGGGGGTGGACACCGGGTTTCACGCGACGAGTGACAGCCTACGTGACGTGATCAATTGCTGTTCGTACTCAGCTGGCGTGAG
>NZ_JBEZBE010000048.1:0-47849 GCF_040646935.1 Streptomyces sp. NPDC044984
AGTGACCGTGCTCAACCAGACCCCGTCGGCGTTCCACCAGTTCGCCGAGGCCGACCGGCTGGCCGCCGAGGGGCACCCCGGGCCGCCGGCGTGGTGGCGGTGCGGGCTCAGACCGAGCGGTGGTACTGGTCCGGCACATGGACCTCGCCGCCCAGCTCACGGGCCGCGTGCCGGGCCCACGAGGGGTTGCGGAGCAGCTCGCGGCCGAGGAGCACCGCGTCCGCCTCGCCGTTGGCCACGATCTTCTCCGCCTGCTCGGCGTCGGTGATCAGCCCCACGGCGGCGACCGGCATCGGCGTCTCGGCGCGCACCCGCGCGGCGAAGGGGACCTGGTAGCCGGGCCCGGTCGGGATGCGGACGCCGGAGGCGTTGCCGCCGGTGGAGACGTCGAGCAGGTCGATGCCGTGGGCGTGCAGCTCGGAGGCGAAGCGGACGGTGTCGTCCGGGGTCCAGCCGTGCTCCTCCAGCCAATCCGTGGCCGAAATCCGGAAGAACAGCGGCTTGTCGTCCGGCCACTCCTCGCGCACGGCGTCGACCACCTCGAGCGCGAACCGCGTCCGGTTCTCGTACGAGCCGCCGTAGGCGTCGGTGCGGTGGTTGGAGTGCGGGGACAGGAACTCGTTGATCAGGTAGCCGTGGGCGCCGTGGATCTCGGCGATCTCGAACCCGGCGGCGAGCGCCCGGCGGGCGGCGGCGCGGAACTGGCCGACCACGTCCCGGATCCGGTCGACGGTCAGCTCGTCCGGTGTCGGGTGGCGCTCGTCGAAGGCGAGCGGGCTCGGCGCCACCGGCTGCCAGCCGTACGCCTCCGGCCCGACCGGCGCGCCGCCCTTCCAGGGCCGCTCGGTCGACGCCTTGCGTCCGGCGTGCGCGAGCTGGACGGCGGGGACGGTGCCCTGCGACACGAGGAAGCGGGTGATCCGGCGGAACGCCTCCACCTGGGTGTCGTTCCAGATGCCGAGGTCGTAGGGCGAGATCCGGCCCTCCGGCGACACGGCGGTGGCCTCCACGACGATCAGTCCCGTGCCGCCGGCCGCGCGGGCCGCGTAGTGCGCGAAGTGCCAGTCGCCGGGCGCACCGGCCCCGGGGCCTTCGGGTGCGGCCGAGTACTGGCACATCGGAGGCATCCACACCCGGTTGGGGATGGTCACGTCGCGCAGGGTGTACGGCTGGAACAGCGTGCTCACGGTGGGCTCCATTCGGCGGGGGCCGGGACGGGCGAGGTTCGTACGATAGGCATCGTAGTACGGAGGATGTCAAACTACGAGGGTTCTCGTACCATAAGGATTCCCGGACCGAATGTGAGCCGCCGTGACGACTGCCTCCCCCGCCCTCAGCAGCCGCGATCTGCCGCACCCGGCGCGCGGGGAGATCCGGCTGGAGGGCGTGCTGCACGCGCTCTCCGACCCCATGCGGCTGCGGATCGTCCGCGAGCTCGCCGCCGAGGGCGTCGAGCTGACCTGCTCGCAGTTCGACCTGCCGGTCACCAAGTCCACCACCACGCACCACTTCCGGGTGCTGCGCGAGAGCGGCGTGATCCGGCAGGTCTACGAGGGCACCGCCAAGATGAACGGCCTGCGCCGGGCCGACCTGGACGACCTCTTCCCGGGCCTCCTCGACTGCCTCCTCACCGCGGCCGCCCGCCAGGAGGCCCGCCGCGGCACGGCCTGACCGGTCCGCTCACGGGCCGGCCGTGCGGGCCGCCGCGAGCAGGGACTCCCAGTCGGGGAGTTTGACGACGCTCCGGCCCAGGGAGGCGCCCAGTTCCGCCTCGGCGTGTTCGATCGCCTGCCAGCCCGTCCAGCCGACCGGTTCGACGCCCTCGGCCCGCAGCGCCGCCAGCGGGTCACCGGGCAGGTCGCGGTCGGTGAGGAAGGGCGCGTCCCGCAGCAGGGAGGCCACCGTCTCCTTCGCGCAGGGCCGGTTCGTGCCGATGACGCCCGTCGGGCCGCGCTTGATCCAGCCCGCCACGTACTCGCCCGGAGCGACCGCGCCCTCCCGCAGCACCCGCCCGGCGAGATGCGGAACCGTGCCGCCGGCCGCGTCGAACGGCAGCCCCTCCAGCGGCACCCCGCGGTACCCCACCGAGCGCAGCACCAGCTGCGCCTCGATGTCCTCGAACCGCCCCGTGCCCGTGACGCCGCCGTGTCCGTCCGGCGCCGTCCGCTCGAAACGCACCGCGCCCACCCTGCCCTCCCGGGCGATCAGTTCGGCCGGGCGGAGGAAGAAGCGCAGCCGGATCAGCCGCCGGGCGCCCGGCACCGGCGCCCCGGCCCAGCCGCGCAGCACCTCGACGTTGCGGCGCTGCGGGGCGGGGAGCGCGGACGGGTCCGTGTACGCCGGGTCCTGGGCCGCCTCGGCCGGGTCCACGGCGATTCCGGTGTCCGGCAGGGCCCCCAGTTCGCGCAGCTCCTTGGTGGTGAAGCGGGCCTGGGAGGGGCCGCGCCGGCCCACCATGTGGACGCGGTCCACCCGGCTCGCCGCGAGTGCGGTCAGGGCCGCGTGCGGCATGTCGGTCGGGCTCAGCTCCGTCGCCCCCCGGGCCAGCATGCGCGTCACGTCCACGGCGACGTTCCCCATCCCGATGACCACCGCCGACCGCACCCCGCGCAGGAAGCCGCCGTCGGCGGCGTCCGGGTGCGCGCTGTACCAGGACACGAACTCCGTCGCCGACCAGCTGCCCGGCAGCTCCTCGCCCGGAATGCCCAGCCGCCGGTCCGTGGCGGCGCCCACGCAGTACACCACCGCGTGGTACAGCTCCCGCAGCCGCGCGACCGGCACCCCGCCCGGCCCGACCGGCACCCCGCCGAGAAAGCGCACGCGCTCGTGTTCCAGGACCGCGCGGAAGGCGTTCTGCAGGGACTTGATCTTCTCGTGGTCCGGCGCCACCCCGTAGCGGACCAGACCGTACGGGCACGGCAGCCGGTCCAGGACGTCCACGCGCACCCGGGCGTCCTGCTGGACGAGGCTCTGGGCGGTGTAGCACCCGCTCGGCCCGGAACCGATGACGGCGACACGCAGCACGGCGGAACTCCTCACGTCGGGGGATCGACAGGAGATCGCTGCTGTCTCCAGCATGGCACCGTCCGCGCTCCGCTGACAGGGTGCCGTCCGCCGTCCGGGGTGCGTGTTCTACGGAGGGAAACTGATCACGCGGTTACGTTGCGTGTGTGTTTGAGGCATCTTTTCTTCATCTTTCCGATCGCTCTCCGGCGGAGGGTGCGGTGTCCGTGTGGCCCGCGTGGGAGGTGCGGGAGGGGGAGCGGGCGACGCGGTGGCTCCATGTGCGGCTGGCCTTCGGCGACGGGGCCCGCATCGAGGCGCTGGCGACGGTGTGCGAGGGATGGGTCTGCGTCGAGGACGTACGGGCCCGGCCCGCGCTGGCCCTGGAGGACCTCGCCCTGTTCGCCGACTGGATCGAGGCGCCGCTGGCCCGGGCCAGCGGCGCCGAGACCGGACCGGACCCCGGGGACGGGGCCGGTACGGGCGTGCACCGGGAACGGTCCCCCCGGCCGAGGGGGTCCCGGGAGCAGGGGCTCGTGGCGCGGGCGTACCGCGCGGCACAGGAGCGGGGAGCCGATCCGGTCCTCGCCGTGATGAACGAGACCGGGTACAGCCGGCGCGGGGCGCTCCGGCTCATCGGCCGGGCGCGCGACGCGGGACTGCTGCCCTCACGGCACGCCCGGCGCTGAGCGGCCCGCGGTCACCGGCCCGCCCGGCGCACCGTCACATCAGGTCGCGCATCCGGCCGATCTCGCTGGTCTGCTGGGCCACCACGTCGTCCGCCATCTCCTCCATCCGGATGTTGTTGCCCTGTCCCTTCAGCTCGGTGGACATGGTGATCGCCCCCTGGTGATGCGTGATCATCAGGGTGAGGAAGAGCTGGTCGAAGGCCTCGCCGTCGGCCGCGCGCAACTGCTTCAGCTGGGCCTGCGTGGCCATCCCGGGCATCGTCGCGTGGTCGTGCCCGTGCCCGTCGTCGTGCTCCGCCTCGTCGTGGCTCTTCAGCCAGGCCTTCATCGCCTTGATCTCCGGCTGCTGCGCGGCGGCGATGCGCTCGGCCAGCTTGACGATCTTCGACGACTCGGCGCGGTCCGGCACCAGTGCGGTCATCTCCAGGGCCTGCGCGTGGTGCTGGATCATCATCCGCGCGTAGGACACGTCCGCCGAGTTGGGGGAGTCGTCCTCGACGCGCTGCCGTCGGGCCTCCTCGGCCGACAGGGTCCGGTTGGCCTCCCCGGGCTCACCCGGCGCGATGACCGAAGGCCCGCTCCCGGCGGCCGGCTTGGTCCCCTCGGTGCCGGAGTCGCAGCCCACGAGCCCGAGTACGGCCAGGGCGGTCAGCCCGGCCGCGACGACGGACACGCGTGACGCACGGCGGTAGTGCACAAGGACCTCCTGTGGCTGGCAGGTTGCAAGACACCTCGTGAGTGTTGACGACCGTCCTAGCATGCTTTCGCGCGACAGTGATCGAAAAACTTCGTGACAATGGCGTTGCCCTCTGTTGGTATGTGCATGTCCACGACGATACTGCCGGTGCGAAAACCGTTCCGAGGTGAACGGAACCAGGGAGGAAAACAGTGATCCTGTTGAGCGTTTCCCGAACCCGGCGCAGACGCCTGGGAGTTGCCGCGGCGGCCGGGGGGCTGCTGGCCGCGCTGCTCACCGCCGCGCCGGCCGTGGCGATCCCCGACCCCGGGGACTCGCCGACCGCCGGGAAGGAGGTCTCGCGCAGCGACAAGGCCGAGGCGCGCGCGGCCATCCAGAGCGGCGAGATACCCGCCCAGGACGAGATCGTCCACTCCGACAACATCCGGCACGTGGCCAACATCCCCAAGGACGCGCTGTCCGGCACCAATTCGGACCTGGCCTTCCAGGGCCGGTACGCCTTCGCCGGCAACTACGACGGCTTCCGCATCTTCGACATCAGCGACCCGAAGGCGCCGAAGACGGTGGCCCAGGTGCTGTGCCCCGGCTCGCAGAACGACATCTCCGTCTCCGGCGACCTGCTGTTCCTGTCCACCGACTCCTCGCGCAGCGACAGCAGTTGCAACAGCACCACGCAGCCGGCGACCGAGAAGTCCTCGTGGGAGGGCATGAAGGTCTTCGACATCAGCGACAAGCGCAACCCGCGCTACGTCGCCGCCGTCGAGACCGCCTGCGGCTCGCACACCCACACGCTGGTGCCCGAGCGCAAGAACGTCTACGTCTACGTCTCGTCGTACTCGCCGAACGCGGCCTACCCCGACTGCCAGCCGCCGCACGACGGCATCTCGGTGATCAAGGTGCCGCGCAAGGCCCCGCACAAGGCGGCGCTGGTCGGCTTCCCGGTGCTGTTCCCGGGTGAGGGACCGGACGGCGGCGGCAACCCCGGCGGGCCCACCAACCCGGGCGTCTCCAAGACCACCGGCTGCCACGACATCACCGTGCTGCCGTCGAAGGACCTGGCCGCCGGTGCCTGCATGGGCGACGGCATCCTGTTCTCCATCAAGGACCCCGAGCGGCCCAAGGTGATCGACCGGGTGCAGGACAACGTCAACTTCGCGTTCTGGCACTCGGCGACCTTCAACCAGAAGGCGAACAAGGTCGTCTTCACCGACGAGCTGGGCGGCGGTGGCGGCGCCACCTGCAACGCGGAGATCGGCCCGAACCGCGGCGCTGACGGCATCTACGACATCGTCGGCAAGGGCGACCGGCAGAAGCTGGTCTTCCGCAGCTACTTCAAGATCCCCCGCCACCAGGCGGACACCGAGAACTGCGTGGCCCACAACGGCTCGCTGATCCCGGTCAAGGGCAAGGACCTGATGGTCCAGGCCTGGTACCAGGGCGGCGTCTCCGTCTGGGACTTCACCGACTCCTCGAAGCCGAAGGAGATCGCCTACTTCGAGCGCGGCCCGCTGTCCACGGACCAGCTCGTCACCGGCGGCTCCTGGTCGGCGTACTACTACAACGGCTACATCTACTCGAACGACATGGCCAAGGGCTTCGACGTCCTGAAGATCGACGACCGGCGCACGGACCCGGCCCGCTGGGTCCAGCTGCGTGAGCTCAACGTGCAGACCCAGCCGGACTACTTCGACTGAGCGTCCGGCTCCGTCGCGAAGAACCGGGCCATGTCCGTCCGGTCCTTGCCACACGTCCCGCCGGGCACCTCGGTGTCCGGCGGGACGCCCATCTCCCAGTCGAGCCGGTAGCGCTTGAACAGCTCCGCGCGCAGCACCGGGACCGGCATGGGCGCGCCCGGCACCAGGGCCGCGTACACGGCGCCCATCAGCAGGGCGCGCAGCATCGGATAGTCCGCGTCGACGTCGGGGGAGCCGTGCCGGGCGACGGTGTCGCTCAGCAGCTCCGCCAGCCGCCGTTGCTCGGGGCAGGGCAGGAAACCCTCGGCCTGCAGCAGTCCGGCCATGTGCTGGCGCATCAGGAGCGGCCGGTCCCGCGCCAGGCCCAGGATCGCGTCGATGGCCCGCGCCATCCGCTCCCGGCCGTCCTCGGTGTGCGGCTCCCGCTCCAGGGCCTCCTCCAGGGTGCGGTGCATCAGCCGGTGCACGGCGGACTGCACGAGCTGGCGCTTTCCCGGGAAGTAGTACGACACCAGGCCCCGTGCGGAGCCCGCCCGGTCGGCGATGTCGCCCAGCGTCGTCGCCTCGTACCCGTGCTCGTCGACCAACTCCACGGCGGCGTGCAGAAGCCGCTCCTTCGAACGCCTCCGCAACTCTTCATTGACCAGGGCGCTGCGCGGGGACATGCTGGACTCCTGCGTTGACTGGCTGCCAGCCAACTATACTCAGCGCATCCGGTGAGGCCCCTTGGCGGGCCTCGTCGGGGTGCCGTTCACTTCGGGCGACGCGGGGGATCGTCCGAAGTGAACGGCACCGTTCGCGGTGGAAGCAGCCCCGGTCCAGGGGCCCGGCTCACCGGCGCTCCGGACACCGCCGCCGGTGGACCGTCACGGCCGCCGCCACCACCAGGGCGCCGGTCAGCCAGCCGCCCAGGACGTCCGTGGGCCAGTGGACGCCGAGCCAGACCCGGGTGAGACCGACGCCGGTCACCGAGAGGACCGCCACGGCCAGCGCCGTGCGCCACAAGACGCGGCCCACACCGTGACGGTGCAGCAGCCACAGCAGCAGACCGCAGACGACCGTCGCGGTCATGGCGTGCCCCGACGGGAACGCCGCGTAGTGCGCGGAGTCCACCGGGTCGGGCCAGACCGGGCGGGCGCGGTCCAGCGCGGCCTTCAGCCCCTGCTGCACCGCCGTCGCGACGGCGACCGTGAGCACCAGCCAGAGCGCCGACCAGGGGGCCGCGTACCGCCAGGCGAGCAGCGCCGCCGCCACACCGCACAGCACCCGCATCGTCCAGGGGTCCCAGACCCAGTCCGTCAGGATGCGGGACGTCTGCGTCAGCCCCCGCTCCTCGACCGCCCAGCGGTGCGTGGTCCGGGCGATGTCGGCGTCCAGCTCGAGCAGCGGGCGCCACTCGACGCCGACGAGCGTCAGCAGCAGTACCGAGCACAGCGCGAGCACTCCGGTGGACAGGGTGACCGGACGGTGCTCCGGTGGCCTGGGCGGGGATTCGATGTGGGGGGTATGCATGGGGCGATCCTCTCCGAGTGCCGGTGTCCGGAGCCAGTACCCGCTTCCGCAGGCCTTCTTCGGGCTCGCGTCGGCCGGGGGCGCGCGGCCCGGCGTTGGTGCGGAGCGGGGGTGGGGTTGCGCGGCCCGGCGTCGGTGGGGTGCCTCCCCCGCTCTCGGCTGCGCTCGAGCGGGGGGTACCCCCGTCGCCCGCCCGTGCCGCCCCAGCGGCGCGGGCGCCCGCGAGAGCGGGGCGCTGGTGCCCGTGGGACGTGGCGCGGCGTTCGGGCCCGGGCTAGCCGAGCGCCCGCAGCCCCGGTGCGAACGCCACCAGTACCGGGATCACCGGAACCAGCGACGCCACCGCCGTGAGCCGCAGCCGGCGTCCCGCGGTGAGCCGGTCCGGGGGAGTGAGCAGCCGGCGCACCCGGGCCGGGACATGGGCCTGCGGGGTCGGACAGGGGCCGCCGAACACCCCGCGGTGTTCGTTGAGTTCCACCAGAGCGAGGGCCGTGGTCAGCCGGCCGACGCGGCGGGACGCCGTGTCGTCGGCGGCGAGTTCGACCAGCCGGTGCATCTCGTCGCGGAACGCCGCGAACACCGGCACCTGCGGGAAACCGCCCGCCAGCGCGGAGGAGCAGTGCAGCAGCCAGTCGTGCCGGGCCTGCGCGTGCCCCCGCTCGTGGGCGAGCACGGCGTCCAGCTGCCTGCCCTTCAGCCGGCGCAACGCGGCCGTGGTGACGACGAGCCGGGGCGGGGTGCCGGGCAGCCACCAGGCGTCGGGCCGCTCGCCCTCCAGGACCACGAGCCGGTCGGAGCCCGGCTGCTCCCCGGGCAGCAGCGGGGCCCGCACCCGCAGTTCGGCGCGGCGCGTCCGGCGCCGGGCGCGGGCTCGTACGACCTCCCGGACCAGCATCGCCGCGCTCCACAGCCCGCCGCACGCCAGTGCCACCGCGGTGGTCTGCGCCCAGAGTCCGGCCGTACCGAGCGCGTACGCCTCCACGACCGCGCGGGGTGCGGTGGCGAACACATGGCCGCCCACCGCTCGCCAGGCGGCCGCCGCGCTGAACGTCATCGACAGCGCGCAGCACAGCAGCACCGCCGCGATCACGCACTGCCACGCCCACAGAGCCACCACCGGTTCACGGTCCGGCCAGTCGGCCCGGGCGAGCAGCCGGGGACCCATGACAGCGGTCAGGACGCCGAGCAGCAGCAGGGCCGCGGGGAGGATCATGCGTCCAGCCTATGAGCGCGGGCCGCCCGGGGACACGGACGGACGGACCGAAGTGACGCAGGCAACGGTCCCGCACGGTCGCCGCGGCACCGTGTGTCCCACCCTCACATCATCAGCAGCATCGCCACCATCGCGATCCCCATGGACAGCCGGCAGGCCCGCGCCAGCTCCGGCCGGTCACCCCATCCCGCGCCCCGGCCGCCCCCCGTCACGGCGGCCACGGGCACCAGTCGTACGCCGGTGGCGAGCACGTACGCGACGAAGTAGAGCAGCAGGGCCCCGGTCAGCAGGGGTGTGCCCGAGCCGCCGTGCCCGTGTCCCCGCCCGGTGGCGGCGGCCATGGTCGCCGCCATGTACACCATCGCCCCGGCCCCGATCAGATGGTGCAGATGGCGCGCGCCGGTGCGGGCCGCCCACAGCGCGTGCAGCCCGGCCGCGCCGAACACCACCGCGAGGGCCGCCCAGGCCCAGGCCGGCGGGGTGAACACCGCCGCGGGCACGGCCATCACGGCCATGCCGAAGCCCATGAGCGCCTCACCGCCCGCGGCGCGGCGCTGCTCCACCACATGGCTGCGCATGCGCAGCAGACAGTAGGCGCCGGTCGCCGCGCAGAGCGCGACCAGCAGCCAGCCGGACGACACCGGTCCGTGCACCCGAACCTCCCCCTCGGCCCGCTCGACGGTCGGTCAAGGCATGCCCGGTCCCGGCGGCGGACACCCGAGCGCACGGGGGTGCGGGGGAGCGCCCGGGGGAGTGCGGCGACCCGGCGCACATATTTCACGAGTAAAACACCTGTTAACCTTGTTCTTCATGAGCAGTACTCCCCCCACCCCCACCGCTCCGCGGGCGGCCCGGCGCCTTCCGCTCGCCGCCGCGCTGCGTCTCGGGCAGCCCTCCGACATCTGGTTCAAGCCGGCCCTCAGCGTGGTCGCCGCGGTCGCACCGCCCAGCCTGCTCCTGGTGGCCCTCGGCCGGCTCGACCTCGCGATGTACACCATGGCGGGGTCCCTGTGCGCCCTCTACGCCCACAACCGCCCGTACGCCGCCCGGGCCAGGGTGCTGGCGTGGGTGGTGCTCGGCATGCTCGGCGGCCTCGCCGTCTCCCTGGTCGCCGCCTCCCTCACCGGGAATGCCGTGGTCCTGGTCACCGTCGGCGCCGTCCTGGCCGCCGTGCAGAAGGCGCTGTGCGACGCCACCCGCGTCGGCCCGCCCGGCCCGGTGATCCTCACCTTCGTCAGCTCCGCCGCGCTGTTCGTGCCGGGGACCCTCGGACAGGTCCCCGGCCATCTCGCGCTCGCCGCCGCGGCCGGTGCCTGGGCCTATCTGGTGGGCATGGCGCCCGCGCCGCTGCGGCCGCACGGCCCCGAGCGCCGCGCCACCGCCCAGGCGCTGAACGCCGCCGCCGCGTACGCCGGGACCGGCGGCACCGGCGACGGTCACACGGGGGCCCGCGCCGCCGCCTACGCCGCCGTACAGGCCGCCTGGCAGTCCCTGCTCTCCACCGGCGACCGGCCCTCCGCCACCCGCCGCGCCCTCGAACGGCTCGTCGTCCGCGCGGAGGTCGCGCTCGCCGCGCCCGCCGACGCCGACCCCGAACGCCTGCGCGCCTGGGCCGGCGCACTGCGCGGCACCGGTGCCGTCCCGCGCGCCGACGACCCCCGCGCGGACGACGGCGAACTCCTCGGCGCGGCCGTCGAGCGCGCCACCCCGCCACGCCCCCCGTGGGCCGGGCTCGGCCCCCTCGCCCCGATCGCCGTCCGCACCGCCCTCGGCTGCGCCCTCGCCGGCTACGCCTCCCTCGCCCTCGGCATCGGCCGCCCGTACTGGGCCCTGGTCACCGCGGCCTCGCTCTACCAGGCCAACATCACCCTCACCTGGAACCGGGCCGTCCAGCGCGTCGTCGGCAACCTCGCCGGCGTGCTGCTCTTCGCCGCCCTCGTCCCCGTCGCCCACCTCGGCCCGCTCGCCCTCGTGCTCTGCTGCCTGCTGTGCAACTTCGGCGCCGAGGCGCTCATCGGCCGCAACTACTGGCTCGGCACCGTCTGCGTGACCCCGCTGGCGCTGCTCGTCACCGAGTTCGCCGGTCATCAGCGGCCCGGCGACCTGATCACCGAACGCGCGGTGGACACCCTCGTCGGCGCCCTGGTCGGCTTCGCCGCCGCCGTGGCCGTCACCAACCGGCGGGCGGGCGACCGCGTGGAGCGGGCGCTCACCGCGGCCGACCGCGCACGCGAACACGCCGCGCGCCTCCTGGCCGGGCCCCGGCCCGCCCCCGCCGCCCTGGACGCCGCCCGCCGCGGCCTCGCCGCCGCCCTGGTCGACCTGCGGGCCGCCGCCGACGCCGCGTCCGGCGAGTGGTGGCAGCGCGCACCGGACCAGGAGCGGGTCGTGCTCGCCGAGCGGTCGGGACACCGTACGCTCGCGGCGACGGTACGACGCCAGGGCCTGCTCCCGGACCCCGGCACGGGCACGAACACGGAGGACGTACGGCCATGACGGCGACCGAAGGACCAGCGGCGGCCGGCGGCGAGGGACCGGAGACGGCCGACGGGGACGCGCCCGGCCGCTCGCGGGGCGACACCGTCGCCGCCGTCGTCCGGCAGTGGCGGGCCGTCCATCCCGGCCTCGACACCGGCCCCATGGAGGTCATCGGCCGCATCAACCGCTGCGCCGCCCTCCTCCAGCAGGCGGAGGACGCCCCGCTGCGCCGCGCCGGGCTGACCCGCCCGGAGTTCGACCTGCTGGGCGCGCTGCGCCGCACCGGCCACGAGCTGACGCCCAGCGAGCTGGCCCGCGAGACCTTCTCCTCGGGCGCCGCCGTCACCAAACGCCTCAAGCAGCTCACCGAACGCGGACTGGTGGAACGCCGCGGCGACACCCGCGACCGCAGGGTCGCCCACGTCCGCCTCACCGACTCCGGACGCGACCTGGTCGACGGCGTCCTGCCCGCGCAGCTCGCCTACGAGACCGCCGTGCTGTCCGGTCTGGACGGCCCGGAACTCGGCGAGCTCGCCGCCCTGCTCGGTGAGTTGCTCGGCCAGCTGGAAGGACGCCTGGGCGCGCTGCGGACGTGACGGCCGCGGGCCCGTCCCCCGCTCACCACCCGTCCGCCGCCCGGTACACGCCGAACATCGCCCCCTGCGGGTCGCGGAGCACCGCGATGCGCGGACCCTCCGGATGCGAGACGGGCTCCATCAGCACCGTGCCCTCCACCGTCGTGGTCGTCACCGCGGCGTCGTCCACGTCGTCCACGGCGAAGTACGGCAGCCAGTGCGCCGGCACCTCGTGCGGGAACTTCTCGTCCATCGTCACCATGCCGCCGAAGTCCGCTCCGCCGACGCTCCACTGCGGATACCGCCGGGAGGCGTCCACGCTCCAGCCGAACACGCCGGTGTAGAACGCCACGGCCTGCCGCGGCGCCCGCGTCATCAGTTCCACCCAGCCCAGGGACCCGGGCACGCCGAACACCCCGGCGCCCGGGAAGGCGTCCGCCTGCCACAGCTGGAAGACGGCGCCGGTGGGGTCGACGGCCACCGCGGAACGGCCCGCGTCGAACACGTCCGTCGGGCCGAGCAGCGCCTGTCCGCCCGCCGCCCCCACCGCGCGGAGGGCGGCCTCGACGTCGGTCACCGCGAACGACACGTTCCAGGCCACCGGCTGCGACTCCTGGTACAGCGGCGCCAGCGCGGCGACCGCCGCGTCACCGAGGTACGCGACCGTGCAGCCGCCCGGCTCCTGACGCGGGTCCGTCCCGGGGCGCCAGCCGAACAACCGCGTGTAGAACCGCCGGGCGGACTCCGGATCGGTGGTCCCCAGCTCGGCCCAGCAGGGCCCGCCGGTCACCGGCGCGGACTGTTCCATGGCGCTTCCTTCCGTCCCCCCGCCACGCTAAGCCCGCCTTCCGGGCCCGGCCATCCGGCGCGGGCGTGCGCCGCCCTCAGATGCCCGGCCGGTGGCGCAGCGGGTGCTCGGCCGGGATCTCGACCAGCACGATCGGTGTGCCGTCCGGGTCCGCGATCCACATCTCGAGCAGGCCCCACGGCTCCCGCACCGGGGGACGGACGATGTCGACGCCCTCGGCCGCCAGTTCCTCGTGCGCCACCGCGATGTCCTCGACCTGGAGCCACAGCCGTACGTCCGGGGAGGCCGTCGAGGAGGGGTCCGCGCGGCCCGAGAGCTCCAGGAACCCCCCGCCGAGGAAGTAGACGGTGCCGCGTTCCGGGCCGGTGCCGAACTCGCGGTGGACGGCGAGGCCCAGCCGCTCCCCGTAGAAGGCGCGGGAACGGTCGGGGTCGGTGGGGCGGAGCAGGACGCGGCTGCTCAGTACGTGCACCATGCGGCCGAGCGTAGTGGCCGGGTTAGTCTCGTTCCCGCCCGAGCCACGCCGGAAGGCACCCAGACGAACCGGAGACGCGCCCATGGAATCCGCCACCGACACCGCACTGACCTTCCGCGACGCGACCGACGCCGATGTGGACGTCCTCGTCGCGCTGATCGAGTCGGCGTACCGGGGCGAGTCCAGCCGGGCCGGGTGGACCACCGAGGCGGACATCCTCGAAGGACAGCGGACCGACCCGGAGGGCGTGCTGGAGGTGATCAAGGCGCCGGACAGCCGGCTGCTCGCGGTGGAGCGCGGCGGCCGCGTGGTCGCCTGCTGCCAGCTGGAACACCGCGGCGCGCACGCCTACTTCGGGATGTTCGCGGTCAGCCCCGCCCTCCAGGGCGCCGGACTCGGCAGGACGATCATCGCGGAGGCGGAACGCCGGGCCCGCGAGACCTGGGGCGTGGACGAGATGCACATGACGGTGATCTCCGCGCGGGAGGACCTGATCGCCTGGTACGAGCGGCGCGGCTACCGCCGTACGGGACGGATGACGCCCTTCCCGTACGGCGACGAGCGCTTCGGCGTTCCGCAGCGGGACGACCTGGAGTTCGAGCTGCTGGTGAAGGAACTGGTCTGACGGCTCACGCGGTGAAACGCCCGGTGCGCTTGATCTCCGGGTAGTCGGTGGTGGCTCCGTCGAGCCCCAGGGCCCGTACCAGTCTGAGGTGGTCCTGGGTGTTCACCACCCAGCCGATGATCCGCAGCCCGGCCTTCCGCGCCCGCTCCACGGTCTCCAGGGTGAGCCGGCGGATGTTGAGGCAGACGGTCGAGGCGCCGGCCCCGACCGCCCGGTCCACGATGTCCGTGCCGTAGCGGCTCGCGATGAGCGCCGTACGCACCCCGGGCACCAGGCGGGCGGTCTCCGCGATCGCCTCGTCGTGGAACGAGGACACCTCGACCCGGCCGGCCAGGTCCCGTCCGTTCAGCACCCCGGCCAGCGCCCGTGCCGCGTGGACGTCCTTGATCTCGGCCTGCAGCGGCGTCCGGACGGCGTCGAGCACCTCCTCGAAGACGGGGATCCGCTCGCCCCGCCCGGCGTCCAGGGCGCGCAGCTCGGCGAGGGTCTTGTCGGCGATCGCGCCCGTGCCGTCCGTGGTGCGGTCCACCTCCGTGTCGTGCATGACGACGAGCGCGCCGTCCTTGCTCAGATGCAGGTCGAGTTCGATGACATCGAGGCCCGCCTCCTGGGCGGCGACGAAGGACCGGAGGGTGTTCTCGGGTTCGACGCCCATGACTCCGCGGTGACCGATGGTGAGGAAGTTCAAGATGCGACTCGCTTCCGTCGACGGCGGCGGGGGGCCGCGTCCCTACGGCCCTCCTGGACCGTATCGCCTGTGCCCGTCACGTCCAGAGGCTGAACCTCGATCGCAGACACCGTCGCCCCCGAGGTGTACCACAGGAAAAAATGCGGTGAGCGTGGGGGTAGGGCAGGATAATTTATTGAGATGCCCCTTGCTGGGAGAAACCTCATATGTATACGGTCTCCATACGCGAGGTTCTCCTGTGGAGGATGAGACATGACGGAAATTCTTGTGCAGGTGGGTGCCGAGGGGCAGGTTCCTTCGGCGACCAGGGTGGTGGAGCACCCGGCGTGGCCCGTGCTCAAGGATGCCGTGGAGCGGATCCGGCCCTGGCAGTCCAAGGACGGCTCGATCGACTTCGACGCCGACGGAGCCCCGGACCGCGCCGACGCCGAGCGCGCGGTGCGCGCCGTGATCGGCGCCGTCGAGGAGCTCTCCCCGCTGCTCCCGCACGACCGCGCCTACCACGAGGCGCTCGCCGAGGACCTGGACCGCTGGGCCGGGGGCGGCTTCGCGGTGCCCGACTTCCTCGACTCGCTGCTGGCCTTCCAGCCGGCCGCGAGCCGCGCGGACGGCCTCCAGCACCTGGTCGTCTTCCCGATGTACACGCAGAACGGCAACCCCGACCGCAACCTCGAGGCGGTCGTGCTGCGCATGGTCTGGCCCGACTGGCTGGCCGAGCTGGAGCGCACCCGTTACGACAACCCGCTGTTCTGCGGCATCACCTTCGAGGACTTCACCTCGGGCTACGACACCAACTCCGCGGTCCTCTTCCCGGAGACCATCGCGGTGCGCGAGGCCCCCGAGCGGTTCACCTGGGGCGGCATCTTCTGCGACCGCGAGGCCGCCCGCTTCCGCCGCGTCACCGAGGCCGCCGTGGACATCCTGGGTCTGGAACTGCCCGAGGACGTCGCCGCGATGGTGCACGACCAGAAGCGCTGCGAAGAGGCGTTCGTCCTCTGGGACATGGTCCACGACCGCACCCACAGCCACGGCGACCTGCCGTTCGACCCGTTCATGATCAAGCAGCGCCAGCCGTTCTGGATGTACGGCCTGGAGGAGCTGCGCTGCGACCTCACCGCCTTCAAGGAGGCCGTGAAGCTGGCCGGGGACGGCGTCCCGCAGGCCCGTGACGTCCAGGTCGCGGTGCTCTTCGACCGGATGTTCCGCTTCCCGGTCACCGGTGAGCGCGTGCGCAACTACGACGGCCTCGGCGGCCAGCTGCTCTTCGCCTACCTGCACAAGCACGACGTAGTCCGCTGGACCGACAACAAGCTCTCCATCGACTGGGAGCGCGCCCCGCAGGTCACCAACCGGCTGTGCGCCGAGATCGAGACGCTGTACCGCGACGGCATCGACCGTCCCAAGCTCGTCCACTGGTTCGCCGGGTACGAGCTGGTCTCCGCCTACCTCCCCCCGCACCCGGGCTCCACGTGGGCCAAGGGTCCCGACGCCCTCGACCTGACGCAGCCGCCGCGCAAACTCGTCGATGACGTGCTTCCGGACGAGTTTCCGCTGAGCATGTTCTATGAGGCACTGTCCAAGAAGCTGAAGAACGTGATCGCCTCCACCCGGGGCATCACGGCGGACGGTGCCGGGCGGGCCGCCGCGTGAGCGACGGCACCGACGACCAGGAACAGGCTCGGGAGGCGAGGACCATGGGGAACGGGGCGCTCGACGGCGCGGTGATCGCGGTGGCCGGAGCGGGGGGACCCGCGGGCCGGGCGGCACTGCTCAGGCTGGCCGAGGCGGGGGCGACCGTCGTCGGCTCCGACAACGACCCGGAGCGGCTGGCGGAGGCGGTCGACGCGGCGCGCTACGCGCACGGCGGCGCCACCGTCACCGGGGAGACGGTCGACCTGCTGGACCTGGACTCCACCCGCGAGTGGGCCGCCCGCACCGAGAAGGAGTTCGGCCGGGTCGACGGACTGGTCCACCTCGTCGGCGGCTGGCGGGGCAGCGAGACCTTCACCAAGACCAGCCTGGACGATTGGGACTTCCTGGAGCTGCTGCTGGTGCGCACCGTGCAGCACACCTCCCTCGCCTTCCACGAGGCGCTCCAGCGCAGCGACCGCGGCCGGTACGTGCTGATCAGCGCGGCCGGCGCCACCAAACCCACCGCGGGCAACGCCGCCTACGCCGCCGGCAAGGCCGCCGCCGAGGCGTGGACGCTCGCCATGGCCGACTACTTCCGCAAGGCCGGGGGCGAGCGGGGGCCGACGTCGGCGGCTGCGATCCTGGTGGTGAAGGCGCTGGTGCACGACGCGATGCGCGCCGACCGCCCCAACGCGAAGTTCGCGGGCTTCACGGACGTCAAGGACCTGGCCGAGGCCATCGTCGGAGTCTGGGACAAGCCCGCTGCGGAAGTGAACGGAAACCGTCTGTGGCTGACCGAGAAGCCGTGAACCCACCGAGGACCGACGCGCGTCGTCATCACGACCCGGACGTCCGCGGTTTCGCCAGCGACAACTACGCCGGGGTCCACCCGGAGGTGCTCGCCGCCCTGGCCGTGGCCAACGGCGGGCACCAGGTCGCGTACGGCGAGGACGCGTACACCGAGAACCTCCAGCAGGTGATCCGCAGCCATTTCGGCCCCACCGCGGAGGCGTTCCCGGTGTTCAACGGCACCGGCGCCAACGTGGTCGCGCTCCAGGCGGTCACCGACCGCTGGGGCGCGGTGATCTGCGCCGAGAGCGCCCACATCAACGTGGACGAGGGCGGGGCGCCGGAGCGGGTCGGCGGGATCAAGCTGCTCACCGTGCCCACCCCGGACGGCAAGCTCACCCCCGAGCTGATCGACCGGCAGGCGTACGGCTGGGACGACGAGCACCGGGCGATGCCCCAGGTGGTCTCCATAGCCCAGGCCACCGAGCTGGGCACGGTCTACACGCCCGACGAGATCCGCGCCATCTGCGAGCACGCCCACGCGCACGGCATGAAGGTGCACGTCGACGGCTCCCGGCTGGCCAACGCCGCCGCCACGCTGGACGTGCCGATGCGCGCCTTCACCAACGCGGCCGGCGTCGACCTGCTCTCGTTGGGCGGCACCAAGAACGGCGCCCTGTTCGGCGAGGCGGTCGTGGTGCTGAACCCGGACGGCATCCGGCATCTGAAGCACCTGCGCAAGCTGTCCATGCAGCTCGCCTCCAAGATGCGCTTCGTGTCGGTGCAGCTGGAGGCCCTGCTCGCCCGCGACCTGTGGCTGCGCAGCGCCCGGCACGCCAACGAGATGGCCCAGCGCCTGGCCGAGGGCGTGCGCGCCGTGCACGGCGTGGAGATCCTCCACCCGGTGCAGGCCAACGCGGTCTTCGCGCGGTTGCCGCACGACGTGAGCGAGCGCCTGCAGAAGCGGTTCCGCTTCTACTTCTGGGACGAGGCGGCCGGCGACGTCCGCTGGATGTGCGCCTTCGACACCACCGAGGACGACGTGGACATGTTCGTGGCGGCGCTCAAGGAGGAGATGGCCCGCTAGCAGTGCATGCATAGATATGCGGCCGACTGGAAATGCATTGACTGCGGGTCGGTCGCATACCTATGCTCTGGCGGCATGCAGCTGATCCAGGAAAACCCGGACCTATCCGCCTACTTGGCCGCCGACGAGGCGATCGACCACCGTCATCCACTGGTCCGCGAGACGGCGGCACGCCTTGCCGCCGGGGTGGCCGACTCGTATGAATATGCGCAGGCGGCCTTCGAGTTCGTGCGCGACACCATTCCGCACTCCCAGGACTCCGGCGATCTCCGGGTCACCTGGCGCGCCTCCGACGTCCTGGAGCAGCGCACCGGCATCTGCTACGCCAAGGCCCACGCGCTGGCCGCGTTGCTGCGGGCCGAGGACATCCCGACCGCCCTCTGCTACCAGAACCTCGGCGTCGTGCACGGCCTGGTCGCCGTGCGGTTCCACGGCGCCTGGCACCGGCAGGACCCCCGGGGCAACAAGCCCGGGGTGGACGCGCGGTTCTCCCTGGACGGCGAGCGACTGGCCTTCCTCCCCGACCCGGCGGCCGAGGAGACGGACCACCCGGTGCTGTACGCCGCACCGCACCCGGTCGTACTGGACGCCCTCAAAGCCGCTCCCGACCGGCCGTACCTGTGGCGAACGCTCCCCGCCGCGCTCTGAACCCGAGACGGCCGGCCGGTGGGTGTCAGCGGGCCTCGGCCTCGCGGACCTGCTCGGGGGTCGGGGCCGTACCGCCGAGGTGGGCCGGCATCCACCAGGTGTCGTCCGGATCCTTGGGGCGCACCGGGTAGGCGCGCTGCGCCGCCTCCAGCAGTTCCTGCACGCGCTCGCGCAGCTGCCGGGTGATCGCGCCCGCGTACTTGTCCCTGGACGCCTCGATCGCCTCTCCCACGCGGATGGTGATCGGGGTGTGGCTGCGCCCGAAGTTGCGCGGGTGGCCCTTGGTCCACAGCCGCTGCGTGCCCCACACCGCCATCGGGACCAGCGGTACGCCGGCCTCCTGCGCCAGGCGCGCGGCACCCGACTTGAAGCTCTTCAGGGTGAACGACTGCGAGATCGTCGCCTCCGGGAAGACGCCCACGATCTCCCCCGCCCGCAGCGACCGCAGCGCGTGCTCGTACGCCGCCTCGCCCTGCTCGCGGTCCACCGGGATGTGCTTCATGCCGCGCATCAGCGGACCGGAGATCCGGTGCCGGAAGACCGACTCCTTCGCCATGAAACGGACGAGCCGCTTCTGGGGGAGTGCCGCCAGGCCGTTGAAGACGAAGTCCAGGTAGCTGATGTGATTGCTCACCAGCACGGCGCCGCCCGAGCGCGGTATGTTCTCCGACCCCTGGCAGTCGATCTTGAGGTCCCACACCTTGAACAGGGTGCGGGCGAAGCCGACGACGGGCCGGTAGACGAGGTCTGCCATGGACGGGTCGGAACCCTTCCTTTTCTGCTGGGAAGGAGGCTCCCAGTCGAAGTTACGCAGCCGTAGGTTTTACGGCTTGTCGCAGATGGTGCCCGAAGAACGGCCGGTGAACCAGCCCTGGTGCCCGTCGGCGGCGAGATTCTCGTCACGTCCACCCTTGATCCACCTCGGGCTTTGTGCGTCCGGCCGGGAATGTCCGCGGTCCCGGGAGCGCTGGAAGCCGTTGACGGCGGATCCATGGTGGGAGCGGACGAGTGAGGGATCGGGACGGCGGACGACGGCTCGGAGCGGTGGAACCGTGGGCCGGGACAAAGGACCGGTTGGCGGACCGGCTGGAGGGCCGGCTGGGGGAGCGCGCCACCCTGGTGCAGTTCTCCAGTGCCTTCTGCGCGCCCTGCCGGGCGACCCGGAGGGTGCTGGCCGAGGTGGCCGCACTGGTGCCGGGCGTGGCCCATGTGGAGATCGACGCCGAGGCCCATCTGGAGCTCGTGCGCCGTCTGGAGATCGTGAAGACGCCGACGGTGCTGGTCCTCGACGCCGCCGGCCGGGTCGTACGGCGCGCGACCGGACAGCCGCGCAGGGCCGATGTGATCGCCGCGCTCGGGGAGGCGGTGTGAGGGCCGGCCCAGGGTGAGGCGTCTCCCACATCACGGGACCGACTTGACTGTGCCCGCCACTTGTCGTCAGCCTGACCCCATGTCTTCGGAACTCCTTCGCCACCGGCGGGTACCCGGCCGCCCGGCGGCCGCCGCCCGCCCCGCGCGTGTGCGCCGAGCGGGCCGGTGAGCAGCCGCGAACCCGTTCGTCACCTCCCGCGGAAGGACGGTTCCATGACGGCCGCGTCCGATCTGGGCACCGCCCGGCCCGCCTCGCCCGAGCTGTTGCGCTCCGTCTTCCGCAGGCACGCGGCGGGCGTCGCCGTGATCACCGCGCGCGGCCGCCGCGGTCCGGTCGGCTTCACCGCGACCTCCCTCGCCTCCGTCTCCGCCGAGCCCCCGATGCTCTCCTTCGGCGTCGGCACCGGGAGCTCCAGCTGGCCGGCGATCGCGACGGGCGATCACGTCGGCGTGCACGTCCTCGGGGAGCACCAGCAGGAGCTGGCGGCGACCTTCGCGCGCAGCGGCGCCGACCGCTTCGGTCCGCCCACCGCCTGGCGGGAGGGGCCGGAGGGGGTTCCGGTCCTGGACGACGTGCCGGCCTGGATGGTGTGCAAGGTGGTGGCCCGGGTGCCCGCCGGTGATCACCGGATCGTGATCGCCGAGGTCCTGTTCGGCGACCCCACCGGCCACGGCCGTCCGCTCCTCTACCACCAGGGGCGCTTCAGCGGCCTGCGCGACTGAGACGGTCTCCCCCCTGGTCGCGGGCCCGTCGGGTTCCGGTTACGCTGCGTTGCGAAGGTCACAGTTCAAAGCGCTTGCTTAGCGGGAAGGAACTGGGTGTACTGACGAGTAATATTTCGTTCGGAGCGCGGGCCGCCCCGACCGGGACCGCCCGCTTCGGGCGCCTATGCTGCCTGCAGGCAGGCAACCAGAAATGACGATGCAGTAGGAGAGCCGGCGTGAGCTTGAGGATCGTTGTCACCGTGAAGTACGTGCCCGACGCCACTGGCGACCGGCACTTCGCCGATGACCTGACCGTCGACCGGGACGACGTCGACGGTCTGCTCTCCGAACTGGACGAGTACGCGGTCGAGCAGGCGCTGCAGATCTCGGAGAACTCCGACGACGACGTGGAGATCACCGTGCTGACGGTGGGCCCCGAGGACGCCAAGGACGCCCTGCGCAAGGCGCTGTCCATGGGCGCCGACAAGGCCGTCCACGTCGAGGACGACGACATCCACGGCACCGACGCCATCGGCACCTCCCTGATCCTGGCCAAGGCGATCGAGAAGGCCGGCTACGACCTGGTCATCTCCGGCATGGCCTCCACCGACGGCACCATGGGCGTCGTGCCGGCGCTGCTCGCCGAGCGTCTGGGCGTGCCGCAGGTGACCCTGCTGTCCGAGGTGTCCGTCGAGGACGGCACGGTCAAGGGCCGCCGCGACGGCGACGCCGCCTCCGAGCAGCTCGAGGCCTCCCTCCCGGCCGTCGTGTCGGTCACCGACCAGTCGGGCGAGGCGCGTTACCCGTCCTTCAAGGGCATCATGGCGGCGAAGAAGAAGCCGGTTCAGTCCTGGGACCTGTCCGACCTCGACATCGACGAGGACGAGGTCGGTCTCGAGAACGCCTACACCACGGTCGTCTCCGCGGCCGAGCGTCCGGCCCGCACCGCCGGCACGATCGTCAAGGACGAGGGCGAGGGCGGCAAGCAGCTCGCCGAGTTCCTCGCGAGCCAGAAGTTCGTCTGAGCTACGAGGCTCCACTCGCTTCCCGCCCCTCACCCTTCGCAAGCAGGAGAGAAGAAGTCCCATGGCTGAAGTTCTCGTCTACGTCGACCACGTGGACGGTGCCGTCCGCAAGCCCACCCTGGAGCTGCTGACCCTGGCCCGCCGCATCGGCGAGCCCGTCGCCGTCGCCCTCGGCAACGGCGCCGCCGACACCGCCGCCACGCTCGCCGAGCACGGCGCGGTGAAGGTCCTCACCCACGAGGCCGCCGAGTACGCCGACTACCTGGTCGTGCCGAAGGTGGACGCCCTGCAGGCCGCCCACGAGGCCGTCTCCCCGGCCGCCGTCCTGGTCCCCTCCTCCGCCGAGGGCAAGGAGATCGCCGCCCGCCTGGCGCTGCGTCTCGGCTCGGGCGTCATCACCGACGCCGTCGACCTGGAGGCCGGTGACGAGGGCCCGGTGGCCACGCAGTCGGTGTTCGCCGCCTCCTACACCACCAAGTCCCGGGTCTCCAAGGGCACCCCGGTCATCACGGTGAAGCCGAACTCGGCCGCCGTGGAGGCCGCTCCGGCCGCGGGCGGCGTCGAGGCCCTGAGCGTGACCTTCTCCGCCCAGGCGACCGGCACCAAGGTCACCGGCCGCACGCCGCGCGAGTCGACCGGCCGTCCGGAGCTGACCGAGGCCGCGATCGTGGTCTCCGGTGGCCGTGGTGTCAACGGCGCGGAGAACTTCGCGATCATCGAGGCGCTCGCCGACTCGCTCGGCGCGGCCGTCGGTGCCTCGCGCGCCGCCGTCGACGCCGGCTGGTACCCGCACACCAGCCAGGTCGGCCAGACCGGCAAGTCGGTCTCGCCGCAGCTGTACATCGCCTCCGGCATCTCCGGCGCGATCCAGCACCGCGCGGGCATGCAGACCTCGAAGACCATCGTGGCCGTCAACAAGGACGCCGAGGCCCCGATCTTCGACCTGGTCGACTACGGCGTCGTCGGCGACCTGTTCGACGTCGTGCCGCAGCTGACCGAGGAGATCAAGACCCGCAAGGGCTGATCACCCCGAGCCGTACGGGGCCCCCGCGACCGCACCGGTCGCGGGGGTCCCGGCGTGTCACAGGGTCAGACAGGCCTGGACCGGCAGATGGTCGCTGGGGAACCGGCCGCCGGCCGCGAACGTGTTCACCGACGCCCGGTGCACCGTGACGCCGGGCGTGACCAGGATCCAGTCGATGCGGTCACCGCCCGGCACCAGCGGCCCGTACCCGTGGAACGTCCCGTACGCCTCCCCGCGCTCGGCCGCCGCGTCCCAGGTGTCGACGAGCCCGGCGCCCAGCATCGTGTCGTACACGGGGTTGCCGTGGGCGGCGGCGTTGAAGTCGCCCGTCACGACCACCGGCAGCGAGCGGGCCGGCCCGCGGACGCGTTCGGCGACGAGGGCGGCGGCCCGCTCCCGCGCGTACTGACTCGCGTTGTCCAGATGGGTGTCGAGGACGCAGAACTCCCGGCCGCCGGCGCGCAGGTCGCGGAAGCGGACCCAGGTGGCCATGCGGATGTGGGCGTTGCCCCAGGTGTTCGAGGCGATCACGTCCGGGGTGTCGGACAGCCAGAAGTGGTCGTACTTCAGCGGGGCGAGCCGCCGGGTGTCGTAGAGGACCGCCATGAACTCGTCGCGGCTGCCGCCGGCCCGTCCGGTGCCGATCCAGTCGTACGACGGCCCCAGGTCGGCCCCGATGTCGCGCAGTTGCCGGTACAGGCCCTCCTGGGTGCCGAGGAGGTGCGGGCGCTCGCGGCGCAGCAACTGCCGCATCACGGGCCTGCGGGCGGCCCAGCTGTTCGGCTCGGCCGTGCTCGCGAACCGCAGGTTGAACGACATGACCCGCAGCGGACGTCCCGGGCGTTCGTCCGCCGGGGCCGGCCCGGGCGGCAGTGCTGTACTGGAGAGCGGGAGGACGACGGAGGCGGCGAGCGCGCTCTTCAGTCCCAGACGGCGCGTGACACGGCTGCGAGTCGGCACGGACAAACGATGCCAGATGGATGTGAACATGGCGAGATGGGGGAGTGGGGCGGGTCGCAAGAGGGTGTTGACCGGCGGGAAGGGAGCCCGATAGCTTCATTCAACGGATTGTTGATTCCGTATCGCGGAAGCTCGGGAGGGTATGGGATGGGTCAGAAGCGGCAGGAGCGGGTGGCGACCAGTCTCGCGGGCGCCGTGCGTGAGGAGATCGGCGCCTCCCTCGCACCGGTCGACGCCGAGCTGGAGCGCCGCTACCCCGGGGACCCCGGCACCCGCCAGCCCGTCCACACCGTCTACGTCCCCGGTGACGACTTCGCCGCCGACACCCTGCGCGCCTGGGGCGACCGGGCCCTCGCCGCGCTCGACGAACATGCCCCGGACGCCGCCTCCTTCGCCGCCGTCCTCGGGCTCGACGACGACCTGGCCGAGGACGTGTACGACCGCGTCCGCGCCAAACTGGAACGCGAGCCGGTCGAAGACCTGCGCGTCGACTTCGAGGACGGCTACGGCAACCGCCCCGACGCCGAGGAGGACGAGGCCGCGGCCCGCGCGGCCCGGATCGTCGCCGAGGCGTACCGCGACGGCACCGCGGCCCCGTACACGGGCATCCGCATGAAGTGCCTGGAGGCCGCGGTCCGCGACCGGGGCATCCGCACCCTCGACATCTTCCTCACCGGTCTGGCGGAGGCCGGGGGGCTGCCCGACGGGCTGGTCCTGACCCTGCCCAAGGTCACGTACCCCGAGCAGGTCACCGCCATGGCCCGGCTCCTCGGCGCCTTCGAGGAGGCGCGCGGCCTCGAACCCGGCCGGATCGGCTTCGAGATCCAGATCGAGACCAGCCAGGCCGTCCTCGCCGCCGACGGCACCGCCACCGTCGCCCGCATGATCCAGGCCGCCGGGGGCCGCGCCACCGGGCTGCACTACGGCACCTTCGACTACAGCGCCTGCCTCGGCGTCTCCGCCGTGCACCAGGCGAGCGACCACCCGGCCGCCGACCACGCCAAGGCCGTCATGCAGGTCGCCGCCGCGGGCACCGGCGTACGCGTCTCGGACGGCTCCACCAACGTCCTGCCCGTCGGGCCCACGGCGCAGGTCCACGACGCCTGGCGGCTGCACTACGGCCTCACCCGCCGTGCCCTCGCCCGCGCCTACTACCAGGGCTGGGACATGCACCCCGGCCACCTCCCCACCCGCTACGCGGCCGTCTTCGCCTTCTACCGCGAGGGCTTCGCGCAGGCCGCCGCCCGTCTCGCCCGGTACGTCGACCGGGCCGGCGGCGACGTCATGGACGAGCCCGCCACCGCCAAGGCCCTCGCCGGGCACCTGCTGCGCGGCCTGGACTGCGGCGCCCTGGACGACGCCGAGGTGGCACGCCTGTCCGGACTGTCCCGCTCCGGTCTCGAGGGCTTCACGTCGCCCCGGCGGGGAGGCCGCACGGCCTCCGTGCGGTAGCCCGGCCGCCCGCTTGCCCCACCTATCGAATCTCGATAGATTTTCATCGTGGTTCGGTTCAAGGAGGGGCGATGGGACGGCTGACCGTGCTCGCGCTGCGCGCCGTGATGGCAGCGCTGCTGGCGGGATCCCTGGGGGTCCAGACGGTGCTGGTGCCGCTGATGGCGAGCGACCTCGAAGGGCTGGACGCGGAGTACGCGTCCCTGCGGGTCCCGTTCCTCCTCGTCGTGGTCCTCGGCGTGGTGGCGGCCCAGATCGTCCTGGTCTGTGTCTGGCGGCTGGTGACGATGGTGCGGCGCGGGACCGTCTTCTCCCCTGCCTCCTTCCGCTACGTGCACATCGTCATCGGCGCGTTCGTCGCCGCGGCGCTGCTGGTGTTCGCGCTCGGAGCGCTCCTCGCGCCCGGCGAGGCCGTGGCCCCGGGCGTCGTGGTGCTGCTGGGCGGGGCCGGTCTGGCGATCCTGGGCATCGCCCTGGTCGTGCTCGTCCTGCGGATGCTGCTGGCGCAGGCCGTCGCGCGCGACGTCGAGGCGTCGCGGATGCGGGCCGAGCTGGCCGGGGTCATCTGATGCCGATCGCCGTCGACATCGACGTGATGCTGGCCAGACGGAAGATGTCCGTGGGCGAACTCGCCGAACGCGTCGGGATCACGCCGGCCAATCTGGCGGTGCTCAAGAACGGCCGCGCCAAGGCGGTGCGCTTCACGACCCTCGCCGCGCTCTGCGAAGTGCTCGAGTGCCAGCCGGGCGACCTGCTGCGCTGGGAGCCCGGGGACACCCCGCCCTGACCCGTCACCCGTGCCCCCGCCACACGGGCGGCGCCGGTGACGCGCCGGTACCCGGACCTCCGTACCGGTGGGACCCCGCGTACCGCTCCAGGCCGCAGACCGTCACCAGTTTCTCCTCCGCGAACAGCCGGGTGCCCCGCGCGCACCGCCGGAGGTCGGCGCGGGCCCGCGCGCAGAACTCCTCGGGGGAGACGCCGAACAGCTCCCGTAATCCGGGCACGTTCACGAGCAGCTCGGTGAGCAGCGCCCGCTGGCCCGGGTGGGCGCGCGGGGCGCCGGTGCCGTCGTGCAGCACGCCGTGGCGGTTCACGTACGCGTACGCGCCGGGGAGCGCGGAACCGTCGGCGAGTTCCACGCGCACATCGGGCGCGGGCAGCCAGACGCGGTGGAAGTTGCCGTCCGGCCGCGGTACGCCCTCGCTCGCGTCGATCACCGCGAGCTGCGGGGCGTCGAGCCAGAGGACGAACAGCTCCCGTACCGTCCCCGGGGCGCGGACCGGCGAGTGGGACACGTAGCCCATGCGGCTGACGTGCGCCGAGACGCCGATGCCGACGCCGGTCACCCGCGTCCGCACCATCGGCACCGGTGTGATGACCCCGGACTCGGCCATCTTGTGCCGCAGCTGGCCGGGACAGGCGTTGGAGCCGACCGCGAGCACGGGTACGCGGTCCTCGTACACCAGGCGGTCCAGCGGCAGCAGCCGGTCCCCGTTCAGCAGCCCCGAGTCCCGCGGCCACGCGCCCGGATACAGCAGCGGGTGCTCGCGCGGCGCCTTCTCGAGACCCAGCGCCCGCAGGGTGCGGTCCTCCTCCACCGGCACCGCCCGCCGCTAGTCAGCCGGGGGCAGCTCGCCGGAGCCGCGGGTGATCAGCCGGGTGGGGAGCTCGATCCGCTCCGGAGCGAGCAGGGTGCCGTCCAGCTGGCGGAAGAGCCGCTCGGCCGCGGTCCGGCCGAGGGCCGCCGCGTCCTGGGCGACGACCGTGACGCCGGGCTGGAGCAGATCGGCGAGCTCGATGTCGTCGAAGCCGACCAGGGCGACCCGGCGGGAGTGTCCGGCCAGCACCCGGATCACGGTGACCGTCACCCGGTTGTTGCCCGTGAAGATCGCGGTGACCGGATCCGGTCCTGAGAGCATCTCCTCGGCCGCCCGGCGCACCCGCTCCGGGTCGGTGACGCCCAGCGACATCCAGGGGTCCGCCACCGTTATCCCCGCGTCCTCCATGGCGGTTCGGTAGCCGCGCAGCCGCTCGGCCGCGGTGTGGATGCGGGGCATGTCGCCGATGAAGCCGATCCGGCGGTGCCCGTGCGCGATCAGGTGGCTCACGCCGTCGTGGGCGCCGCCGAAGTTGTCCGACACGACGACGTCCACGTCGATGTGCCCGGCCGGACGGTCCACGAAGACGGTGGCGACGCCCGCCTTGATCTCCGGCGCCAGATAGCGGTGGTCGTCCCCGGCCGGGATCACCACGAGACCGTCCACCCGCCGTGCGCACAGCGCCAGCACCAGCTCCTGCTCGCGGTCGGCGTCCTCCGCGCTGGAGCCGTTGATCAGCAGGGCGCCGTGCGCGCGGGCCACCTCCTCGACCGCCCGGCTCAGCGGTCCGTAGAACGGGTCCGCGAGGTCCTCCAGGACCAGGCCGATGCTGGCGGTGCGGCCCTTGCGCAGCACGCGGGCGCTGTCGTTGCGGCGGAAGCCGAGCGCCTCGATCGCCTCCTGGACGCGGCGCTCCGTCTCCGGCGTGACGCCGGGCTCGCCGTTGACCACGCGGGAGACCGTCTTGAGCCCGACCCCGGCGCGCGCGGCCACGTCCTTCATCGTCGGACGGTTGCCGTAACGGGTCCCTGGGATGCGGTCGGTGCGGCGGGTCGTCTCCGGCACGGTGCGGTGTCCTGTCCTGTCGGCCACGGGGATGCGTAGGCCCATGGGCTTGTATGAGGATGTGGCGTCGAGCATAGAGCCTGGACAACGTTGTCAGGCTCGGGGGACACTGTCCCGTGCACACTCCGGCCCGCACCTCGCCGCACGATCGGCCGTTGTCCGTGCTCCATGTGTTGCCTCCTGGGCGCGCATGGTCGTTCTCGGCGGTTTTCTGATGTTTCAACGGGGAGATCCGACACTGATGCACACCGACCTCGTGGCCGCGCTCGACATCGGCGGCACCAAGATCGCCGGCGCGCTGGTGGACGGCCAGGGCCGGATCCTGGTCCGCGCCCAGCGGCCGACGCCCGCGCAGGAGAACGGTGAGACCGTGATGCGGGCGGTCGAGGCGGTGCTCGGTGAGCTCACCGCGTCCCCGCTGTGGCACCGCGCCGGCGCGGTGGGCATCGGCAGCGCCGGCCCGGTGGACGCCTCCGCGGGCACGGTGAGCCCGGTCAACGTGCCCGGCTGGCGCGACTACCCGCTCGTCGCCCGGGTCCGGGACGCGGCCGGAGGCCTGCCCGTGGAGCTGATCGGCGACGGGGTGGCGATCACGGCCGCCGAACACTGGCAGGGTGCCGCCCGCGGCCACGACAACGCGCTGTGCATGGTCGTCTCGACCGGGGTCGGCGGCGGCCTGGTGCTCGGCGGCCGGCTGCACCCCGGGCCCACCGGCAACGCGGGCCACATCGGCCACATCAGTGTGGACCTCGACGGCGACCCGTGCCCGTGCGGTTCGCGCGGCTGCGTGGAGCGCATCGCGAGCGGCCCCAACATCGCCCGCCGCGCCCTGGACGACGGCTGGCGTCCCGGCCCGGACGGCGACACCTCCGCCGCCGCGGTGGCCGCCGCCGCCCGGGCCGGCGATCCGGTGGCCGCGGCGTCGTTCGAGCGGGCGGCCAGGGCGCTGGCCGCCGGCATCGCGGCCACCGCGACACTCGTCGAGATCGACATCGCCGTGATCGGCGGGGGCGTGGGCAAGGCGGGCGAGGTCCTCTTCACCCCCCTCCGCAAGGCACTCACCGAGTACGCCACCCTGTCCTTCGTCCAGCGCCTCGCCGTGACCCCGGCCCGGATGGGGACGGACGCGGGCCTGGTGGGCGCGGCGGCGGCGGCGCTGGCGGGCAGGACGGACACGGCGGTGGCGGGAGTCTGAGGGCCGGGTCCGGTCCCCGCCGCCGGCCACCGGTCGCGGGTCCCTGCCACCGGCCGCCGGTGCCCGGGGTTTCGCGGTGCGGCCTGTCGTGCGCGGCGCCGTGACGGCCACCGGGGTGGACCCGGGAACACGTGCGTGACCCCGGGGCCGTTCCGGCAGTTGTGCCGGGCATGAAGAAGCGCAGCATGCTGGCCATCGCCTCCCTCGCCACCGGCTTCGTCGTCGCGGCCGTCACCCCGTCGCACGCGGCCGCCGACGGGGGCGCCCCGCTCGGCGTCGACGACACCCTCGGCACCCTCGACCGGACCGTCGCCGAGGACAACACCGTGGAGCTGGACATCGACCGGGGTGAGAAGGACTGACGAGCCCCACGGCACGGCCGTACGGCGCCGGCGCCCCTGGACGACAGGGGCGCCGGCGCCGTTCTCGCGCGTTCTCAACCGGATCTGGTTTCCGTGGCAGGGTGGAGCGGGCAAGCCACAGGGGGCCAACAGAAGAGGGGGAAACGTGATCGTCTGGGTCAACGGGGCGTTCGGTGCGGGAAAGACCACCACCGCGCGCGAACTGATCGAGCTGATCCCGAACAGCACGCTCTTCGACCCCGAGGTCATCGGCGGAGCACTGGACCGGCTGCTTCCGCCCAAACGCCTCGCCGAGGTCGGCGACTTCCAGGACCTCCCGATCTGGCGACGACTCGTGATCGACACGGCGGCCGCGATGCTCGCCGAGCTCGGCGGGACCCTCGTGGTCCCCATGACCCTGCTGCGCCAGGAGCACCGCGACGAGATCTTCGGCGGGCTCGCCGCCCGCCGGATACCGGTCCGGCACGTCCTCCTCGCCCCGGCGGAAACGATCCTGCGTGAGCGCATAGCCGGCCGCGAGGTCCCGGCGGACCTCCCCGACGGCGACATGCGCGTCCGGCAATGGTCGTACGACCACATCGAACCGTACAAGGCGGCCCTCGCCGCCTGGCTCACCGCCGACGCCTACCCGGTCGACAGCGGGACCCTCAGCCCCTACGAGACCGCCCTGCGGATAGCGGAGGCGGTCGGCAGCGGGGAGGTGCCGGCCTGCGACATCGTGCAGACGCCCGAACCCACCGCCGAGACGGTCGCCGCCGGTGTGCTGCTCTTCGACGAGCAGGACCGGGTCCTGCTCGTCGATCCGACCTACAAGCCGGGCTGGGAGTTCCCGGGCGGGGTCGTGGAACGCGGTGAGGCCCCCGCGCGTGCGGGCATGCGCGAGGTCGCCGAGGAGACCGGGATCCGCCTCGACGACGTACCGGCGCTCCTCGTCGTCGACTGGGAGCCGCCCGCGCCGCCCGGATTCGGCGGCCTGCGGCTGCTCTTCGACGGCGGCCGTCTCGACTCCGCGGCCGCCGGACGCCTCCTGCTGCCCGGACCGGAACTGCGCGGCTGGCGCTTCGCCTCCGAGGCCGAGGCCGCCGATCTGCTGCCCCCGGTCCGCTACGAACGGCTGCGGCGGGCACTGCGGGCGAGGGAACGCGGGAAGGCGATGTACCTGGAGGCCGGAGTGCCGGTCGGATGAGCCCGGACCGGCGGACGCCGGCCGGCGGCCCGCTGCCGGGCGGGGGCGGACCCGCCCGGCGGCACGGTGCCGTGGACGGGTGGGGCGGCCTCCTTTTCCGGGAGAGCCCGAACGCCCCGCCGGGTCAGGGAAGCCGTCCCGCCCGTGACGTCCTCGAGTACGGCCGGACTGCGGCGGTCAGTTCGCGCCGGACGCGTAGTTGCGCAGGAACAGCGCTTCCGCGACCGACAGCCGCTCGAGTTCGTCGGGGGACACGCTCTCGTTCACCGCGTGGATCTGCGCCTCCGGCTCGCTCAGGCCGATGAGCAGGATCTCCGCCTTCGGGTAGAGGGCGGCGAGGGTGTTGCACAGGGGGATCGAGCCGCCCTGGCCCGCGTACTGCATCTCCTGGCCCGGGTACGCCACCGCCATCGCGTCGGCCATGGCCTGGTAGGCCGGGCTGGCGGTGTCCGCGCGGAACGCCTGCCCCTGACCGATCTGCTCGGTGCTCACCCGCGCGCCCCACGGCGTGTGCGACTCCAGGTGCGCGCGGAGCAGCCCGGTCGCCTCGACCGCGTCGACGCCCGGCGGCACCCGCAGGCTGATCAGCGCGCGGGCGCTCGCCTGCACCGAGGGCGTGGCGCCGACCACCGGCGGGCAGTCGATGCCGAGCACGGTCACCGCCGGGCGCGCCCAGATGCGGTCGGCGACCGTGCCGGAACCGATCAGCTCCACACCGTCGAGCACCTTGGCGTCCTTGCGGAACTGCTCGTCGTCGTACCGCAGTCCGTCCCACGTCTCGTCGCCGGCCAGCCCGTCGACGGTGGTGCCGCCGTCCTCGGCACGCAGCGAGTCCAGCACGCGCACGAGCGCGGCCAGCGCGTCGGGCGCGGCCCCGCCGAACTGGCCGGAGTGCAGGTTGCCCTCCAGGGTGTCGATCCGCACCCGGACGAGCGTCATGCCGCGCAGGGTGGAGGTGACCGTCGGCAGACCGGCGCGGAAGTTGCCGGCGTCGCCGATCACGATGGTGTCGGCCGTCAGCAGGTCGGGGTGGTCCTCGGCGTACCGCTCCAGGCCGCCGGTGCCCTGCTCCTCCGAACCCTCGACGATCACCTTGACGTGCACGGGGACGCCGCCGTTCGCCTTCAGCGCCCGCAGCGCCAGCAGGTGCATGATCACGCCGCCCTTGCAGTCGGCGGCCCCGCGCCCGTACCAGCGGCCGTCGCGCTCGGTCAGCTCGAAGGGCGGGGTGGCCCAGCCGGCCTCGTCCAGCGGCGGCTGCACGTCGTAGTGCGCGTACAGCAGCACGGTCCTGGCGCCCTCGGGGCCCGGCAGGAAGCCGTACACCGACTGCGTGCCGTCCGGGGTGTCGAGCAGCGCCACGTCCTGGAAGCCCTCGGCGGTGAGCGCGTCGGCGATCCAGCGGGCGGCGCCCTCGCTCTCGACCCGCGGGAACTGGTCGAAGTCCGCCACCGACTTGAAGGCCACCAGTTCGGTGAGCTCCTCCTTCGCCCTGGGCATCAGCGAGGCGACGGTCGCGGCGACCGGATTCGACGACATGGGCACGCTCCTTGTGGGTGCGACGTTGGAACTTCTGCGAACTTCTTCGTACGAGATGATCGTGCGGTGTGCGTGAGGACCCGTGTACGGGGCACTCACGCCGCCGATCCTCCCACAGCGAGCCTCGGTGACCGCCGCCGTAGGATGCGGGGGGACATCAGCGGCAGGCGGCTGGATCGGGAGCAGTAGACCATCGTGAGCAGCGAGAACTCTTCGGCGGACGACGTACAGCAGGTGTGGGACGTCGTCGTGGTGGGCGCGGGGCCCGCGGGGGCCTCGGCCGCCTACGCGGCGGCGGTCGCGGGACGGCGCGTGCTGTTGCTGGAGAAGGCGGAACTGCCGCGCTACAAAACGTGCGGCGGCGGCATCATCGGCCCCTCCCGCGACTCGCTCCCGCCCGGCTTCGAGCTCCCGTTCAAGGACCGGGTGCACGCGGTGACGTTCTCGAACAACGGCCGCTTCAGCCGCACCCGCCGCTCCCGGCAGATGCTGTTCGGGCTGATCAACCGGCCCGAGTTCGACCAGCAGCTCGTGGAGCACGCGCAGAAGGCGGGCGCCGAGCTGCGCACCGGCGTCGCCGTGCAGCGGGTGGAGCAGCACGGCTCGGCCGTACCGGACCGGCGCACGGTCGCCGTCGTCCTGCAGGGCGGCGAGACCGTGCTCGCGCGGGCCGTGGTCGGCGCGGACGGCAGCGCCGGCCGCATAGGGGCCCACGTCGGCGTCAAGCTGGACCAGGTCGACCTCGGCCTGGAGGCGGAGATCCCGGTGCCGGAGACGGTCGCCGAGGACTGGAAGGGCCGGGTGCTCATCGACTGGGGCCCGATGCCCGGCAGTTACGGCTGGGTCTTCCCCAAGGGCGACACGCTCACCGTCGGCGTGATCTCGCGGCGCGGTGAAGGCGCCGCGACCAAGCGCTACTTGGAGGACTTCATCGGGCGGCTCGGCCTCGCCGGCTTCGAACCGAGCATCTCCTCCGGCCACTTGACGCGCTGCCGCGCCGACGACTCGCCGCTGTCGCGCGGGCGGGTGCTGGTGTGCGGGGACGCGGCGGGGCTGCTGGAGCCGTGGACCCGCGAGGGCATCTCCTTCGCGCTGCGCTCGGGCCGGCTGGCGGGGGAGTGGGCGGTGCGGATCGCCGAGGCGCACGACGCCGTGGACACGCGCCGGCAGGCGCTGAACTACGCCTTCGCCGTGAAGGCGGGACTCGGCGTGGAGATGAGCGTCGGCAAGCGGATGCTGGCCGCGTTCGAACGGCGTCCGGGGGTGTTCCACGCGGTCCTCACCGGCTTCCGCCCGGCCTGGAAGGCGTTCAAGGACATCACCCAGGGCTCGACGACGCTCGGCGAGCTGGTCCGCACCCACCCGCTGGCCCACCGCGCGCTGATGGCACTGGACCGGCGTCCCGCGGGCGAGGAGGCCGGCTCCCGGCCGTGATCCGGGGCACGCTCCCGTCCGCCTCCCGCGTCCGCCTCGCGTCCTCCGCGACGCCCACCGGGCGGCGGCCCGTGTCCTTCCCGTCCTACGCCACCGGCGGGGTCGGCACCGCCCTGACGACCCTCGTGGACGCCACCCTCGTCCGGGTCGTGCTGCCGCCGGTGACGATGCGGCTCGCGGGGCGCGCGAACCGGTGGGCGCCGCGGCCACTGCGCCGGCTGCGGATCCGGGAGGCCGACGCGCCGGCGGAGGTACTTCACCGGGAGTACGTGTGATCACCACGCCGGGCTGACGCGGGCCGGGGCGCCGGGCGTCTAGCGTGGCGGACATGGACGAGCAGCGTGGCCCCGGCGGCGGGCCGCCGGGGCGGCGGCGCCCCGTGCGGCCGCCCCGGCCGTGGCGGTACGGCCCGCCCGGACGGGGCCGCAGGACCGGCGGCGCCGACGAGGACGGCGAGCACGGGCGCCCCCGGTGGCCCTGGCGCTCCACCGTGCTGCTCACCGCGTTCGTGCTGGTCGGCTCCGGCTTCGCCGACCGCGCCCAGGAGGGCGAGCGGGTCGCCCTCGACCCCGTCGCACGGGTGCTGCTGCTGGCGTCCGGGGTGCTGCTGCTGTGGCGACGGCGGCACCCCGTGCCCGTGGTGTTCGGGGCGGTCGCCGCCGTCCTGCTCTACACCGGCGCCGGATACCCGCACGGGCCGGTGTTCCTCACCGTCGCCGTGGCCTGCTTCAGCGCCGTCGTCTCCGGGCACCGGCACGCCTCCTGGGCGGCGATGGGGACGTTCTGGGCGGGGCACGTGCTGATCGCGCAGCTGCTGTACCGGTGGCTGCCGCCGTCCGGTGACGCGGCCGCCTCCTGGAACCGGGAGATCGTGATCGCCACCTGGGTGGTGGCGCTCGTGGCGGTGTCGGAACTGGCCCGGACCCGCCGTGAGCAGTGGGCGCGGGAGCGGGCCGAGCGGGCCCGGGCGGCGCGGCGGCGCGCGGACGAGGAGCGGCTGCGGATCGCCCGCGAACTGCACGACGTCCTCGCGCACAGCATCTCCGTCATCAATGTGCAGGCGGGCGTCGGTCTCGCCCTGCTGGACAGCGACCCGGAGCAGGCGCGCAGCGCGCTCACCACCATCAAGGCCCAGAGCAAGGAGGCGCTCGGCGAGGTGCGTCAGGTGCTCGACACGCTGCGCGCGCCGGGCGCCGCGCCGCGTACCCCGGCGCCCGGCCTGGACCGGCTGCCCGAGCTGGTGGAACAGGCCGCGAGCGCGGGCCTCGCCGTGACGGTCGAGGGGGAGCCGCCGCGCCTGCCGCCCGGCGCGGACCTGGCCGCCTTCCG
This sequence comes from Streptomyces sp. NPDC044984, assembly GCF_040646935.1. NCBI lineage: Bacteria > Bacillati > Actinomycetota > Actinomycetes > Kitasatosporales > Streptomycetaceae > Streptomyces > Streptomyces sp. NPDC044984. The sequence goes on from NZ_JBEZBE010000048.1 coordinate 34,862, forward strand.
CATCCTCCAGGAGGCCCTCACCAACGTCGTACGGCACTCGGGCTCGCGCGAGGCGCGGGTGCGGATCGAACGGGGGGAGGGGCGGCTGCGGCTGCGCGTCGACGACGACGGTCCCGCCACCGGCGCCGACGCGGGCGGCAGCGGGAGCGGGCTCGCCGGGATGCGGGAGCGGGCCGCCGCGCTGGGTGGCACCATCGAGGCGGGCCCGCGCCCCGACGGCGGGTTCCGGGTGCTCGCCGTACTGCCGACCGAGGCCGAGGAGGACCGGTGATCCGTGTACTGCTCGCCGACGACCAGTCGCTGGTCCGGGCGGGATTCCGCGCGCTGCTGGACGCGCAGCCGGACATCGAGGTGGCCGGGGAGGCGTCCGACGGCGAGGAGGCGGTGCGGCTGATCCGCGAGCTGCGGCCCGACGTCGTGCTCATGGACATCCGCATGCCCGCGCTCGACGGCCTCGCCGCGACCCGCCGGGTGACCGGGGACGCGGAGCTGGGGGACGTGAAGGTGGTCATGCTCACCACCTTCGAGCTGGACGAGTACGTCTTCGAGGCGATCCGCTCGGGAGCCTCGGGCTTCCTGGTCAAGGACACCGAGCCGGAGGAACTGCTGCGCGCGGTGCGGGCGGTGGTCGGCGGTGACGCGCTGCTGTCGCCCGGGGTGACGCGCCGGCTGATCGCGGAGTTCGCGGCCCGTTCCAAGGAACCGGCCGCCGTCGGCGCCCTGTCCGGGCTCACCGAGCGGGAGCGGGAGGTCATGGCGCTGGTCGGCATCGGCCTGTCCAACGAGGAGATCGCCCGCCGTCTGGTCGTCAGTCCGCTCACCGCGAAGACCCACGTCAGCCGCACCATGGTGAAACTGGGCGCCCGTGACCGGGCCCAACTGGTCGTGCTGGCCTACGAGTCGGGGTTGGTGCGGCCCGGCTGGCTGGGCTGAGCCGTTCGCCGGAAGCGGACCAGCACGGACACCGTGCGGACGGCGAACAGCACCGCCGCGAGCAGCGATCCGGTGTGGCGCAGCACCGTCTCGAAGGTGCCCGGCAGCTCGAAGAGCAGCGCCGGCCCCGCCACGGCCCCGAGGACGACCGCTGCCGCGAACGCCGCGCTGCACAGGGCGTATCCGGTCTCGACCGTGATCGCGTCCCGCTCGGCCTGACCGCGCCGCCCCCCGTACCCCGTCACGCCCGCCCCCTGAATCCGGTCACCCGAGGTGTGAAACAGGCGTGCGCCCCGGCGGGCAAGGAACCCGGCCGGGGGACTCGCCCAAGGTCACGGACCGGCCGCCCTCGCGGCACGGAGCCCCGGCAAGGTGCCCGCAGCCGGTCCGGCGTCCGTCGGGAACCGAGGCGGTGAGCGGAGAGGTCACGCCCGGGAGACTTGCGTGCGCATGCCTGCTACGGTGCGCCCATGGCGGCGAAGCAGGCCGAACAGGCGCTCGTGGAACGGTGGCGGGACGTGCTCGCGCTGCATGCGCGCACCCAGTGCGAGATCGACCGCGCCCTGCACGGACACGGGCTGTGCGCCAGCGACTTCGAGGTCCTCGACATCCTCGCGCAGGGTTCCGGACCGGGCGGCTGCTCCTACCGCGTCCAGGAGATCTCCGAGCACGTCCACCTGAGCCAGAGCGCGCTCTCCCGGCTGGTGGCCCGGCTGGAGAAGGAGGGCCTCGCCGAGCGCGGAACGTGCCCGGAGGACCGGCGGGGAGTGCGGGTCTCGCTCACGGCGAAGGGGCGCGCGCTGCACGGCGAGGTACTGCCCGTGCAGCGCGCGGTGCTGGCCCGGATGCTCTCCGACGGCTGAGCGGCGGGGCCCTCAGCCCACGGCGGACGTCTCCCGCCAGAGCGCGGCCAGCTCCGGATCACCCGACACCGCCGGTACCGGCACCCGGTTCCACAGTGCGAGATACAACTGCTCGGCGGGCCCGGCCAGTTCGCACTCCGCGTCCCCGTCCGCCCCCCGGCTGGTCACCGGCGGCTCCTGGGACAGCCGTACGGTCCACACCGCGTCCGCGTCGGTCGCGCGCACCCGCAGGACCCGCGGCGCCGGGGTGCGCACCCGGCTCTTGGGCCGGGCGTGGAACCCGCGCAGCAGCTCGTCGACGCCGTCCACGGCGAAATCCGTGGCGATCGGCGACGGCGTGCCGCCGCGGGCCGACTCGGCGTCGAACCGGTGGACGGTCGTCTCGTGCGCCTGCCGGCGGGCCCAGAACGCGAGCGCGGAGGGCGGTCCGGGCAGGAAGGTGAAGCACTCCACGTCGGGCGCCGCGCCGGCCAGGGTGTCCACCAGGCGGCGGTGACCGTCGCGGTACCAGGCCACCAGCTCGGCGCCGTCCAGTCCGGGATGCTCGTCCATCGGGCGCGGCGCGGTGTGCCCGTCCGCGACGAAGGCCGCGGCCCACCGGTGCACCACGCCGGTGTGCCCGACCAGGTCCCGGGTGAGCCACCCCGGGCAGGTCGGGACGGCGGCGTCCGTGCCCGCCCGCTCCGCGGCGTCGGCCAGCAACTGGCCCTCTTTCTCCAGCACTTCCAAGAACCAGGCAGTACCCATGGGCAGGAGTCTGCCGTACGGACGCCCGCCCGGCCCTACGGAAGCGGGGTCCCGCCCGTCGCGTTGACGATCTCCGCGGTGATGTACGACGCCTCCTGCGAGGCGAGGAAGACGTACGCCGGGGCCATCTCGGCCGGCTGGGCCGGACGCCCGATGGGCGCCTGCTTGCCGAACTCCGCGGTGTCCGGCAGGGTCGCCGGGATCAGCGGTGTCCACACCGGTCCCGGCGCCACGGCGTTGACCCGGATGCCCCGCTCGATCAGCATCTGCGCCAGCCCCTGGGTGAACGTGACGATGGCGCCCTTCGTGGTCGCGTAGTCCAGCAGGTGCGGGCTCGGCTTGTAGGCCTGCACGGAAGCCGAGTTGATGATGCTGCCGCCTTCCCGCATGTGCGGCACGGCCAGCTTGCACAGCCAGAACATGCCGTACAGGTTGGTCCGCAGCACGCGGTCGAACTGCTCGGTGGAGATCGCCTCGATGCCGTCAGGCTGCGACATCTGGTACGCCGCGTTGTTCACCAGGATGTCGATCCGGCCGAACTCCGCCACCGCGCGGTCGATCAGCGCCCGGCAGTTCTCCTCCTCCCGCACGTCGCACGTGACGGGCACGGCCCGCCGGCCGGCTTCCTCCACCCACCGCGCGGTCTCGGCGGCGTCGTCCTTCTCGCTGTCCAGGTACGTGAAGACCACGTCGGCACCCTCGCGGGCGAACGCCAGGGCGACCGCCCGGCCGATCCCCGAGTCCCCGCCCGTGATCACGGCCGTGCGGTCCGTCAGCCGGCCGCTGCCCCGGTAGGAGTCCTCCCCGTGGTCCGGCGGCGGATCCATGGGACCGGTCCAGCCGGGGTGCGGCTGGTCCTGGGACGGGAAGTCGGGGGTCGGGTGCTGCTCGACGGGATTCTGCTGCTCGGTCACGGTCTCTCCCGGGTCCGTGGAAGGGTGTTCGGATGATCGGCGTCCGCCGGTGGAGAACCGGTGGACGCCGATCCTCCGAGTACCCCGACACCGCGCGCCTGATCAGGCTCGGCCCGCCGCCACCCGGACGGCCGGGGCCGCGCGGAATCAGCCCGCGTCCACGTGCCGGGTTGCGAAGCCGATGACGGTGGCCACCGCCGCCAGTACGGCCACGCTGGTCAGCGCGGCCGGCAGACTGAACCAGTCCGCCATGAAGCCGATCGCGGGCGGGCCGAGGAGCATGCCGCCGTAGCCCAGGGTGGAGGCGGTGGCGACTCCGCCGGGGCCCGCGAGCGCGCCCGCCCGCTCGACGGCCACGGGGAACAGGTTCGCGAGCCCGAGGCCGGTGACCGCGTAACCGAGCAGAGCCGCCCACAGGGACGGCGCGAGCGCGCCGAGCAGCATGCCGGCCGCCGCGGTGGAGCCGCCCGCGAGGACGGTACGGGTCCGGCCCAGCCGCTCCAGCAGCGTCGTTCCGGAGAGCCGCCCGACCGTCATGGCGAGCGCGAAACAGGAGTACCCGACGGCCGCGGTACCCGGCGAGGCGCCGAGGTCCTCCTCCAGATGGAGCGCGCCCCAGTCGGCCAGCGCCCCTTCGCCGTACGCGGTGCACAGCGCGACGAGCCCGAAGACGATCACCAGCGCGCGGGTACGCCGGTCCGGCCGGCGCGGGGTGCCCTGCTCGGTCCGTCCCGCGCCGGCCGGGGTCAGTGGCTCGCACCGCATCAGGGCCCGTCCCGCGACGGCCGTCACGAGCAGTCCGACGACGGCGAGCCCCCACAGGTGCCGGGCCGGCGACAGCGAACCGGCGACCAGCGCGCCCAGCCCCGCGCCGATCATGCCGCCCAGGCTGAACGCCGCGTGGAAGCCGGGCATGAGGGGCCGCCCCAGCACGGCCACCAGATCGACGGCGGCGCTGTTGAAGGCGACGTTGATCCCGCCGTACGCCGCGCCGAACAGCAGCAGTACGGCGCCGAGCGCGAGGGCGGAACGGGTCAGCGGGGGCAGCCCGACGCTCAGGCAGAGCAGGACCGCGCAGACGACGGTGACGAGATGGCTGCCGTACCGGCGGCACAGGCGGCCGGTGAGCGTCATGGTGATCACGGCCCCGGCGGAGACGCCGAGCAGGGCGAGGCCGAGGGCGCTCGCGGAGGCGCCGGTCTGTTCCTTGATGGCGGGGATGCGCACCACCCAGCCGGCGAAGACGAAGCCGTCGAGGGCGAAGAAGGCGGTCAGGGCGAGACGGAGTCGGACGAGGTCGGTACCCGGCACCACACTGTGCGAACGGGTTTTGTTTATTGGCGGCACAAAATCAGGCTAGGCGGCGGCGCGGTCCGGGGCAAGAGAGGCCGGACAGGGGCGGACGCGGACGGCGTGCCGCCGGAAGGGTGGGGGTGTTAACCCGTGTGAACGTCCCGGATGGTGGGGTCGGGCGCCATGGCCGAGTGTGGATCATGCCGGAGCCCGGGACATCCGTGCTGACGAGGAGTCAGCTGCCCGGCCTCCTGTGGAAGGACTCTCAGATGCGCTCTGCCCGCATGCTGTTCGCCACCGCGACGGCCACGGCGGCCCTCGCCATCGCCGCGCCCGCAGCCTACGCCGACCAGTCGGGCGACGGGGGGCACGACAAGTCTTCCTCCAGCAAGGAGTACGAGAAGGAGAGCAAGGAGTACGACAAGGGCGGCAAGGAGCACGAGAAGGAGAGCAAGGAGTACGAGAAGGAGAGCAAGGAGTACGACAAGGGCGGTAAGTACGACGAGCACGACAAGCCGCACGGCGGCGTGCACACGGGCGGCGGGGCCCTGACCGCCGTGAACGAGGAGGACTGGGGCACCGCCAAGGACCCGAAGTACGACCCCGAGACGTACAAGGAGAAGGACGACTCGCACAGCGAGGAGTCCTACGGCGGCAAGCAGGACAAGGAGTGGAACAAGGAGAAGCCGCGCGGCGGGATGCACACCGGTGGCGGCGGGCTCGCCGAGCCCGGTGTCACCGCGGGTGGTCTGGCCGCACTGGCGGTCCTCGGCACCGGAACCTACGCGCTGCGCCGCAAGAAGGCCGCCGGGAGCGTGGCCTGAGCCGTGCCCGGCGCCATAACGGGGCCGTCGTGCGTGCCTCGCGCGTCATGACGGCCCCACTCGCTCGTCCGTGTGCCGTGTCCGAATGAGGTGGTCCCCCCGATGCCGGCCAGTCCCCTTTCCCCCCTCGAAACCGATCAGACGCCGCCGGCGCGGCGGAGGCTGCGCGCCGTCATGACGGCGGTCTTCTGGAGCGGAGCCGGCCTGGTGCTGGCCATGACGCTGATGGGCGGCGGGGAGGACCCTCCCGACGACGCCCACGGGCCGCGCGCGGCAGCCGCGGTCTCCGCCGCGCCGTCCGCTCCCGCCGTCGGCGAGCCCGCCCCCCGTGAACCGGCGGCCAGGCAGCTGCCGCGGTCCGAGCCGACCCGGCTGCTCATCCCCGCCATCGACGTCGACGCCCCCTTCACCGACCTCGCCATCGGCAGCAAGGGCCGGCTCGATCCGCCGCCGCCCCACCACACCAACCTGGTCGGCTGGTACGCCGAGGGGGTCTCCCCGGGCGAACGCGGTACGGCGATCATCGCCGGACACGTGGACACGGCGACGTCCCCGGCCGTGTTCGCACGGCTCAGCGAACTCGAGAAGGGCGACCGCTTCCGGGTGCTGCGCGCCGACGGCAGCAAGGCGACGTTCGTGGTGGACGAGACGGAGTCCTTCGAGAAGGACGACTTCCCCGACGAGCGCGTGTACGCCGACACCCCCGACGCCCAGGTGCGGCTCATCACCTGCGCCGGGCCCTACGACCATGCCGCCAAGGACTACACCGAGAACCTGGTGGTCTTCGCCCACCTCGTCTGAGCAGCCGGGACGGCAGGCCGCCCGGAAGGGGGAGGGTGCCTTCCGGGCAGCGGTCCGTCAGGCCACGGAGCAGTCCGCGCCGTTGAGGCTGAACGCCGTGGGGCCGGGGTTCGCGCCGCTCCGCGAGGCCGTGAAGCCGAGGCTGACCGAGCCCGAGGCGGGGATCGACGCGGTGTACGAGGCGGAGGTGACGCTGACCTCGGAACCGCTCTGCGTCGGCGTACCGCCCCACATGTGGGTGATGCGCTGGTCGGCGGGGAAGGTCCAGCGCAGCGTCCAGCCGTTCACCGCCGAGCCGCCCGTGTTGCGGACGGTGACCTCGCCCTGGAACCCGCCGGGCCACTCGCCCGTCACCCGGTAGCCGATCTCGCAGGCCCCCGCCGTGCCGCCGGAGGACGTGGTGACGGTCACCGTGGCGGAGCGCTGCGAGCGGTTGCCGGCGGCGTCCCGGGCGTAGACGGCGAAGGTGTAGGCCGTGGCCGGGGTGAGCCCGGTGACGGTGGCGGAGGTGCCGGCCGTCGTGGTGACGACGCTCTCCGCGCCGCCGCTGATCCGCACGACGTCGTAGCCCGTGACCCCGTTCGCGTCGGTGGCGGCGCCCCAGGTGAGGGTCGCGGACGAGGCCGTCACCGCCGAGGCGGCCGGGGTGCCGGGAGCGGTCGGGGCCGTGGTGTCGTCGCCCGGGCCGGAACCGTAGACCGCGGCCTCCTCGGAGGTGGCCGCGATGCCGTCGGCACCGTCGAAGAGCCGCTCACCCCAGCTGGTCAGCTGGTCCGGGTCGAAGTTCGTGACCATGTCGAGGTACTCGACGCCGCCGCCGTTGCCGCTCCAGGACCAGCCGAGGTAGCCGAGCCCGAGCTGCCGGGTGACGGCCAGGATGGTGTCCTCGTCGGGGTTGCCGTCGGAGTGGTTGTGGCCGAACTCGCCCACCACGATGGGGAGTCTCGCCGAGACGAAGCGGCCCAGATAGTCGCTGATCTCGGCGGCGGTGTCGAAGACGCCGTACATGTGGATGGAGAACACGGTGTTGGCGTCCGGGTCGGCGGCGAAGACCGAGGCGGCGTTGTCGCGCATGGTGAAGGCCCAGTCCTGGCCCCAGTTGGGGGCGTCGACCATCAGGGTGTGGTCGAAGCCGGCGGAGCGCAGCTTCTGGACGGCCGCCTTGGTGTCGGCCGTCCAGGCGGTGTAGTTGGTGTTGCCGTAGGGCTCGTTGCCGATGTTGACGATGACGTAGTCCTCCTGGCCGGCCAGGGCGCTCTGGACGCTGATCCAGTAGTCGGCGGCCCGGGAGAGGGTGGCCGCTCCGCTCTGCTCGCCGTAACCGGTGGTGTCGTGCACCTCCAGGACGCAGATCAGCCGGTTCTGCTTGCACTGCGCGACGACGTTCGCCACGTCGGAGGCGTCGTTGCGGGTCCAGCGGTCGCCGCTGGAGAGGACGACGCGCACGGTGTTGGCGCCCTTGGCCTTGATGTGCGCCAGTGAGCCGATCCGGTCGGCGTACCAGGTGTGCGCGTGGTTGACGCCGCGCATCACGAAGTCGTTCCCGGACGCCTCGAGGAGCCGGCCGTTCTCGACGCGGAAGCCGGTGGGCGCCGCGTGTGCCGGAGTGGTGGAGGCGAGGAGCGGGAGGAGGAGTCCCAGGAGGGCGGCGAGCAGGCCGACGGCTCGTGGGGAGGCGGGCGTACGGGGTCTCATGGCGGCTCCAGTGGGTGCGGTCGGCTGTGTCCTTGCTGTCCGTACTGTCCGTACTGTCCGTGCTGTGTGTCGGTGTGTCGGTGTGTGCCGTGTGTGAGGAGGGCGGCACGTCGGGGTGCGTGTGCCGTGCGTGGCGGGTGACCGTGCGTCGGGTCGCGCCCGTGCGTGACGAGGCGGTCCGCGCCGGATCGTCCGTGCGTCAGGAGGTGGCCGTGCAGCCGACGGTCGCCGCCGGGGCGGAGGAGGTCGCCGGGGTGATGGCGATGAGGCCGAAGGCGGCGCTCGCACCGGGGGCGAGGGCCCCGTTCCAGCTCGCGTTGGTGACGGTGGCCGTGCCGTCGGCGGCCGTGCCGAGGGTGCCGTTCCAGACCTGGCCGACACGGGCGCCGTCGGCCGGTGCGACCGTCACCGTCCAGCCCGTGACCGGGGCGGCGGAGGTGTTGCGTACCGTCACCTCGGCCTGGTAGCCGCCCTGCCAGGCGGAGACCGCGCGGAAGGACGCGGTGCAGGTGGCGCCGCCGGGCCCGCCCGGACCACCGGGGACGCCCGCCTCCAGCAGCGCGGCCAGGGCCGGGAACCAGCGCGCGGCGATCTTCCCGTTGCCGGCGTCGTTCGGATGGACGCCGTCGTAGGTGTCGGTGGCCGTGTCGAACCCCGTCCACTGGTCGACCACGGTCACCGGGGAGCGGTCGGTGCTCGTCGCCGCGGCCCACGCGGGGATCCGGGCGTTGAGGTCGGCCACGCGCTGGGCGCAGGCGGCGCAGGTACCGGGGTTCATGGGGATGATCTGGGCGACGAGGACCCGCATGTCCGGGTTGGACTCCCGCATCTGTCCCACGAGCTTGGTATAGGCGGCGAGGATGCGGTCGGGGGAGACGCTGCTCCAGACGTCGTTCGTGCCGAAGTGCATGACAACGATGTCCGGCAGCGTCGCCGCCAGCCGTGCGGGAAGCAGGTTCTGGTCCGCCACGTTGGTGACCAGTTCGCCGCCGTGCCCTTCGTTGTCCCCGTCGTGCGCCACGCCGCAGCCCTGCGCGGGCAGGGTGCCGACGAAGTCGACGTCCGTGTGCCCGGCGTCCAGCAGCCGGTTCCACAGCAGGGCCCGCCAGCAGCCGGGCGATCCGGTGATGGAGTCGCCCAGCGGCATGACGCGCACCGGGTCGGCCGCCGGCGCGGCTGCCGCGGCCGGGGTGGCGGTCACGCCCACGGGGAGGAGCAGGGCGGCCAGCAGGCCGAGGAGCGGAAGCGTGCGTAAATGCAGGAGGCGGATGTCGCGCATGGTTGTTCCCCTTCCCTGAAGGATGTGGGAGCGCTCCCATGCGGAACATCAAGCCACTGTTGTCATTCACGCGTCAAGAGGTCGGGCCGAGGCGGGTGGCACGAGGGGCCGAACTCCGCGTCACGGCTTTCTCCGTCACCGGACACCGCAAGGGGACTTTCTCCGTCACCGGACGCGGTGAGGACCGGGACGGGGCGGGGCGGCCGCGACAGCCGTACGACGGTGACTGTCGTGGCCCGGGTGGCTCCACGGCGACCGTCGCGGCCCGAGGGCTACGGTGTCCCGGCGGGGAGCCGGGTGGGTACCGCCGGCAGCATCATGCCGTCGCCCAGGGGCGCCGTGTGCGGGACGAGGGCGCCTTCCCGGGCGATCTGGAGCAGGTCCGGGAGCTCGTAGGGCTCGGCGCCCTCGAGGTCGACCTGGTAGCCCATGTCGCCGAGGCTCGCCGCGGTCATCCGGCTCAGCGGGTTGCTCGCGCCGGAGATGAACGGCGACATCAGTTCGGTGACGAAGACGGCCTCGCGCCAATGGCTGTCCTGGGTTCCGGGGCCGCCGAAGTTGGCGACCGGCACCGGGACCGGGTCCTCCTCGCCGAGGAGCGCGGCGAACTCCGCCATCGCGCCCGCACCCACGAAGGTGGGATTCCGGCTGCCGGCGCCCTTGAGGAGGCCGAAGTCGCTCCACAGGGTGCCGACGCACAGGACGTGTCCCATCTCGTGCGTGATGACGTCGACCAGCGTGCCGTCCGCTTCCATCACGGCGAGGTCGGCGGAGTCGAACCTCATCACGCCCTTCGCCGGCAGAAGCCGGCCGAACTGGGCGGACTCGTCGCGGAAGTCGGTGGGCCCGGCCATCCCCAGGATCTTCCCGGGACCGTCGATGTCCACGCCTTCGGCTTCGATCAGCAGGTCGTCGATGACGTCACCGCCGACGAGCGCGGTGTCCAGGTCCCCGACGACGACCCTGGCCCAGCGGTCGGCCGCCGCGGCGAAGGCGTCCTGCTGAGTGCGCGTCAGTCCGCCGAGGAAGCGGACCTCGATGGTGAACGGCGAGGTCGTGCGGGCGACTTCCCTGGCCCGCTCGAAACTGGCGACCGCTCGGTACGCAGGGAAGGTGTTCGTGGCGACGCTGCCCATCGCGCTCTCCTCGTGTCGGTCCCACGGCGAGTCACCCCCCTCCGTCCACACTAGGCCGATCGGGTGGGCGGCGCGCGCCGGCCGGTCACGCCGCCGTCCTCGACGTGCAGGTGAACGAGGCCCCTCCTAGCATGGATCGCGGGGCATGTCGGAGACTCCCCTTTCCCGGTCCCGCTCACCCGGCACCCCGGTCCCGGCCGTGAGCCGACCATCGCCGCCCCGGCCGCCGGCACGGTGTCCGCCGCCGGGACCTCCCGCGCCCACTGCCCCCTGGGCGGTGACGGAAGCGGCGGCGGAGCAAGGAGTACCGCGATGACCGAGCAGCGACGCGCCGGACGGCCTTCCACGGCCGGATACCGTACGTCCCTCTTCTGGCGGATCGTCACCGGCGGTGCCGAGTACGTCGACCGGCGCGTCGGCTGGGACCGGCTGCCCGTCCTGCCGGGTCTGCTGACTCTCCTGGGACTGCGTGTCAGGCTCCGGCAGGAGAACCTCCACGACACCGGCTCCCTGCCCTCGGTGAACCCGCCCGACGCCGGGCCGCCGTCCGGGAGCCACCGGGTCGACCGGACCGCCGACGGCAGTTACAACGACCTCGACGAGCCGCGCATGGGCATGGCGGGCACCCGTTTCGGCCGGAACATCCCCCTGGACAGGATCGGCCCGGCCACCCCCGAGGACGTGCTGTCCCGGCCGACCCCCCGCGAGGTCAGCCGCGCCCTGCTCACCCGCGACGCGTTGATCCCGGCCGAGTCGGTCAACTCGCTGGTCGCCGCCTGGCTCCAGTTCATGGTCCGTGACTGGTTCAGCCACGGGACGAGTCCCACGGAACGGCCCTGGGAAGTGCCGCTCACGGACGACGATCCCTGGCCGGAACGGCCCATGCGGATCATGCGGACGCCGGACGACCCGACCCGGGACCCGCGGGCACCCGCCGGGATGCCCGACACCCGCGTCAACGTCTCCTCCCACTGGTGGGACGCCTCACAGATCTACGGGACGGACGAGACCGCACAGCGGCTGACGCGCACCGGTGAGAGGGGCAGGATCCGCCTGTGGGACGACGAGCGGTCGCCGTCGCCCACGGACTCCTCCCGTGTGCCCGGGTTCTGGCTGGGACTCGCGATGATGCAGGACCTGTTCGCCCGGGAGCACAACGCGATCTGCGACCACCTGCACGACGCGTACCCGTCGTGGGCCGACGAGGAGCTGTTCCAGCGTGCCCGGCTGGTCAACGCGGCGCTCCTCGCCAAGATCCACACCGTGGAGTGGACGCCGGCGGTGATCAGCCACCCCACGACCGTCAAGGCGCTGCGGGCCAACTGGTGGGGCCTCGCGGGTGAACGCGTGCACGACCTGTTCGGCCGGATCAGCCGCAGCGAGGTCGTCAGCGGCATCCCCGGTGGCGCCCGCGACCACTACGGCGTCCCGTACTCCCTCACCGAGGAGTTCGTCGCCGTCTACCGGATGCACCCGCTCATCCGTGACGCGTGGCATCTGCGTTCCGTGACCGACGACCGGACCCTGCGGCACTGCAGCCTCCGCGACATCTCGGGGCCCGGCGCGCTGGAGGTGCTGCGGGCCACCGGGACGGCCGACCTGCTCTACAGCTTCGGCACGCTCCACCCGGGACTGGTCACCCTGCACAACTTCCCCAGGTTCCTGCAGGAGTTCGAGCGCCCGGACGGGCATCTGCAGGATCTCGCCGCCACGGACATCCTGCGCTCCCGCGAGCTGGGCGTCCCCCGGTACAACGAGTTCCGGCGGCTGCTGCGGCTGCGGCCCGCGGCGGGCTTCGCCGAGCTGACGGACGACCCGGTGTGGGCGGAGCAGATCGAGCGGCTCTACGACGGTGACATCGAGAAGGTCGACCTCGTGGTCGGGCTGTACGCGGAGAGGCTGCCGACCGGGTTCGCGTTCAGCGACACGGCGTTCCGCGTCTTCGTCCTGATGGCCTCGCGTCGGCTGAACAGCGACCGCTTCTTCACCGACTACTACACCCCCGAGGTGTATTCCAGGGCCGGCCTGGCCTGGATCGACGGCAACAGCATGATCACGGTGCTGCTGCGCCACCACCCGGAGCTGCGCCCGGCACTCGCGGGTCTGACGAACGCCTTCGTGCCGTGGCACACCCCCACGGGGGCGGGTGCCTGACACGGCGGACGGACGGGTTCCCGCGAGGAGGGGAACCCCGGCCCGCCGCGGCGGGCGGCGGGCGGCGGGCTGCGTGGCCGGGACGGCCGGCCCGCGGTGTGCCCGATGCCCACCGCGGCCGAGGCGCCGTCGCCGCCCGGAGCGGGCGCGGCAACGGCGCGGACGAGCCACCACCTTGCGTGACCGGCGGCGCGTGACCGGCGGCGCGCCGAGCGTCCCGGTACCCGAGCCCGCAGGGCGGCGACGCCGCCTGCGACCCCGGACAGCTTCCGGCGCAACTCGCCGAAGCGGTGCGGCCGTTCGCCCAGCTCCCAGAGGATGAGCACCTTCCACTTGCCGCCGATCACGT